>NZ_LRTR01000766.1 GCF_001550375.1 Streptomyces europaeiscabiei | reverse complement strand
GGGGGGGGTGGGGGGTGCCCGGCCGGGGTGGGGCGCACCCGGCCGGGGTGTGCTCAGGCGGTGGCGGGCGGGGGGCCCGCGCTTTCCCGCACCACCAGTTCCGGGACGGAGACGGGGTGCGGGGCGATCTGCGCGGACTCCTCCAGCACCCCGTGCAGCAGGGCGAACGCGGACCTGCCGAGGCCCGTGAAGTCCAGGCGTACGGTCGTCAGGGACGGGGTCAGATAGGCGGAGTGCGGGGCGTCGTCGAACCCGGCGACGCTCACCTCGCCGGGCACGGACCGCCCGGCCTCGTGCAGCGCGCGCAGCACACCGAGCGCGAGGTCGTCGTTTCCGCACAGGACCGCGGTGACCGCCGGGTCCTTCGCCAGCCTGAGCCCGGCCGCATGCCCCCCGGCCGGACCCCAACTCCCCTGCAGCGGACGGGGTTCGGGTGCCCCGGCCTCCTTGAGCGCCTGCCGCCAGCCGGTGGTACGGGCGGCGCTGGTCCGCCGGGTGCTGGACGGGATCGCGACATAGTGCACGGTCTCGTGGCCGAGGGAGAGCAGGTGGCGGGTCGCTTCGTAGGCGGCCTCGCGGTCGTCGGTCCACACCCAGGGGCGGTCGCCGCCGGGCGGGGTCGCGGGGGTCTCGACCACGCCGACGACCGGCAGTTGGGCGGGGACCGCGTTGAGGGCCGCCACACCGGCCGGATCGTAGGCGATCACGATGAGACCGCCGCCCGCGTCCGACGCGCGCTGCACCTCGGCGGCGACCGCGGCCTCGTCCGCCGATTCGAGGACACCGATCCCGACCGCGTACGACGCCGCCCGCGCCGCCTCCTCGATGCCCTGGAGGATCGAGGCATAGCCGTAGTGGGTGGTGTTGGCGGTCAGCACGGTCACGGCCCGGCTGCGCCCGCTGGCCAGCGCGAGCGCGGTGGCGTTCCGCCGGAACCCCAGCTCGTCGATGGCCGCCTGCACCCGCTCCCGCGTCGTGTGCTTGACGCTCGGGTGGTTGTTGATCACCCGGGAAACCGTCTGGTACGAGACTCCGGCGGCGGTCGCGACGTCTCGGATGCTCGCCGGGCGTCTTGTGTGACCGGTCACATTCATGCCAGGATTGTGACCGGTCACACGAGTGTCGTCAAGAGACCGCAACGAAGAACGTAACAAGGGATTCACACGGGCGCCTCCCGCGGCGGACGGCGCACGGACGGGACGGCCTGGGAGGGGAAGCGACTTGGACTCGGGTGCCAGCGACTTCGGCGGAAGCGACGTGCGGGACGGCGGGACCGGCGCCAACAGCGCCGAGGTGGCGTTCACTTGGGGTCACCCGGCGATCGAGACGGAGTTCGCGACGGCCCCCGACGGAACGCTGCGGCTGACCCGGCTCGGCCCCTGGGGTGACACGGTCGATCCTGACGTCGCCCTTCCGCTGGTCGAGTTGACCGCGTTCGGGCACGGCAGCGGGTGGTCCGGGCCGCGCTTCACCGGTACGGCGTTCGGTGCGGGGCTCGCGTACCGGGGGCATCGCAGTGACCGTGGTGGTGAAGGTGCCGGTGGTGGCGAAGGTGCCGGTGGCTGGGAGCGGCTGACGGTCGAACTCCACGATTCCGCGAGCGGGTTGACGGCGTTCGTCGAGCTGTCCTCCCCCGCCGGGGTCGCCGTCCTCCGCTCCCGGGTGCGGCTCCGCAACGACGGCATCGAGCCCCTCGTCGTCCAGTCCGTCAGCAGCCTTCTTCTCGGCGGGCTTCCCTCACCCGACGTTCTCGACGTGCACCGGGCCCGCAACGACTGGCTCGCGGAGTGCCGTTGGTACGCCGAGCCGCTGCGGGCGACGGTCGCCGACATCAGCGTCGACGTCCATCAGCACGACAGCCGGGCGGCGCTCGCCCTCACCGGGCGGGGCAGTTGGCCCAGTGACGGGCATCTTCCGATGGGGGCGCTGACCGAACGGGGCGGGGGCCGGGCGTGGGTCTGGCAGGTGGAGTCGCCGGCCGGGTGGCGCTGGGACCTCGGGGAACGGGAGCACGGTACGTACCTCGCCGTGAACGGTCCGACCGACGCCGGGCACCAGTGGCGGGTGCGGTTGGGGCCGGGCGAGGAGGTCACGACGGTGCCGGCGGCGCTGGCCATCGGGTCGGCCGTCGGTGCGGCCGCTGGG
>NZ_LRTR01000765.1 GCF_001550375.1 Streptomyces europaeiscabiei | reverse complement strand
CCGGCCGCTCGAACTCACCCGCCACCTCACGGAAGATGTGGACGGCCTCGGACTCCAGCGCGTCCAGGTGGGACAGCGTGTGGACGGTCATACGAGGCACCGGTCCGCCAGCAGCGCGTACACGGACGCGGCCGACTCCTCGGGCGTCTGGTCCTGTGTGGGGAGCACGAGCGCGGGGTCGGCCGGCGGCTCGTACGGGTCGTCGACACCGGTCAGTCCCTTGAGCCGGCCCGCGGCCTGACGGGCGTACAGGCCCTTCACGTCGCGCTCGCTGCACACCTCGACGGGGGTGGCGACGTGCACCTCGATGTACGGCGTGCCGCTCACGTCGTGGCGCCCCCGGACGGCCTCGCGGCTGTCGGCGTACGGCGCGATGACGGGGACCAGGGCCAGCACGCCGTTGCGGGCGAGGACCTCGGCGACCAGGCCGATGCGCTGCACGTTGGTGTGGCGGTCCTCGCGGGAGAAGCCGAGGCCGGCCGAGAGGAAGCGGCGGATCTCGTCACCGTCGAGAACCTCCACACGGTGCCCCTCGGACCGCAGCCGGCCGGCGAGGACACGGGCGATGGTGGTCTTGCCCGCGCTCGGCAGTCCGGTGAGCCAGACCGTGGCTCCCTGGGCCTTGGACGCCCTGGACGAGGTGGTCATGCGTGCGTTCCTTTCGCGGCGCCGGCGGCGATGCCGTGCCGTTGCTCGTGGAGGGAGGTGAAGAGGGACTCCCAGCGGTGATGGACGGAGTCCGGGCCGTAACTGGCGGCCGTCAGGACCGCCGCCACGCCCATGTCGGCGCGCAGCACCTCGTCGGCCATCAGCCTGGCCATGGCGTCGGCGAGCGCGTCGGGGTCCTCGGGTGCGACGAGCAGCCCGTCCACGCCGTGCGTGAGCACATCGGCGGGGCCGGTCGGGCAGTCGAAGCTCACCACGGGAAGGGCGTGGCTCATCGCCTCGATCATCACCATCGGCAGCCCCTCGAAGCGTGAACTGAGCACATAGAAGGAGGCCTTGGCGAGTTCGTCGTCCAAGCGGTCGGTGTGTCCCATGAGGAAGACGTGATTGTAGAGATGGTGTTCTTCGATCAGGTGACGAAGTTCCGACTTCTTCTCACCGCTGCCGTAAATTCTCAACTGCCAGTCGGGGTAGGCCTCGACGAGCTTCGCCCAGGCCGGGATCAGCAGGTCGAAGCCCTTCTGCGGGAAGAGCCGGCCGGCCGCCACCGCGATCTTCGACCTCGGGTCGGCGGGGACCTGGTCGAGGGAGTGCACGGCGTTGGGGATGCGGACGACCCGGGTGCCGGGCAGGAGTTCCGCGTACTCGTCGCGATCACGCGCGGTGAGCACGGCGACGGTGGCGAAGCGCGGGTACGTCTCCCGGATGCGCTGCTGCACGTCCCGCTTGTGGGTGCCGAGGTTCATGTGTTCCTGGGCGACGCGGACCACACCGCCGGTGGCGTGCTCCGCGGCCAGGAAGTTCAACGCGGGGCGGGTGGTGACCAGGACGCCGTCGGTCAGTGACCGCAGGTACGCGATGAGCCGGTCCTCGACGTACCGGTTGAAGTAGCGGTAACCGAACTCGCCCTTCGGGACGTGCCGTGCGGGCGCCTCCAGCAGTTCGCCGCGCCTGCGGTCGCGCCAGCGGGCGACGAGGCCCGACGGCGGGGTGTGGGCGCCCTCGCGCATGTCCACGACGGTGGAGACCCTCACCCGGGGGTCGAGCGGGAACTGGATGTCGTCTCGGCGGCGCAGCGCGCTGACGATCTCCACGGTCCAGCCCGCCGCCACGAGGGAGTTGGCCTGGTTCATCACCGTGCGGATGGTGCCGCCCCGGCCGTACGCGTGCAGCAGCAGATACCGGACGTGCGGGCGCTGGGGGAGTGGACGGCGGTCGGTCATGCGGGGCCTCCCGTGCGGCACTCCAGAGACAGGTTGTCCTTGATCGTGTAATAGGGGCGCACACGGAGGTCTCCGGTGCGCTGCTCCGGATACACGAAGATCCTCTTCTTGCCGCGTACGTCGTCGAGGTGCTTCCCGGCGCGCAGTTCGACCTCGCCGTCGGTGAGGTGGATGTCCCACTCCTCGACGGGCGCCCGGTCGGAGGCGGCGAGGTCGCCGACGGGCAGCTCGCTCTCGAAGCGGTCGCCCTGGACGGCGGCGTCGTAGCGCAGCCTGAGGCCGGCGTGGGAACGGCGGGTGAGGACCAGTCGCCAGGTGCCTTCCGCCGGTACCCCGTGGATGCGTCCGAGGAGTCTGATGCGGCCGCCACGCGGCCAGACCTCGGCTATCTCGGCGTGCGGCCTCACTTGCCGTAGCCCCACGCCCGGCACATCGGCCGCAGGATCTCCGGGATGTCGTCCTCGGCGGGGAGCGCGCGCCCCGACTGCACCTGACCGGTCCTGATCTTGTCGCGCCAGTCGCCGAGGCCCTTCACGACCTGGGCATCGTCCTTCCTGCCGTAGTCGAGCATGGCCGGTTCGAAGGCGATGTCGAGGAAGTCGCAGAGCCGCCGCATCTCCTTCTCGGGTTCGGCGGTGATGTCCTCGTAGCGCACGGTGTGGCCCGTGAGCGCCTCGCGGGCCTTGTCGACGGCCTTCATGTAGCGCAGCGCGTCGGTGGCGGCCTCGTCGTAGGTGCGCTTGTCGGGGTCGCCCTCGTGCCACGACTGGGCGATGGAGACCGGGTGGCGCAGCAGGAAGACGAAGCGGGCGTCGGGCCAGCAGTCCCGGATGCGCTCGTACACGAAGGCGTTGCTCGGGGTCTTCTCGACGACGAAGTCCTTGCCCGACCTGACCAGTTCGCGGTGCATGACCCGGTCCCACAGCAGATGCTCCAGGTCACCGCGCTCCAGGTCGAGGGCGCTCATCGCCTTCTGCGACAACCTGCTGCCGTAGCCCACCTCCAGACGGCGTATGTGCAGTTCGTGCGGGGAGTGCAGCCGCGGGTGCGCGTTCATCAGCATCCGCAGCAGGGTGGAGCCGGACCGCACGGGAGACATGATGAAGACCGGCTGCCTGAGCAACCGGTCCGTGGCGAGGTCCTCGGGAGCCGGACATCGGTACACCGCCGTGGGCTTCTTCGCGGCCGGCTTCGGCGCCGTGTCCCTGGGAGCGGCGGGCGCCGCCGCGGGGGCTCTGCGTACTTGCAGACCCGTGGTGGCGGTGAGAGCACGGTTCAGGTTGCGCATGAGACTCATGCGTCAGGATGGTAAGTAAGGATTCTGAGAAGATTGAAGTAGAACCCTGAGGGTTCCCTTTGTGAACGAGATTGTTACAGGGCTTTACGATTCGGTGCCGGCGAACGCTGCCCCCGCGTCCCGCAGCCGCGCGTGCAGCGCCCGGAACACGGCCGCCGAACGCACGCCCGGCCAGTCCGCCGGAAGCAGCGCGGCGGGCAGCCCGGGGTCGGCGTACGGCAGTTGGCGCCAGGAGTCCAGGGCCAGCAGGTAGTCGGCGTACGCCTCCTGCGACGGGGTGTCCACGCGGTGCTCCCAGTCGTGCAGCACGGGCGCGTGCCGGTCGAGGAACGCCTCGTGCTGCTTGGCGATCCCGGCCAGGTCCCACCACCGCGCCACCGCCTCGGCGGTCGCCGCGAACCCGAGGTGCTCGCCCCGGAACAGGTCCACGTACGGGTCGAGCCGCAGCCGGGTCAGGGTGTGCCGGGTCTCCTCGTACAGCCGGGCCGGCGCGATCCACACGCCGGGGGCGGCCGTGCCGAAGCCGAGTCCGGCCAGCCGGGAGCGCAGCACGTGCCGCTTCTGCCGCTCCGACTCCGGCACCGAGAACACGGCGAGGACCCAGCCCTCGTCCTGCTCGGGCGCCGTCGCGTAGATCCGCCGGTCGCCGTCCTCCAGAAGCTGCCGCGCGTCGCCCGACAGCTCGTACCCGGCCGCCCCCGCCGCCGTGCGGGCCGGCAGCAGCAGGCCGCGCCGTTTCAGCCGGGACACCGAGGAGCGGACGGAGGGCGCGTCGACACCGAGGGCGGCGAGCAGCCGGATCAGCTCGGAGACGGGCACGGGACCCGGCACCGAACGGCCGTACGCGCCGTAGAAGGTGACGATGAGCGAACGTGGTGCGTGCTGTTCGGACACGTTGATCATTTTAGGTCGTCGGCATCACTGCTGGTCACTTAGGGTGCGTAGCCGGAACCGCTGGAGTTTTCCGGTCGCCGTGCGCGGCAGCGCGTCCAGGAACACGATCTCGCGCGGACACTTGTACGGCGCCAGCTCCGACGTGAGGAACGCGCGCAGTCCGTCGCCGTCCCGGACGGCCCCCGCCGCGACGACCACATAGGCGACGACGACCTGGCCGCGGGCCTCGTCGGGCCGCCCCACCACCGCCGTCTCCACCACCTCCGGATGGCGCATCAGGGCCTCCTCGACCTCGGGGCCCGCGATGTTGTAACCGGCCGAGACGATCATGTCGTCGGCTCGCGCGACATAGCGGAAGTACCCGTCCGGCTCGCGGACGTACGTGTCACCCGTGACGTTCCAGCCGCCCCGCACGTACTCCCGCTGACGCTCGTCCGCCAGGTAGCGGCACCCCACCGGACCACGTACGGCGAGCAGCCCCTGCTCCCCGTCGGGCACCGGCGCCCCGTCCGCGTCCTGCACGCGCGCGTGCCACCCCGGTACCGGCACCCCCGTCGTCCCCGGTCGTATGTCGTCGTCGGCCGCGGAGATGAAGATGTGCAGCAGTTCGGTCGCGCCGATGCCGTTGATGATCCGCAGTCCGGTCCGCTCGTGCCAGGCCCGCCAGGTGGCCTCGGGCAGGTTCTCGCCCGCCGACACACACCGCCGCAGTGACGAGACGTCGTACCCGTCCGACCCGTTCAGCTCCCCGAGCATCGCCCGGTAGGCCGTCGGCGCGGTGAACAGCACCGACACCCCGTGCTCGGCGACCGCGGGCAGCAGCTGCCTGGGGCCCGCCTGTTCGAGCAGCAGGGCGCTGGCGCCGGCCCGCATCGGAAAGACGACGAGGCCGCCGAGACCGAAGGTGAAACCGAGCGGGGGCGACCCGGCGAACACGTCGTCCGCCCGGGGCCGCAGTACATGCTTCGAGAAGGTGTCCGCGATCGCCAGGACGTCCCGGTGGAAGTGCACACACCCCTTGGGCCGCCCGGTCGTACCGGAGGTGAACGCGATCAGCGCCACGTCGTCGGCCGCCGTGTCCACCGCCTCGTACGGGCCCCGGACCCCGTTCGCCGTCGGCGGGCCGGGCACGAGCGGGCCGTCCTCGCCGAAGGTGGTGATCCGCAGCCCCGGGACGTCCGCCTTCGTGAGGTCGTCCACATGCCGGGTGTCACACAGCGCGTGCGACACCCGCGCCAGCGCACAGATCGTCGCCAGCTCCTGAGGCCGCTGCTGGGCCAGCACGGTCACCGCGACCGCCCCCGCCTTGAGCACCGCCAGCCAGCACGCGGCCAGCCAGGGCGTGGTGGGCCCGCGCAGCAGGACCCGGTTGCCGGGAACCACGCCGAGGGCGGACGTCAGCGTGTGCGCGACCCGGTCGACCCGGGCCCGCAGTGCGCCGTACGTCCAGACCTCCCCGGCGGGCGTACGGAAGACGGGCCGGCCGGGATCACCGCCGTCGAGCAGCTCGGCGGCGGCGTTGAGCCGGTCGGGGTAGCGCAGCTCGGGGAGCCCGAAGGACAGCTCCGCCCACTGGTCCGGCGGCGGGAGACGGTCACGCGCGAAGGTGTCGAGATGGGCGGTGACCCTGGATTTCATGACGTTCGCCCCCTGCTGTCGTCCCTGCCGAAGTGGACTCGCACGTGGTGGTGGGCTCGCATGCCGTGGGTGGCCTCGCACCAGCGAGCGTATCGCCTTGGTGACGGCAGTCAACAGTTCGCGATAGCCTCGGCAATGGCCCCCAGGGGAGAAGGGATCGGCGATGACCGCATTCTCGCTCGAACCGGCACAACTCGCCTGGCGTGCCGAACTGCGCGCCCTGGCCGTCGAACGCCTACGCCCCTTGGCGGACCAGGGTGAGCCGGGCCATGTCAACCGCCCCCTCGTCGCCGAGCTGGGCCGACTGGGACTGCTTTCCCGGCTGTTCACCTCGGGCGCCCTCGGCCTCTGTCTGATGCGCGAGTCACTGGCGTACGTCTGCACGGAGGCCGAGACGGCACTGGCCCTCCAGGGTCTGGGCGCCCACCCGGTGCACGCCCACGGCACCGAGGCCCAACGCGCCCGCTGGCTCCCCCGGGTGAGCGACGGCGAGGCGGTCGCGGCCTTCGCGCTCAGCGAGCCGGGCGCG
>NZ_LRTR01000764.1 GCF_001550375.1 Streptomyces europaeiscabiei | reverse complement strand
CGCCTCGGCGGTGGCCCAGTCGATCGCCGCCGAGGCCCGGTCCGCACGGGCGCAGGCGTCCGCCAGACGGAGTTCCTCGCGCGCCGTGTCCCGCAGCCCCACCGCGTCGCCGAAGCCCGACGGCCGCTGGGCGAGGATCTCCTCGCAATGGTTCAGCGCCGTGGCCCATTTCTCGCACCGGGCTGCCGCGTGCGCCTCGTCGAGCAGTTCGCCGAGACGGCCGAGTCGCCGGACCTCCTCCTCCAGGACGGGGAGCCACGCGTTCTCGTCGTCCGGCAACGTCTCACGGATCCCCGCGAGGGCCGCCGCCGCCTGTTCCGCCCGCTCCGCGGCGAGCGACTCGCACAACGACTGCACCTGCGGCCAGCGAAGTTCGTGGGCGGCCTCCGCCCGCAGCAGTTGCTGCTCGGCCTGGAACTGCCGCGTCCGGGTTGCCAGGATGCGCAGTACCTGCTCCCACCCCCCGCTCAGCCGTTGGAATCGGGCCGCCTCGATGAGCTGGGCCGCTTCCAGATGACCCGTCGGGCTGTGGAACGCCCGCAGCGCCTCGGCACCGCGCCGCAGCGGATCGTCCGCCGGGTGCCCGTCGTCGCGCACCTCGCGCGCCTTGAACAGCCAGCCGTGGCGGCACTCCTCGTGCAGGAACAGCGACGGAGTCGCCCACTCGACGGCCGTGTGCTCGGGCACGTGGGAGATGCGCCGCCGGGCCCGCGCCAGTGCCTCGTCGATCGTCAGGTTGGCGGCGACGCCCTTCAGCAGTTCGGGCCCGAACACACCGGCGGCCAGGTCGCTCACCCGGCCCCGCATGGCCACCACGGCCGGGACCCCGCCCCCGATGAGCGCCTGGGCCAGCCCGGAGAACGGCTCGGTGTGCGCGCTGTCCGCCCCTGAGCAGAGGTTGAGCACCACGAGCCGCAGCCCGGTCACTCTGAGCAGCATGGCGCTGAGCAGGTCCGAGGGAACCCGGTCGGTGCCGCCGTCCGGGGTCTCCAGGTGCACCACGCCCTTGCCGATCTCGTCGTCGTACGTCCCGTGGGCGACGAGAAGCAAGGCGGTGGGCAGGTCGGAGTGTTCCCCGACGGCGGACTCCAGGCGCCCGCGCGTGGCCCGATTCACCACCGTCGTCTGCACGGCTATCTCAGGCAGTCCCAGCAGCGCCTTGATCTCGACCTCGGCTCGCAGCAGAGGCAGTTCGTCCTCGGCGGGGGAGGCGCAGACGACCAGCAGTCGGATCAGGCTGGGCTGGGCGCACGCGTCGGGTGCCCGTCCCCCGAGCGGCCCGCCCTGCAGTGAACGGACGAGCGACATCCCGTCCTGCAGGGCCGGGGCCTGCCCCGGGTCGTCAGCGGGTGAGCACAGGGCCTCCAGCGGAAGCGCGGACAGCGCCGGGGGCAGGTCGAAACGGATGCGCAGACCGCGTGGGGGCCGCAAGCCCCGCGCGTGATCGTACGCGCTGCGGACATGCTGCTCGATCCGCCCGCCGAACAGCAGGTCGAAGACGTCTCTGCCGAGATCGCGCAGCCGGGGCGCGGTGTGCCTGTCGCCCAGCGGAGCGAGAGCCAACTCCGTATCGATCAAATGTTCCCATCGGGCTCGGAGCGCGTCGACCGTGCCTCCGTCGACCTCGATGACGTCCACGGCGCCGCCGGCGCCGTTCGTGGTCACCAGATGGCGGTGGGCGCCGATGTGGCGGACCCGCAGCCGCAGTTCCTCGTACTCCGTCATCTCGGCAGGCCTCCGATCCGGCCCTGCGTCAACTCCGCGCGAACCACGGCGAGTTCGGTCGTCACCTGGTCGCGCAGCCCAGTCAGTTCGAGGTCGTCCGGGAAGTGGGCCAGCGCGACCGTGAGGCGGTCCGCGGCCTCCTGGAGTCGGTCCCTGGCGCCGACGAGACTTCCGGAGTACCGCGACCGGATCGCGAGGACACGCAGGACGACGCCGAGGTTCACCTGGGCGCGCAGCAGATGCGGGTTGAGCTCCACCGCGCGGCGCAGATCGGCGGCCGGGGCATCCAGTCGCTCCGGATCGCGGTTGGCCCGGGAGATGCCCCGATCGGCCAGCACGCGAGCCAACTGCCCCTTGAGGCGGTCGTGTCGGCCGTCGCCGAGAACGGTGTGGGCGGCTTCGAGCGTGTCACAGGCGGCGCCGATATCGCCGGCTCGGTGGAGTGCCTTCGCAGCGCCGAGCGCCGTACGGGCGATCGTGTCCTGGACCGATGCGTACCGGTCGAGGGCGCGGCCGTGGGCGAGGGCCCGCCGCCAGCACTCCGTGGCCCCGCGGACGTCCAGGGAGCCCGCGGCGAGGGCCGAACGTCCCAGCGCGAGCCGGGCCTCCAACGCGCACGCGCGGGCATCCCGCATCAGCACCTCGTCCTTGCCGGGAGATCCGGCGTACGCCGGATTGCGGGCGTCGAAGCGAGGACAGTCGGCGGCGCACACGACGGCCCGGTCGCTCCGCCCGTGAGCCGGGTGCGGTGCGCCGTGGTCCCCGTGCGTGTCGCGCGCGTGGCAGTCGGGGCAGCGCAGTCCGGGCAGCGCCGCGAGCGCTTCCCGAGGTCGGCCGAGACACAGCAGGGCCTGGGCGTAACCGAGGTGGGAGAAGGCCCGGCGCAGTGCGGGCGCGGCCTCACCCGAGGCCGCGACGACTGCGGCCAACTCCTTCTCCCTGCCGAGTTCCACGATGCGGGACGGTCCGCAGACCAGGGGCGCGGCACTATCCGGCAGGGGCACTCCGCCTGCCTCCGCCAGGAGCCGGGCCGCCTCGCTCTCGCGGTGCAGCACCACTTCGGGCTCGGGCAGGTCACCGCGGTGGGCCTCCGGCAAGAGCGCCTCGAGGCGGGTCCGGAGGTCGGTGCGCAGCGTCGTGATCGCGGTGTCGTCGACCGGTATGCCGTAGCGCGCGGCCGCCTCCGCGCGGCGCCACCGCCAGAAGTCCGGGTCGTGGAGCAGCCCGGCCCACAGGGTGAGGGGGCGTTCCCAGGCGCGGTCGGGATCCGTGCCTTCGGACGCCCGATGGCCGTGCCAGGCCATCACGGCCAACGTGTGTGCGACACGGCGGTCGGCGGGGGCCGCGCGGGACACGGCGGTGAGGACGGCGAGCCCTTCGTCACGGCGGCCGCTCCGGCAGAGAGCGACCGCGTGCGCGACGGCCGATCCGCTGTCCCCGGGGGCCAGTCGACGGGCCCGGTCGAGCAGCGCCGCGCTCCTGAGCCAGCCGTCGGTAGCGGCCGCGGAACTCCCCTGGTGGCCGCTCTCTCGCGCGCCCGCCATGGTGGCCCGTGCGGCCGTGCCCAGCAGCCGGGCCACCTCGTGCGGCGTGCCGCCGGCCAGGGTGGCCAGTACCCAGCGGGCCTCCGCGTCCAGCGCGCAGGCGTGGTCGGCTGAGTGTAAGTCGGTCAGCGCGTCGGTGTGCCGACCGAGCCGCACACGGACGTAGGCGCGCTGCACGAGGCTGGGGCCGTGCCCGGGGCGCAGGGCCAGGGCCCGGGTGAACCGCCGCTCGGCCGTCGGG
>NZ_LRTR01000763.1 GCF_001550375.1 Streptomyces europaeiscabiei | reverse complement strand
ACTCGGTGAATCCCTAGACTGCGTGGCCTTCCCTGGTCCGGCGCGGGGCCGCCGTGCTGGAGTGACCGGCGGACGGAAGGCGACGACGCGGCCGCAGTGGGCACGGCGCCGCCCGGAACCGTCGTACGACATCTGCGAAAGGGGAACCCGGGTGGCGCAGCAAAACACCTCGGACGTGCTCGACCCGGCTTCCGAGGCCGGTTCCCGGACCGGGCGTGAGCCGGCCGTGGCGCCGGACGGTGGCGCCACCCTGCTGGCGTGGGCGGCGCGGATGCGCAAGGAACAGCCGGTGTGGCACGACCACGCCGGCCGGGTCCATGTCTTCCGGCACGCGGACGTGCAGCGGATCCTCGCCGATCCGGCGACGTTCTCCTCGGACACGGTGGGCCGCCTCTCCGGCGGCGAGAAGCAGGCCCCCCGCGGCACACTGCTGCTCCTCGATCCGCCCCTGCACGGCAAGATGCGCCGACTGGTGAGCCGGGCGTTCACCCCGGGACTGATCTCCGGTCTCCAACCATGGATCACCGAACTGACCGGGCAACTGCTGGACGCCGCTCCCGAGGACGCCTTCGACCTGGTGGACACCCTCGCCAACCCGCTGCCGGTGACGGTCATCGCACGCATGCTCGGGGTACCGGTCGAGGACCGGGACCGTTTCCAGGGCTGGGCCGACCAACTGCTGTCCACCGACCCGGAGGACCCGCAGAGCGTGCACCGCATGGAGGAGACCGCCCTCACCATCTCCGCCTACCTCCAGGGCTTCGTCGAAGCCCGGCGCAAGGAGCCGGACACGAACCTGCTGAGCACCCTGGTCACCGCCGAGATCGACGGTGAGCGGCTCGACGACGAGGACATCGCAAGCTTCGCGACCCTGCTGCTGCTCGCCGGGCACATCACCACCTCGGTACTCCTGGGCAACGCACTGATCTGTCTGGACCGGGACCCGGCCCTGTTCGCACAGGTGCGCGCGGACCGCTCGCTGATACCGGCGGTGATCGAGGAGACCCTGCGCCTGCGCCCGCCGTTCACCCGGATCGAGCGGGTCACCACCACCACGACAACCGTCGCCGGAGTACAGATCGCCCCCGACACCCTGCTCCACCTGTGGCTGCTCTCGGCCAACCGCGACACCGAGGCCTTCGAACACGCGGACGACTTCCGCCCCCACCGCTCCAACTCCCGCCAGACAGCGTTCGGACACGGCATCCACTACTGCATCGGGGCCCCACTGGCCCGGCTGGAAGGCCGGATCGCACTGGAAGCCCTGCTCGACCGCTACGACCACATCACCGTGGACCCGCAAGCACGGCTCGCCTGGCACGGCACCAACGTCTTCGGCGCACGCCACCTGCCACTGCTCGT
>NZ_LRTR01000762.1 GCF_001550375.1 Streptomyces europaeiscabiei | reverse complement strand
ACGCCGGCTGCGTCCACTGCGTACGACCCAACCGCTCGCCATCCCCACCGAAGACGACATCCCGCAACCCGGAGCCGACATACGCACACACCGCATCGAAAGCATCCGCGAAGACAGGGAACGCGTCATACAACTCCCGGCCCATCCCCGGACGCTGAGCCCCCTGACCCGAGAACAAGAACGCTTGTCGTGACTCTCCGCGGTCCTGGCCGACCATCGTGTCTGCCGAGGTGACGCTGTCGGCGAGACCGTTCAGTGCTTCGGTGAGGCGAGTGGGATCGTCAGTGACGACGACCGCCCGATGCTCGAAGTGTGTGCGTGTCGTCGCAAGGGCGAGAGCGGTCCGGCTCGGGACAGCCTCGGGGTCTCGGTCGGCGAAGGCCGCAAGGGCGCGGGCTTGGGCACGCAGGGCGTCCTCGGTGCGGCCGGACAACGGCCATACGAGGGGTGCGGAGTCCGCGGGGGCGGCCAGAGGCTCACCTGGCGATTCCGGAAGGGGGGATTGTTCCAGGATCACGTGGGCGTTGGTGCCGCTGACCCCGAAGGCCGAGACACCGGCCACGCGCGGACGGCCTGTATCGGGCCATGGCTGCTGTTCGGTCAGCAGTCGTACCGAGCCCGACGCCCAGTCGACCTGCGACGACGGCGCATCCACATGCAACGTCGCCGGCACCACCCCGTGCCGCAGCGCCTCAACCATCTTGATCACACCGGCCACACCCGCGGCCGCCTGCGTGTGACCCACATTCGACTTCACC
>NZ_LRTR01000761.1 GCF_001550375.1 Streptomyces europaeiscabiei | reverse complement strand
GGTGGAGCGTGCGCGTCGTGCGGGTGTGTCGTCGTTCGGTCTGAGCGGCACCAACGCCCACGTCATCCTCGAAGAGGCGCCGGTGCAGAGCGCCGTCGAGCAGGTGGAGTCCGCGGTGCCGCCGGTGGTTCCGTGGGTGTTGTCCGGTCGCAGCGCCGAGGCCCTGCGCTCCCAGGCAGCCCGCCTGCATGCCTACGCACAGACGAACCCGGAGTTCGACCCCGCCGCCGTGGCGGCCGCCCTGGTCACGACCCGGACGCCCTTCGAGAACCGGGCAGTCGTCCGAGGTCATGACCGTGCCGGACTTCTGGCTGGTCTCGACCGCCTGGCCCAGGGCGAGCCCGCTGCGAATGTCGTCGAAGGGTCGGCTCCGGGCTTCGGCACAACGGCGTTCTTGTTCTCGGGTCAGGGGGCTCAGCGTCCGGGGATGGGTCGGGAGTTGTATGACGCGTTCCCTGTCTTCGCGGATGCTTTCGATGCGGTGTGTGCGTATGTCGGCTCCGGGTTGCGGGATGTCGTCTTCGGTGGGGATGGCGAGCGGTTGGGTCGTACGGAGTGGACGCAGCCGGCGTTGTTCGCGGTGGAGGTGGCTCTGTTCCGGTTGGTGGAGTCGTTGGGGGTGCGTCCGGACTTTGTCATCGGTCATTCGGTCGGTGAGATTGCTGCCGCGCATGTGGCGGGGGTGTTGTCGCTGGAGGATGCGTGCGCCTTGGTCACCGCGCGTGGCCGGTTGATGCAGGAGTTGCCGTCGGGTGGGGCGATGGTGGCGGTGGAGGCGGCCGAGGACGAGGTTGTCCCGTTGCTGGACGTGTCGTTGGTGTCGGTCGCGGCGGTGAACGGGCCGCGGTCGGTGGTGATCGCCGGTGTCGAGGCGGCCGTGAACGAGGTCGCCGAGGCACTGAAGGCGCGGGGCCGACGTGTCTCGCGTCTGCGGGTGTCGCACGCCTTCCACTCCCCGCTGATGGAGCCGATGCTCGACGCCTTCCGTACCGTCGCGGAAGGGATCGCGTACGGAACACCCGCCATCCCCGTGGTGTCTAACGTGACCGGACGCCTTGCCACCGACGGTGACCTGACGTCGGCCGAGTACTGGGTGCGTCATGTCCGTCAGGCGGTGCGCTTCGCCGATGGTGTGAGTGCTCTGGCGGCCGAGGGTGTGACCCGTTTCCTGGAGATCGGCCCCGACGGCACCCTCACCGCCCTCGCCCGGGAGTGTGTACCGGACGGCACCGACGACGCGCTCTTCGTCCCGCTGCTCCGCAAGGACCGAGACGAAGTGGACTCCGTCGTCAGCTGTGTCGCCGCCGGGTTCACGGTGGGTGTACCCGTCGACTGGGCCGCCATGATCGGCACGCGTCCCATGGCGGAAGTCGACCTGCCCACGTATGCCTTCCAGCGCGAGCGGTTCTGGCCACAGACGAAGCGCAGTGCGCAGGACTTCGCATCGTGGGAGTCGACGCAACCGGAAGAGGCGCGCGAGCTGGCGAACGCGCTGGATATCAGTGAAGACGTCGTCCAGGACGTCCTGTCAGGGCTTTCCGTCCGGCGTCGGGAACGGACGGTGCGAGCCGAGGTCGACGGCTGGCGGTATCGCGTCGACTGGGAGGCGGTGTCCCCTGCTCCCGGATCTGTACCTGCCGGGCGGTGGCTCGTGCTGCACCCGGCCGGAGCCTCGACGCGGCTCGACACCGTCACCGCAGCCCTGCCCGACGCCCTGGTCCTGCCCGTCCCCGATCAGCACGACCGGGTGGAGCTCGCCCGAGCCATCCGCGCCGCCCTCACAGGAGTGGACGTCGCCGGAGTGGTCGTCCTGCCCGACACCGTCGCGCAGGCGCTCATCGCCACACAGGCACTGGGCGACGCCGAGATCGGCGGGCCCGTGTGGTGGATCACCCGTGGAGCAGTCGCACAGCACCACGACGACGGCTCCCCGCATCCGGAGCAGGCCGCCCTCTGGGGGCTCGGACGTGTGATGGCGCTGGAGCACCCCGACCGCTGGGGCGGCCTGATCGACCTGCAGCAGAACCCGGACCGGGACGTGGCCGGCCTGGTCGCGGCGGCACTGGCCTCCGCGACGGAGGACCAGCTCGCGTTGCGCGACGACCGTGCCTTCGCCCGGCGCCTGCGACAGGATCCGGCGCCACGGGCCACCACCGGTCAGGGCTGGAAGCCCTCCGGACGAGTCCTGGTCACCGGGGGCACAGGAGCCCTCGGCGCCCACGTGGCTCGCTGGCTCGCCCGAAACGGCGCGAGCGAACTGGTTCTCACCGGCCGTCGAGGACCCGAGGCTCCCGGAGCCAATGAACTCGCGTCAGAACTCAGGGAGTTGGGAGCGCGCCGGGTGAGTGTCGAGGCCTGCGACATGGCCGACCGGGCATCGGTCGCCGCGCTTCTCTCCCGGCACCGTGTCGACGCCGTCTTCCACGTGGCCGGTGTCCCGGACCACAAGCCCTTCGACGAGATCGACAACGCCTATCTGGCTGCGGTGTTGGGGGCGAAGGGGTGGGGTGCGGTGTATCTGGACGAGTTGACGCGGGGCTGGGATCTGGATGCGTTCGTGGTGTTT
>NZ_LRTR01000760.1 GCF_001550375.1 Streptomyces europaeiscabiei | reverse complement strand
GTCCGCCGCATCAGCGAACGCCTTGCACCGACCGTCCGCCGCAAGACCCCGCTGACGACTGAAGTCCACGAACAGACCGGGGGTGGACATCACCGTCACACCGCCGGCGAGCGCCATGTCGCACTCGCCGCTGCGCAGTGACTGCGCGGCCAGGTGGAGGGCCACCAGGGAGGAGGAGCAGGCCGTGTCGACGGTGACCGCCGGGCCTTCCAGACCGAAGGTGTACGACAACCGGCCCGACAGGACGCTGGCGGAGGTGCCGGTGCCCAGGTGGGCGCCGGCCTCGTCGCCCGGGTCGATCGGGCGGGAGGTGTAGTCCTGGTAGTTGGTGCCGGCGAAGACGCCGGTGCGGCTGCCGCGCAGCGCACGCGGGTCGATGCCCGCCCGCTCGAACGTCTCCCAGGCCATCTCCAGCAGCAGACGCTGCTGCGGATCCATGGCCAGTGCCTCGCGTGGCGAGATGGTGAAGACACCGGGGTCGAAGTCGGCGAAGCCGTCGAGGAATCCGCCGACGAGGGTGGAGGTACGGCCGGCCTTGCCGGGCTCGGGGTCGTACAGGGCGTCCAGGTCCCAGTCGCGGTCCTGCGGGAAGGGGCCCATCGCGTCGGTGCCGTCGGCCAGGAGCCGCCAGAACCGCTCGGGGGTGTCGGCGTCGCCGGGGAAGCGGCAGGCCATCCCGACGATCACGACGGGGTCCTCGGCCCTCTCGCCGCGCGCCACGGCGACGGCGCCGCCGGATGCGGCCGGTGTGGCCGGGGCGAGCAGCTCGCCGAGGTGCTCGGCGAGCGCGGCGGGGGTCGGATAGTCGTAGACGAGGGTGCTCGGCAGCCGCATGCCGGTCGCCTCGCCGAGGGTGTTGCGCAGTTCGACGGCGGTGAGGGAGTCGAAGCCGAGTTCGCGGAAGGCGCGGGCGGGTTCGACGTCGTCGGGGCTGGGGTGGTTGAGGATGTACGCGATGTGCGCGCGGACCAGTTCGAGCAGGGCGTGGCGGCGGTCGGAGTCGGTGAGCGCGGCGAGCCGGGCGAGGAGTTCGTTGCCGCCGTCGGAGGTGCTCGGGGCGGGGGCGGGGCGCCGGGCGCGCAGCCGTTCGATCTCCGGGAGGCCGGCGTAGAGGCGGCGCGGGCGGCCCTTGTCGAGTTCGGCGCCGAACACCTCCCAGTCGATGTCGGTGACCACGAGCGCGGTGTCGTCCTGGTCGAGGGCGCCCTGCAGGGCGGTGACGGCGACGGCGGGGTCCATCAGGCGTACGCCGTGGCGCTGGAGGCGTTCGCCGACGGCTCCGGAGGCCATGCCGCCGTCGGCCCAGCCGCTCCAGGCGACGGCGGTGGCGGGTAGGCCGCGCAGCCTGCGGTCCTCGGCGAGGGCGTCGAGGTAGGCGTTGCCGGGGGCGTAGTTGCCGTGGCCGGGGCTGCCGAACACGCCCGAGGAGGAGGAGAACAGGACGAACGCGGTCAGGTCGAGGTGCGCGGTGGCGGCGTCGAGGTTGAGTGCTCCGCCCACCTTGACCCGCAGGACCTCGGCGAGGCGCTCGGGGGTGAGGGAGCCGATGACGCCGTCGTCGAGGACCGCGGCGGTGTGGAAGACGGCGGTGAGGGGCCGTTCCTCGGGGATGGACGCGAGGAGGGCGGCGAGATCGGTGGGGTCGGCGACGTCGCAGGCGACGATGTCGGCGTGGGCCCCGGCGGCGGTCAGGTCGGCGAGGAGAGCGGCGGCCCCTTCGGCGTCGGGCCCCGAACGGCTCACGAGGAGGATGTGTGCGGCGCCGGTGCGGGCAAGCCAGCGTGCGACGTGGGCGCCGAGGGCGCCGGTGCCGCCGGTGACGAGGACGGTGCCCCGCGGGTCCCAGCTGCGGGGGGCGGGCAGGCCGC
>NZ_LRTR01000759.1 GCF_001550375.1 Streptomyces europaeiscabiei | reverse complement strand
ACGGGTGGGCGGCGCGCGGCCCTGTGGGCGTGGCCACCCCCGCCGGCCCCGGCGGGGGTACGCGGACGCTAGGCCGAGGCCGCGGTCAGGCGGTTCAGCTCCTCGGGGGTGAGGGTGAGGTCGGCGACGGCGAGGAGGGCGGGGAGCTGGTCGACGGTTCGCGCGGACGCGATCGGTGCGGCGACGGTCGGCTGGGCGGCGAGCCAGGCGAGGGCGATGGTGGCGTGGGCGGCGCCGCGGGACTCGGCGATCTCGTCGAGGACCGTGAGGACCCGCGTGCCGGCCGGGGTTTCGAGGTACGCGCCGGCACCGGCGGCACGGGGGCTGTCGACCGTCGTGCCGGGGCGGTACTTGCCCGTCAGGAAGCCCTTGGCGAGGGCGAAGTACGGGACGGCGGAAAGGCCGGAGTCGGTGGCGAGGGCCTGGAGGGGGCCCTCGTAGGTGTCCCGGGAGACCAGGTTGTAGTGGGGCTGGAGCGCCACGTAGCGGGCCAGGCCCTCGGCGGCCGAGAAGTCCAGGGAGGCCTTCAGTCGTTCGGGGGTGATGTTGGACGCGGCTATCGCGCGGACCTTGCCGGCCTTCACCAGGTCGTCGAGGGCGGTGATGATCTCCTCGACGGGGACTTCGGGCTTGTCGAAGTGGGTGTAGTAGAGGTCGATGTAGTCGGTGCCGAGACGGGTGAGGGAGGCTTCGGCCGCCGCCTTGATGTTGGCCGCCGTCAGGCCCTGGTACTCGGGGTGCTGGCTCACCTTGGTCGCGATGACCACGTCGGCGCGGTTGCCCCGGGACCTGACCCACCTGCCGATGGTCGTCTCGGACTCTCCGCCCTTGTTGCCCTCCACCCAGGCCGAATAGGAGTCGGCGGTGTCGACGAAGTTGCCGCCGGCGGCCGCGTAGGCGTCGAGAACGGCGAAGGACTGTGCCTCGTCTGCGGTCCATCCGAAGACGTTGCCGCCGAGGGAGAGCGGGAAGACCTCGATGTCGGACGTGCCCAGCTTGCGAAGAGAAGTCATGTCCAACGTCAACCGGCGAGGCGGACGCCCGCATTCCGCCCCAGCGTGAACGGTACGTGAAGCCGTGGAGCGGGGGGCCTCGGCCGACGCCGGGTGCCTGCTTCGTCGACGGCCCGCCCTGCGGTCTCCCTCCTCCTCACCAGCACACCGTCCGGCCCCACCTACCTGCTCCGCCCTGTACCTGCACTACCTGCACTGCCCTGTCTCGCTCTGCCCTGCACCCGCTCTGCCCTGTCTCGCCCGGAGATGACGAACGCCGCGTAGTCCTCACGGACTTACGCGGCGTCGCTGGTTCCGACTGGCTCTACGGGGTCAGGCCCTTGCTGCGCAGCCACGCCGCCGGGTCGATGCCGCTGGCCGAGCCGCCGGGGTGGACCTCCATGTGGAGGTGGGCGCCGGTGACGTTGCCGGTGGCGCCCACGCGGCCGATGACGTCGCCGGTGGCGACCTTCTGGCCGACGCTGACGCCGATGGAGGACTGGTGGGCGTACCAGATCTCGGTGCCGTCATCGAGGGTGAGGACGGTCTTGTAGCCGTAGGAACCCTCGTAGCCGGCCTGCGTGATGGTGCCGCTGTGGACCGCCTTGATGAGGGTGCCCGTGGGGGCGGCGAAGTCGAGGCCGGTGTGGTAGCCGGAGGACCAGTAGGGGCCGGCCTGGCCGAAGGTGGAGGTGAGGGTGTACGAGGAGGTCGGAAGCGTGAACTGCTTGGCGAGGGACGCGAGGCGCTCGGCTTCCTTCTTCTCCGCGGCCTCTTCCTCCGCCTTCTTCTTGGCGGCGGCTTCCTTCGCCTCGGCTTCCTTCTTCTCCTTGGCGGCCTGCTCGGCGGCCTTGTCCGCGGCGGCGGTCTGGGCGGCCTCGGCGGCGGCCTTGTCGGAGGCGTCCTGCTGGGACTCGGCCTGCGCCATGATGCGGGCGCGCAGCGCCTCACCGGCGTCGGCGGTGCCCTGCTCGGTGTCGGCGGCGGTCAGGCCGGCGCTGCTGAGCGGGGTGGTGGAGGCCTGGGGCTCCGGCTCGTCGGCCTCGTCCTCGAAGACCGAGCCGACGTTCGGCATGTCGGGCATCGAAATGGACACCGGGGCCTTGCCGGACTGCGCGCTGGCCATGCCGGCGCCGCCGACGGCTGCTATGACACCGACGCCGAGAACCGTGGAGCTGCGGGCCAGTCCGCCACGGGCGAGTCCACCGCGCGGCTTGGCGACGCGGTGCCGGCCGCGAACGGGGCGGATGGTCTCCTCGCTGGGATTCCACTCCTGCCAGGGGCCCTCGTTGTCGCTGTTGTAGCTGCCGTAGCCGAACGTCTGGCTCTCGCCTTCGCGTTGGCTCGGTACGAACGGGGCTTCGGTCGCGGACCGGTTCGACGCCACGTGGGCGCGCTCCTTCCTTCCTTCTCGCCTACCGGGTTAGCTGACGGGTTCGGAGCAGGAAGGTCTCCTACGCGCGTAAACCGGACATGCGGACTGCCACGACGGTTTCCGTGCGATTCACCCCAGGGTGGTGGTTCCCCGGTTCCCTTGCGGGATTCGGCGCGTGAGCACGGAGCCGTCTCTTGTGACGGCTGGGACGACCGCGCTGCGTTATCGAACGTTAATAGACGCGAGTACTCCATTCCAAGCTGTTCTGAATGATCGTTCCGGCCTGCGCGCTGGACTTTACGGGGCATGGGGGGTTTAAAACGGGCGAGTTGACCTTGCCTCACGAGTAACAAAAGTTCTGACGATACATCAGCTTCTATACGGAGGACGGTCACACAGACACGTTCTGTGATATCGAGGCCCGCTGGTCGTGAGAGAGGTGAGAGACGTGAGGGTTGTGAGAGACGTGTGGGCGGCTGATTGTCAGGAGCGGCGGACCGCCAGGAGGGCCATGTCGTCCGTCGTGCTGTCGCCCGTGTGTCGGCGTACTTCCTCCGCGAGGGTCGTCAGCAGGGTGCGCGGGGCGGAGAAGACCCGGCCGGACAGGCGCGCGGCCGGGTCGTAGAAGACGCCGCGCGCGTCCCGCGCCTCGGAGAGGCCGTCCGTGTAGAAGAGCAGCGTGGCGCCGGGCGGGAACCCGGTCTCCTGCGCGCGGTCGGGCCAGGTCCCCAGGTCCTCCATACCCAGCGGGAGCGCGGACTGCGGGGCGTCCAGGGTGCACAGCGTGCCGTCGGCGTACAGCAGCAGGGGTGACGGATGGCCTCGGTTGACGATCCGGGCGAGGCCGGCACCGTGCGGGAACTCCGCCAGTGCGGCCGTCACGAACCCCTCACGCTCCACCGCCGCGTCCCGTCGCGCGGCCTCCCGCCTCGTCGCCTCCCGTGCCAGCGCCCGTTCCAGCCGCTGGGCGACCGCTTCGAGCGTCGACTCCTGCTCGGCCGCCTCCCGGAACGCGCCGATCAGCACCGCCACCGCCGACACGGCCCCGAGCCCCTTGCCGCGCACATCGCCCACGATCAGCCGTACGCCGTGCGGCGAGTCCTGCACCGCGTACAGATCGCCGCCGATCGACGCCCCCGCCTGCGCCGCCTCGTACCGCGCGGCGAACTCCAGCCCGCCGATGCGCTCCTGCGGCACGGGCAGTACGGCCCGCTGGGCCGCCTCGGCGATCTCGCGGGCGGTGGCGAGCCGGGCGTCGCTGCGGCGGACGAGACGGTTGATCAGTACGGCCAGTACGGCGACGGTGACCACCGTGGCGATCTCGGTGATCGCGTCCACCTGGCTCGTGTCGCCGTAGTAGGCGCGTACGGCGGTGATGCCGGCGACCGAGGCGGCGCCGGTGATCACCGTGCCGTGCAGCGAGAAGAGCGGGGCCGCGACGAGGGGAGCGGCGGTGAAGAAGGGGACCGCCGTGAACTCGCGCGGAGTGAAGTGGTCGTAGAAGAGGCCGACGGCGATCAGCAGGCCGGGAATGAGGCGAGCGAGCGTACGGGTGTGCGAGAACCGCCACCCACCCGGCTCTCTCACACCCTCCACTCCCTCTCGCTGCCCCACGGGTACAGGGTTTCCGGGGGTGGCGTGCGGGGCCAGTCGGCGGGGCCGAGTGGGCTAGTGGGAGGGGTGAGGGCCGGAGAGAGGAGGAGGGAGGTAGGAGGGTGGGAGCCGGGACGGGCGGATTGCGTGGGGAGGAGGCACTGCTCCGGCCTGGGGGGGCGGATATGCCGCTGTCGGCGGTTGGTTGCCGGAGGGCGGTGGGGGGCCGGCAGCTGCTGCCGGAGACCGGGGCGGCTGCGGGCGGCTGCGGCTGCCGGGGTCGTCTCCTCGCCCTGCCGCGCGCGGCCCTGTTCCCGCCCCGGGGGCTCAGCCCGCCGTCAACCCGGTCAGTCCCGTCAGCTCCGGCAGGGGGAGCGTGTGGTGGGTCTGGAGGACCTTCGCGCGGAGGTAACGGACGTTGTGGGCGGTGGTGAAGACGCCCGTGGGGACGCGGTCGCGGACGCCTACGCCCAGGTCGCGGAGCTGCTGCGCCTTGTCGGGGTTGTTCGAGAGCAGGTCCAGCTCGTCGATGCCGAGGGCACCCAGCATCTGGGCCGCCGCCGTGTAGTCGCGGGCGTCCTCCGGCAGGCCGAGCGCCGCGTTCGCCTCGTACGTGTCGAGGCCCTGGTCCTGAAGGGCGTACGCGTCGAGCTTGTTGTAGAGGCCGATGCCCCGGCCCTCCTGGCGGAGGTAGAGGAGGACACCGCCGCGCTCGGCGATCCGTTCCACCGCCTCACGCAGCTGCGGACCGCAGTCGCAGCGGGCCGAGCCGAAGACGTCGCCGGTCAGGCACTCGGAGTGCAGCCGGACCAGCGGGGCCGCGCCCGGGGCGGGGTCGCCGAGGACGAGTGCCAGGTGCTCCTGGCCGTCGACGAGGCCGTGGAAGGTGACCAGTTCGGCGTCGACGCCGTAGCCGTCGTGGAAACGCAGCGGTACCCGGACGCGGGCACGCGGGGTGGCAGCGGGAAAGTCGGGCATGCGGATCTCCGGTCCTGGTGCGGACGTCGCCATGCTTCAGATTTGAAGCACAGCGCTCGGCAGGACTCTAACCCCTGCTTCAAATTTCAAGCAACCCGTTTGGAGATGCCTCACATTCCCGCAACACAGGGAATGCGCGGCGGCCCTACTGGCCGGACTGGCTCGACGGGCACGCGCGGCGGCGCCACGGCAGGTCGTCGGAGCCGACCGCCGCCCGCGGGTCCCCGCCCTGGATCGCCGTCGCGATGGCCGCGCAGATCTCCTCGAACTGGCCGATCTGCTCGGGGCTGAGGTGGTCGAAGACGGCCTTGCGGACCGTTTCGACATGGCCCGGCGCCGCACGCTCCAGCAGGGCCATGCCCTCATCCGTGAGCACGGCGACACTGCCCCGTTTGTCCCACTGGCAGTCCTCGCGCCGCACCACGCCGTCCTTCTCCAGCCGGGTCACGACATATGTCAGCCGACTGCGCGTGATCTTCAGGTGCTCGGCGAGGTCGGTCATCCGCATCCTGCGGTCCGGCGCCTCGGAGAGGGCGGCCAGCACGGAGTAGTAGAGGTGCGGCAGGCCGGCCTCCTGCTGGAGCTGCCGGTCGAGCGCGTCCTCCAGGAGCGAGCTCGCGGCCACGTAGGCGCGCCAGGCACGCTGCTCCTCGGGGGTGAGCCAGCGGGTCGTCATACGTACAGTGTAGTTATTGTTTAAAACTTGAACCAAGCCCACCGCCGACGGCCTCCATCGCGGCCGACGACGGCCTCCCCCGCCACCATCGTCACCGCCCCCTCGACACAGTCCCGGCCCCGGCCCGGTCCCAGCCCCAGTCCCCGTCCCGGCCCGAGCGCCGGTCCCAGTCCGAGTCCCCATCACCGTCACCGTCACCGTCACGCCAGGGAGTGCGTCCATGCCCCAGCCCTACGTCCTGTTGTCCGCCGCCGTCTCCCTCGACGGCTTCCTGGACGACACCGGACCCGAGCGGCTGCTGCTCTCCGGTCCGGCCGACTTCGACCGGGTCGACGAGGTGCGCGCGGCGAGCGACGCCATCCTGATCGGCGCCGGCACCCTGCGTACCGACAACCCCCGGCTGCTGGTCAACTCCCCCGAGCGCCGTGCGGCCCGCGTCGCCGCCGGGCTCCCGGAGTACCCGCTCAAGGTCACGGTCAGCGCGTCCGGCGATCTCGACCCGACGGCCCAGTTCTGGCACACGGGCGGCGAGAAGGTCGTGTACACGACGGACAAGGGCGCGGAGCGGCTGCGCGGGCTGGGCCTGCCGGCCGGGCCGAACGGTGTGGACGTCGTCTCCGTCGGCCCCGACCTGGAGTGGCCCACCCTCCTCGACCACCTCGCAGACGCACGCGGCGTCCGGCGCCTCATGGTGGAGGGCGGCGGCCGCGTGCACACCCAGCTGCTCCAGCAAGGGCTCGCGGACGAGGTGCAGCTGGCCGTCGCACCGGTGTTCGTGGGCGAGACGGACGCGCCGCGGCTGTTCGGGGCGGGCGCGTATCCCGGGGGACCGAAGAGCCGGCTGCGGCTGCTGGAGACCCGGCCGGTGGGCGACATCGTCCTCATCCGGTACGCCCCCACCGTCCCCGGCGTCGGACCGGCCGTCTCCCCCGCCGACCGGCACTGGCTCGCGCTGGCCTGCGAACTGGCCGCCGAGTGCCCGCCCTCGCAGACCGCGTTCAGTGTGGGGGCGGTCGTGGTCGCCGAGGACGGTACGGAACTGGCCCGCGGCCACTCCCGCGAGGGCGGCGACCCCGCGGCCCACGCCGAGGAGGCCGCCCTCGCCAAGCTCGGCCCCACCGACCCGCGCCTCGCCTCCGCCACGGTCTACAGCAGCCTGGAACCGTGCGCCCGCCGCGCCTCCCGACCCGCGCCCTGCGCCCGGCTCGTCCTCGACGCGGGCGTCCGCCGTGTCGTGACGGCCTGGCGCGAGCCGGACACGTTCGTCGAGGACGCCGCCGTCGGCAACGCGGTGCTGTCGGCGGAGGGGGCCGAGGTCGTCGTACTGCCCGAGTACGAGGGTCGGGCGAAGGCGCCCAACAACCATCTGGTCGACTGACGAGCGCCTGCCGACCGGCCGGACAAAGGTGTGGACGGCCGGGTGGATCCGCGGCGATCGGCGGTAATCGGCGGTCGCCGTTAACCCGTGTGCTTGGGGTCCCGCGGATGGCGTACACTGGTTTCAACGACGCGGGGTGGAGCAGCTCGGTAGCTCGCTGGGCTCATAACCCAGAGGTCGCAGGTTCAAATCCTGTCCCCGCTACTGAAGACCTGGGGCCGGAATCCGATGAAGATTCCGGCCCCAGGTGTTTGTGCGCCCTCATGGCCTCTGTGCGCCCTGATTGCCTAGGGCAGGGTGCGGCGGGCCGTCGCCACCGCGTCCGTGTAGAGCTCGCGCGTGAGGTCCTCCGGGGCGATGCCCAGGTCGTCGAGTACCGCGCGGATGTCGTCGAGGACTGCGGCCAGCTCCACCTCCTCCTGGACCAGGCTCTCGATCTCCAGGAACGTGCCGTCCAGCTCGGGGACCCGTACGAGGGTGGCGAGCATCCGTCGGCCGTACGCCTCGAAGGCGTGGCTGCGGCAGCGCTTCTCGAACACGATCGCCGGTACATAGCCGAGGTGCTCCAGGATGGCGTGCGCGATCTGCGAGTCCCCGATCCGCGTCTCGTACTCGGGCTTCGACCCGGACGCCTCGTCCACCGCGGCCGCCTTGAAGGTGAGCAGGGTCCGCCTGTCGCCCGTGCCGTGGTCGACGAGAAACCGCAGCCGCAGTTCCTCGCCCCGGGCGCGCAGGCTGCCGTCCGGCAGGTCGTAGTACGTGTCCTGGTACGTCTCGGACCTGCCCTCGGCCCACTCGCCGAGCACCCGCGCCACCGCCTCCGGCGCACGGACCCGGGCCTTCAACTCCGCCTCGATCACGACCCGTTCCTCTCCTCACCCACCGCTCTCCCCCACTCCCCTCCCTCCTCCTACTGTCCCCTCCGGCCGCCCGTCGGGGGAGAGCCCGTCGTGTGCACATCGACGGAAGGACGGAAGGAGGAGAGACGAAAAACGGAGAGGCCAAAAGGCCCACGCCACACAGTCCGCCGGGCCCCGCGCACCGCCCCGCCGACGCGCCCGTCCATCGGCATACCGCCCCGGACCCCGTCACCACACGTACGGCGGCTCCACGGCGACCAGGGTCGGTCGTCCCCAGCGGGGCTGGTGCCGGTTCGACGTCAAGGTGGCTCGACGATCACCCGACATCCCCTCAGTCCCGGCTCTGCCGCGAACCGTGCCGTGCCGTGCCGTGCCGTGCGGACGAAAACGAGAAGGCGGCCTGTGGGCGTGACTCGCATGGGTCGTGTCGGCATGCCTGCCTCGGAACGGCGTGCCAGGCTCGGTACCGCGCCGCGTGCGTCAGTCGGCGAGGCGTTCCGGGTTCGGTTCGCCGGCGGTCGTCGGTGAGTGCGGAACGAGGCCCGCATCGCGAGGAGGCAGTGCGCATGCCGGTCGGCACGACCGGGGCCGGGGCCACGTCGCCTCCGGACCCGATGACGCTTCTTCGCAGCCGCGCCTACTTGGTGCTTCTGGCCATGGCCGCACTGATCGGCGTGCCGGTGTCCGCGGCGGCGTTCGGCTTCCTCGCGCTGATCGGGGAGGTCCAGCCGTTGATCTACACGGATCTGCCCAAGTCGCTGGGGTTCGACGGGACGCCATGGTGGTGGCCGCTGCCGCTGCTCGCCGTAGGGGGGCTGCTCACGGCACTGACGGTTCAGTACCTGCCGGGGAACGGCGGCCATGAACCGACAGCCGGGTTCAAGCCCGTCGGCGCGCCCACACCCATCGAACTGCCCGGTATCTTCACCGCGGCCCTGGCGACTCTCTGCTTCGGCGCCGTCCTCGGACCCGAGGCGCCTCTCCTGGCGCTCGGCGGTGGGCTCGCCGCCGGCGCCGTGCGGATGGTCAGGCGCGACCCGCCCGAGCAGATGAGCGCGGTGCTGGGCGCGGCGGGCAGTTTCGCGGCCGTCAGCTCGCTGCTGGGATCGCCCCTGCTGGGAGCGTTCCTTCTGATGGAAGCCTCAGGGCTGGGTGGGGCGATGATGGGCCTGGTGCTGGTGCCCGGCCTGCTGGCCGCGGGCATCGGCGCGCTCATCTTCGTCGGGCTGGGATCGTGGACCGGGCTGGGCACCTACTCGCTGGCACTGCACGACGTACCCGAGGCCATGCGCCCGACAGCGGCGGAATTCGGCTGGGCTCTAGTCATCGGTCTGTCGGCCGCACTCGCGGGTGCGGGAATCCGGTGGCTCTCCGTCAGGCTCGCGACGCACGTCGAAAAGCGGCGGGTGCCGGCCACGGTGGTCATGGGCCTGGTCGTGGCGGGGCTGGCGATCGGCTACGCGGAGGGCACCGGCAAACCGGCGACCGACGTCCTGTACTCGGGGCAGACGGCGATGGATCCGTTCCTCACGCACAGCGCCGCGTACTCGGTGGGCGCGTTGTCGCTGCTGGTGCTGTGCAAGGGCCTCGCCTACTGCGCGTCGCTCAGCGCCTTCAGGGGAGGCCCGATCTTTCCCGCGATGTTCGTGGGAGCGGCGGGCGGCATCCTGTTCTCCCACCTGCCGGGACTGACCCTGGTCGCGGGGTTCGCGATGGGTATCGGAGCGATGAGCGCCGCGATGCTGCGATTCCCGCTGGTCTCCGTCCTGCTGGCCACACTGCTGATCGGTGCGCAGGGGGTCACCGTCATGCCGCTGGTGATCGTCGCGGTCGTGGTCTCGTACGTCGCGACGGCGTGGCTCACACCTCCTCCCGCGCCGGAACCGGCGCAGGAACCGGAGACCGGTCGGCAGCAGCCGTGAGCTGGAACGGGAGCGAGCCGCCCCGGACGCCCGGGGCAGAAGGTCCGCCCTGCTTACGAGAGGGGCCCCAGGATCTCCTGGGACTCGACGAGCCCCTGGTCGCTGGGGGCTTCGCCGTCCTCGAAGACGCGGGCCGCCTGCCGGGCCCGGAATGCGAGATGTGCCTCGGCGGGCTTGGCGTAGCCGTGGCGGGCGCGGGCCTCCGCAGGGGTCAGTACCTCCTCGTTGCGGGGAGGGATGCCGAGCTTCATCGGCGCGATCACCGCAACGGTGGAGGGCGAGAGCCGCGCCAGCAGGCGCAGTTCGGCCCTGGGGCTGAGGTGGGCGAGCGCGAAGGCCGTCTTCATGACGGGCACGATGAGCGTGTCGAGGAGGCGTGACTGCCGGATCCCCGCCATCTCGCGCATCCAGCGCGGCATGGTGGCGAGCGTGGCGATCCGCTGTGCCTTCGCGACAGCCAGGGTCACCGGTTTCGCCCAGCGCGGCGTCGGAGGGAAGACGAGCTCGCTCCTGAGCAGGTGGTTCATGGCCTGCCGGGCGATGGGGCTGGCGGACAGCTGCGGGCGCATCCGCTCGAAGTACGCCCGGACGCCGTCACGGCTGCGGGGAATGTCGTCCGGGGAGCACGTCTGCAGTTCCGCGGCGACCGCGCACGCCTCCCAGTACTCCTTCTCCTCCCGCGCGGTGAGCCTGCCGGGTCCGTACTTCTCGTACGCGTAGAGGATCGAGTGCCAGCCGGTGAGCTGGATCCACAGCTGCGAGGCGGGGTCGTTGGCATCGTAGGTGCCGTCACCGTAGGGCAGTCGGCCGATCGCCTTGGAATGGATCCTGACCAGGACATCGGCGGCCCCGCACACCTCCCGTGAACCGGCGAAGGCCACCATCGCGAAGTACCGCAGGGTCCGGTCGTAGCGAGTGCGGGAGCGCCGGTAGATGCCCTGGGTCGCGTGCACGGCGGCCACCAGCGGCGGGTCGAGTTCCTCCACGACCACGGCCCGCTGGAAGCCCACCGTCAGCGCCGTCGGATAGCTCCAGACCTTCCACACCACCGAACCCGGGCCGAAGAATCCGTAGTCCTCGTGCGGCTCGACCTCACTCCGCTTCGGCTTCGCCATGGAACCGCCCCTCACGCGTCCGCGGCGTGCGCCGCCGTCGAACCCCAATTAAGACACTGCTGTCTTAAATTAAGACACGCATGTCGTAAACTGCCAAGGTGTCAGCGCCCACCTCTTCGGAAGACCGGCCGCGCAAGCGACGCCCCTACGCCCCCCGCGTCCCGCTCGCGGAACGCCGTGAGCAGCTGCTCGACGCGGCGCTCGCCGTGATCGTGAGCGACGGCTACGACCGCATCTCCATCGACGCCATCGCGAAGCGGGCCCATGTCGCCCGGTCGGTGGTCTACGGCGCCTTCGAGAATCTCGACGCCCTGCTGACCGCCCTGCTCGACCGACAGCAGGCACGCGCCTTCGCACGGCTGCTCGAAACGATCCCCGGCCCGGGAGACCCGCGTGGCCCCGCCGCGGGAGACTCGCGTGCCCCCGACGCCGCGGACCCGCATGATCCCGCCGCGTTCGCCTCCGAAGCGGTGCGCCGGATGTCCGCGATGCTTCGCGAGGACCCGGACACCTGGCGGCTGATCCTGCTGACTCCGGGCAACATGCCCTCGGTCGTCCGCGACCGCATCGAGTCGGACCGCGAACGGTTCCGGTTCCGGGTCGAGGGATGGATCTCCCTCGTCCTGACCGACCGGAGCGGCCCGGAACTCGACCCGCGGGTCCTCGCGCACGCACTCGTCGCCTGTGCGGAACACTTCGGCCGCGTCGCGCTCACCGATCCCGGCGCATTCGAGCCGTCACACCTGGTCGGCCAGGTACGGGTGATCCTCGGCGCCCTCTGGCCGCCGACCCGTTGACGGCCGGTCAGCGGCGACGGCTCCGAGGGGCGGTCTCGGCGAAAGCGAAGCGGCGCCCGACCCGACCGAAGCCGCCCCGAGCGCCGCGCCGCAGGTCAGAGGGGATGTTCCCCACCCGCGAACCGTACGACGCGTCGCGGGCCACGACGGTCGAGGATGCCGCCGACGGGCATGCCGGCGACGGCCGAGATCAGGAGCGCGCCCGAGAAGGCGGCGGTGGTGGCTGGCCAGCCCCCGGTGGCGGTGGCTGACCAGCCCGTGGCGGCTGTGATCCGCGGATCGAGGACGGGGAAGGCGTAATGGACGATTCCCCGGCTGGTGATCTGGGTGGTGCGCAGGGCGGGCAGCGCGGGGCCGTGACCGGTCCTCCGGCCCGGTCACGGCGTCGCTGGTGTGGAGGTCGGTCACCGGCGGGTCAGCAACAGCCGCCCGCCGCGGCCGTTTCCTTCGCACCGATGCCGGCCTCGGCGGGGCCGGCGCAGCAGGCGCTGCCCCGCTGCTTGGCCAGGGAGTCGGCATCGGCCTTGACGACGTACACCTCCCAGGGCTCCTGGCCGGGGCCGTGGACCCAGACCTTGTCCTGAACGGCGTAGCAGCAGGTGGTGTCGTTCTCCACGTCGGTGGCCAGGCCCGCCTCGCCAAGGCGGGCGGTGGCGGCGTGGACGGCTTCGGTCGTCTCGACCTCCACCCCGAGATGGTCCATGCGGGTCGCCTCGTCCGCGGTGCCTTCGATGAGGACGAGCTTGAGCGGGGGCTCGGCGATGGCGAAGTTGGCGTAGCCGTCGCGGAGTTTGGCGGGCTCGGTACCGAAGAGCCTCGTGTAGAAGGCGATGGACGCGGCGAGGTCGGGGACGCGAAGGGCGAGCTGTACGCGGGATGTCATGGCAAACCTCCTGGGGTGGGTGGGGAGTTCAGCAGCCGGCGGAGGCGGTGGCCTGGGCGCCGGTGCCGATCTGGAGGGGGGAGGGTGAGGCGCAGCATCCGCCACCGGACCGCTCTGCGCTCTCCGGCTCGTCGAAGAGGCCCGCGCCGCCGCACACGCCCGTCTCCGGGAGGGTGAGTTCGACGCGCTCGGCGGCCTCGCGGTCGCCCGCGAGCGCGGCGGCGACGGAACGGACCTGCTCGTAGCCGGTCATGGCGAGAAAGGTCGGGGCGCGGCCGTAGGACTTCATGCCGACCAGGTAGACGCCCTGTTCGGGGTGGGAGAGCTCGTTCACGCCGTGCGGGTAGACGGTGCCGCAGGAGTGGACGTTGGGGTCGATGAGCGGGGCGAGGGCGGTCGGGGCCTGGAGGCGTTCGTCGAGGCCGAGGCGGAGTTCGGAGAGGAAGGACAGGTCGGGGCGGAGGCCGGTGAGGACGATGACCTCGTCGACCGGGTCGAGGCGGCGGCCGTCCTCCGCGACGAGGACGAGCTGGTCACCGTCTCGTTCGACCGCCTCGGTGCGGAAGCCCGTGGCGGCGGACGCGTGGCCGGCCTCGACGGCTGCCTTGGCCCGCAGGCCCAGTGCGCCTCGGGCGGGCAGTTCGTCGGCCTCGCCGCCGCCGTAGGTGTTGGCGCCGATGCCACGCCGCAGGATCCACACCGTGTGCGTCCCGCCTCCCTCCTCCTTCGCCAGGTCGGCCAGGAGCGCGAGGGCGGTGAAGGCGGAGGCCCCGGAGCCGACGACGGCGGTCCGCCGGCCCGCGTAACGGGCGCGGACGGCGGGGTCGTCGAGGTCGGGGACGCGGTAGGTGATGTGGTCGGCGGCGGCCTGCTCGCCGAGGGCGGGCAGACCGTCGGCGCCCAGAGGGCTCGGGGCGGACCAGGTGCCGGAGGCGTCGATGACGGCACGGGCGGCGATCCGCTCCTCGTGCCCGTCGGCGGACCGGAGGTGCACGGTGAGGGGCTGCTCGTCACGGCCGGAGTCGACCACGCGGTCCCGGCCCGCGCGGGCCACGCCGGTCACCGTGGCGCCGTAACGGACCTTGTCGCCGAGGACATCGGCGAGGGGCCGGAGGTAGCGCTCGGCCCAGTCGCCGCCGGTCGGGTAGGCGGAGGCGTCGGGGCGGACCCACCCGGTCGGGGCGAGCAGCTTCTCGGCGGCCGGGTCGACGACCTCGCCCCAGGCCGAGAACAGGCGAACGTGGGACCACTCACGAACAGCGCTGCCCGCCGCCGGGCCGGCCTCCAGGACCAGGGGTTCGATGCCGCGCTCGACGAGGTGGGCGGCAGCGGCCAGACCGATCGGGCCGGCGCCGATGACCACGACGGGCAGCTGGTCGGTGGTGAGCGCGTTCACGGGGTTCTCCCTTTGCTTCGACGTTTGTCGATGTCCTACTCGGCCAGAATGACACCTGATTAGACAATCGTCAACATAGACATATATCGAATCTGCTGGGATGACACACCCTCGCCACGCTGGTTCGACATGTGTCAACATAGATGCATGTCGAATATGAAGGTCCTACCGCTGCTGGAGCCCGAGGTCTCCGCGGCCGTGGCGCCGTGCTGCCCACCGCTGACCGAGCGACCCTTCACGGCCGAGGAAGCCGAGACGGCCGCACGGATGTTCAAGGCGCTCGGCGACCCGGTGCGTCTGCGGCTGTTCTCGGCGGTGGCCTCGCACGAGGGTGGCGAGGCGTGCGTGTGCGACATCTCCGATGTCGGGGTGTCCCAGCCGACCGTCTCCCACCACCTGAAGAAGCTCAAGGACGCCGGCCTGCTCACCTCCGAGCGGCGCGGCACCTGGGTCTACTACCGCGTGGAACCGTCCGTGCTGGCCGCGATGGGCAAGCTGCTGACCCTGACGCCGACTGACTCCTGAGTGGTCCGTGAACCGGAACCGATGTCAGTGGCCCTGTGGATGATGGGGCGATGACCATCGACGTCGAATGAGCACGGTGAGCCGGCAGAGATCGCTGCCGGCGCCCATGTGGTGGAGCAGATCCTTGACCGTGTTCTGCCGGACTGCCGGACTGCCGGACTGCCGGACTGCGCGCACGGACCGCTCGACGGGCAACTCGTAGCGCTTTTCGTAGTCGGCCAGATACTCCACCACGTGCTGCGCGTCGGGGTAGGTCAGGCCGGTCCGGGCCGGCATGAGACGCCCCGGCAGTGAGGAGTACGCGGCCAGGGAGAACAGGCGCAGCGAATCCCAGGCATGCTGCCAGGCGCCGCCATGCGTGGCCTGGGCGTCGAGGATGGCGAACTCCAGGCCGAGGCGGCGCAGATGGCAGCCGGCGGCGAGTCCGGCCTGGCCGCCGCCGATCACCACCACCTCGGTCCTGTTGTCGGTCACTCCGCCGACTGTCCGGGCATGAAGATGAGCGCGACCAGCGCCAGCCCGACCGCGCCGCCGATGAGCTGCATGCCGATGAAACCGCCGACCGAGCCGGGGGCGATGCCCGCGAAGGTGTCGGTGAAGGCACGGCCGATGGTCACCGCCGGGTTGGCGAAGGAGGTGGACGAGGTGAACCAGTACGCGGCGCCGATGTAGGAGGCGACGGCCACGGGGGCGTACTGCAGGCGGTTGGCGCGGGACAGGCCGAAGATCAGCAGGATCAGGCCGGCCGTGGCGACGACCTCGCCGAGGAGCAGGTGTCCCGCTGAGCGGTCGTGGGTGGACCACTTCACCAGCGGCTCGGCGAACATCGCGTCCGCGAGGATCGCGCCCGCGATCGCGCCGACGATCTGCGCGGGCAGATACACCGCCACCTCGCGCGGGGTGACCCCGGCGCCGCCGCGTCGGGCCGTCCACCACTCGGCCAGCGTGACGACCGGGTTGAAGTGGGCGCCGGAGACCGGGCCGAGCAGGAGGATCAGAATGCCGAGGCCGAAGACGGTGGCCGTGGAGTTGGCCAGCAACTGCAGGCCGACGTCCTGGGTGAGTTCGGTGGCCTGGATGCCGGAGCCGACCACGATCGCCACCAGCAGCGCGGTGCCTGTGAGTTCGGCGGCGGCCCGGGCGACCAGGGGAGTACGCGCAGGGGTGGCACCCGGCGCGGGTGCGGGAGCTGATGCCGCGGATGGCGCGGACTCCGCGGTCGGGGCGGCCTCGGCGGCGGTCATGGACAGGCCCTCTTGTTCTCGGCTGCGGTGCGCGCGGACTCGGCCAGGTCGGCGAACTGCCCGGCGAGTGAGGCGATGACGTCGGACTTGAGCCGGTAGTAGGTGAACCGGCCGCACGGCTCCGTCTCGACGACGCCGGCCTCGCGCAGCACTCTCAGATGGTTGGAGAGGTTGGTCTGCCGGGCGCCCGTCTCCTCCACGAGGTGGGTGGTGCACAGCACCTCTTTGGCGAGCAGGGTCACGATTCGAAGCCTGAGCGGGTCGGCCAGCACCCGGATCAGGTCAGTGTCGACTGACGTCATCATGTGCTGATACTGTCACATCAGTGGTGACTGACACCATCAGGTGCTGACATCATTCGCACCTGATGCCGTCGCGAGACAAGAGAGACCTCTGATGTCCGACAAGCCCTCTGTGCTGTTCGTCTGTGTCCACAACGCCGGCCGTTCCCAGATGGCCGCCGCGTGGCTGACTCACCTGGCCGGGGACCGTGTCGAGGTCCGTTCCGCCGGCTCCGCCCCGGGCGCGGGCGTCAACCCGGCTGCCGTCGCGGCGATGGCCGAGGTCGGCATCGACATCTCCGCCGAGGTCCCGAAGATGCTCACCGTCGACGCGGTCAGGGAGTCCGACGTCTGCATCACCATGGGCTGCGGCGACACCTGCCCCGTCTTCCCTGGCAAGCGGTACCTGGACTGGCGGCTGGAGGACCCGGCGGGCCAGGGCGTCGAGGCCGTCCGCCCGATCCGCGACGAGATCAAGGTGCTGGTCGAGGGCCTGATCAAGGAGATCGCGCCGGCCCCCCAGGCCTGAGCGCCGCGACCGACACGACCGCGGCTTGAGGGCATGTCCGTGGAGATACGCAACGTCGATGTCATCGGCTCCGAAGATCGCCTTCGCCTGGAACAGCGAGGTCGCCGAGATCCACGAGGGCGACGGCAAGCTCGCCGGGCTCACCCTGCGCGACACCGCCAGCGGCGAGACCTCCCGCCTCACCGCTGCCGGGCTGTTCGTCGGGATCGGCCACGACCCGCGCACCGACCTGGTCACCGGCCGCCTGAGCCGGGACGACGAGGACTGTCTCAAGGTCGCCTCCCCCTCCACCCGCACGGACGTCCCGGGCGTCTTCGGCGCGGGCGACCTCGCCGCGGCCCGAGCGACACCCGCACGAATCCGTGAGCACCGGCACGCGCCGCGAAGGCGTTCAGCCATCTCCATGAGGCGGTTGACGGCGTCGAGGAGCAACTGGCCCAGCCATGCTCGCCTCGCTGTTCCGACAGTGCCGAGCATGCCTCTGCCCCATCCCGCCTCTGCCGCAAGGCTCGCACCGCGCCGTCCGCTCTCGCACGGCCCCGAGAACGAAGCAGCGCCCGAGCCGACCGAAGCCGACCCGAGCGCTGCACAGCAGGTCAAAGGGGATATCCCCCACCCGCGAACCGTAGGCCCTGTGGGACTCGAACCCACAACCAATGGATTAAAAGTCCACTGCTCTGCCAATTGAGCTAAGGGCCCAGGCGATGTTGCCTCCCCGAGCATAGCCGGACGTGGCCGGGACTCCGATCGGGTATCGGTGACCCGGCCGCGTCGGCGAGCCGCAAAAAGGTCCGCCGTGGAACAGAACGGACGGAAGATCGCCGGAAGTGGGGCGAGTTGGCTGGTGCCCACGCCCCGTCAAGCATGGCGCCCGAACCGCCTCCGGCACGGCGCCCGAACCCCGTCCGGCACGGCACCCGAGCCCCCTCCCGCGGAGGAACACCCGCCCCCGACGGACCGATCCGCTACGGCGCCCCCTTCCGCGCCGCCTCCCGCGCCGCCTGCCGGGCCACGCTGCGCTCGTGCTCGGGGTTGAGGAACCAGTGGCGGGCGGAGGCGACCCACCAGATCGCCGCGAAGCCCAGCACCACCAGGACGGCGACGGGCGCGTAGTTGAAGTTCTCCCAGGTGACCGGGGACAGCTGCGGGAGCATGAACAGCACGGTGATCGCGAAGACCCAGATCACGGCGATGATGCCGATGGTCCGGGACCAGCGCCCGAGGTGCCAGGGGCCGCGCTCGAAGGCGTCGCCCTTGCGCAGCCGCAGCAGCGTCGGGATGACGTACGCGATGTAGAGGCCGATCACCGCGATCGAGGTGACGGCGGCATACGCCGTGACATTGATCAGATACGGGAGACCCAGTACCAGCGCGCCGCCCGCCGCCAGCCAGACCGCCGCCACGGGGGTGCGGGTACGGGGGCTGACCGTGTGCCAGACGTGCGAGAACGGGAGCGCGCCGTCGCGCGAGAAGGCGTAGATCATGCGGCTGTTGGCGGTGACGGAGGCCATCCCGCAGAAGAGCTGCGCGCCGATGATGACGAGGAGGAGCAGCTTGCCGCCGGTCGCACCGAGCGCGTCGAGCAGGATCTGCGCGGGCGGCACCCCGGTGGCCGACTCGCGGGCACCGTCGTAGGACTGGATGGCGAAGGTGAAGCCGAGGAGGAGGACGAAGCCCGCCACCCAGGACGTCCAGATGGACTGGACGATGCCCTTGGGGCCGGCCGTCGACGCGTCGTGCGTCTCCTCGGTCATGTGGGCGGAGGCGTCGTACCCGGTGAAGGTGTACTGCGCCATCAGCAGGCCCAGCAGCACCACGTACAGCCCGCTGCCCCAGCCCGTGTTGTTGACGAACTCGGTGAACACGAACGACGCCGGCTGATGGCTGTCGGGGACGATCGCGAGCGCCCCGACGATGACGACGACACCCACGACGTGCCACCACACGCTGATGCTGTTCAGCATGCCGACGATGCGTACGCCGAAGGTGTTCAGGAGGCCGTGCAGCAGCAGGATCGCGGCGAAGAGGAGGATCGTCCCGCCCGGAGTCACCTCGACGCCGAACTCCAGGTTCAGATACGCCGCCAGGAAGGACGCCGCGCCGAAGTCGATGCCGGCGGTCACGGCGACCTGGCCGAGCACGTTGAACCAGCCCGTGAACCACGCCCAGGCGGCCGCGCTGCGCTCCGGCGCCAGTCGGTGGGCCCAGAAGTACAGGCCGGCGGAGGTCGGGTAGGCCGAGCAGATCTCGGCCATGGCCAGACCCACGAAGAGCGTCATCAGGCCGACGGCGACCCAGCCCCAGGTGATCACCGCGGGCCCGCCGGTGTTCATGCCGAAGAGGTAGAGGGTCATACAGCCGGAGAGGACCGAGATGATCGTGAAGGAGACCGCGTAGTTCGAGAACGCGGACATACGGCGGGCGAGGACCTGCGTGTAGCCCAGTTGGGCGAGCCGTTCCTCGTCGGACACCGAGACCGACACAGAGTCCGGAGCCGAAGCCCCGGCTGCCCCACGGGCTATGTCGTCATCTGTCATGCCCCCAGCAATTCCCTTCCCAGGGACATGACATGCGCCACACCGTGGCCGAAAACCGGCGGGAACCGGACGGAGCAAGGCAGAACAAGGCGGAACCAGGCAGAGCAAGGCACAACAAGACCGAAGGGCCCGTACGACCGGAGTCGTACGGGCCCTTCGACAAGTCAGCAGGCGTCAGCCACCAGCCTCAGCCGTCGGCCGCAGCCGTCAGCCTCAACGATCGACGTCAGCGATCGATGTCAGCCGTTGCGCTTCCAGCGCGGCTTCTCGTCGCGACGGCCGAAGGAGGAGCCGGTGCCCGAGCCGGTGCCCGTGCCGGAGCCGGTGCCGGTTCCGGTGCCGCGGTGGTCGTCACGACGGCCGTACGGACGCTCGTGGCCGCCGGAGCGGAAGCCCGGACGGTCGCCGCCCTGCCGGTCACGGTTGACCGGACGGTCGCTGCCCCGGTGGCCGCCACGCTCGTCGCGACGCTCGAAGGTACGGCCACCACGGTCGCCGTCCCGACGGAAGCCACTGCCACCACGGTCGTCACGACGCTCGAACGAACGGCCACCGCGCTCACCGTCACGACGCTCGAACCCGCCACGGTCGTTGTCCCGGCGGAATCCGCTGCCACCGCGGTCGTCACGACGCTCGAAGGTACGGCCACCACGGTCGCCGTCCCGACGGTCGTCACGGCGGTCGTTGTCCCGGCGGAAGCCACTGCCACCGCGGTCGTCACGACGCTCGAAGGTACGGCCACCACGGTCGTTGTCCCGGCGGAAGCCACTGCCACCGCGGTCGTCACGACGCTCGAAGGTACGGCCACCACGGTCGCCGTCCCGACGGTCGTCACGGCGGTCGAACCCACCGCGCTCACCGTCGCGGCGGTCGTCCCGGCGGAACCCGCCGCGGTCGCCGCGGTCGTTGTCACGACGCTCGTAACCGCCGTTGCCCCGCTCGTCGCGGCGCTGACGCGGCTGGTCGTTCGAGGGACGCTCGTACGCCGGACGCTCGGCCGGCTGCTCGACGATCGCGGCCGGGGCCGCGACCGGCGCGCCGTCCGCCTCGACGGCGACGGCGGCGGTGGCCTGCG
>NZ_LRTR01000076.1 GCF_001550375.1 Streptomyces europaeiscabiei | reverse complement strand
ACTGGCGCGCACGCCGCCGCGGTCCGTGCCCTGCCCGCTCGCGCCGACGGCCACCCCTCATCCGGGTCGGTCGGCGGCGGTCGCGGGCGGTGCGTCCGGTGGCTGACGGGTGTCACCAGGGACCGGACGCGGCTCGGGGTGTGTGAAGTCAGAAACTCGATCATGGAGCTGATCACGGAGTTGATCGAGGAGTTGATCAGGGACTCGGCCCGGATCTGGGGGCAGGAGATTGATCGAGGTCTTGATGAAGGTGACCGGGGCGAGGTTCTCGGCGAGGCCGTAACTGACCTCTTCTGTGCACAAGTTGATCGCCGGTCCGGACGGGACGCGCACGAGGTCGGCGTCGGCCAAACCCTCACCCACCGTCGACAGGCGTACGAACATCGTGGTGCGCCCGCCGACGCCCCTCAGGAAGTCGGCGTACCCGGAACGGCGGTTCCGGTCCGCGGTGGCGCCTGGGCGCGACAGGACAGATGTCGGCGCGGCCGCGGACCGGAAGTTCGGGAGGCGATCCGCCTCAGACCTGGGCGCCGGAGAGGCGTTCCACTGCCCGCAACAGGGCCGAGTGGTCCAGGCCGCCGTCGCCCTGGGTGCGCAGGGAGGCGACCAGTTGGGCCACCACGGCGCCGACGGGCAGGGCGGCGCCCACGGTGCGGGCGGCGTCGGTGACGATGCCCATGTCCTTGTGGTGCAGGTCGATGCGGAAGCCCGGCTTGAAGTCCCGGTTCAGGAAGTTGTCCTTCTTGCGGGTCAGCACGGTCGAGCCCGCGAGTCCGCCGCCCAGCACGTCGAGCGCCGCCTTCAGGTCCACACCCGACTTCTCCAGGAACACCACGGCCTCGGCGCACGCCTGGAGGTTCACGGCGACGATCAGCTGGTTCGCTGCCTTCACCGTCTGCCCCGAACCGTGCGGACCGCACAGCACGATGGTCCGGCCGAGCGCCTCGAAGACCGGCTCGGCCTCGGCGAAGTCGGCCTGCTCGCCGCCGACCATGATGGACAGCACGGCCTCGATCGCACCCGCCTCACCGCCGGACACGGGGGCGTCGAGCACCCGGATGCCCTTCTCCTTCGCGGCCTTCGCCAGGTCGACGGAGGTCTGCGGGGTGATGGACGACATGTCGATCAGCAGGGCGCCGGGCCTGGCGTTCTCCAGGATGCCGGCGGGGCCGTACGCGACGGCCTCGACCTGCGGGGAGGCGGGCACCATCGTGATGACGACGTCGGCGTCGCGTACGGCCTCGGCGACGGAGGCCGCGGCCGTACCGCCGGCGGCGGTCAGCCGGTCGAGCTTGTCCTGCTCCAGAGTGTGCCCCGTGACGTCGTATCCCGCCTTGATCAGGTTCTCGGACATGGGGGAGCCCATGATGCCGAGGCCTATCCACGCGACCTTGGGGAGATTGCTCATGGTGAGGAAGCCTCTCTGACTGTTCTGCTGCGTCTTCGGGATGGGCTGCGGCCGTGGGGCGGGCCCGCCGCGGTGGGGCCGGGCCATGACTGCGAGGCGGGCCCACGACGGTGGGGTGGGCCTCAGCGCGTCGCGCGGGCCTCACGGGGGAGCCACTCGAAGGCCTCGGCGCTCGGCCGGTCGCCCGGCTTGTACTCCAGGCCGACCAGGCCCTCGTAACCGGCCTTGCCCAGCTGGTCGAGGAGGTCCTCCAGCGGGACGGTGCCGGTGCCGGGGCCGCCGCGGCCGGGGTTGTCGGCGATCTGTACATGGCCGGTCCTGCCGACGTACTCGGTGATCACCCGCGGCAGGTCCTCGCCGTTCATGGACAGGTGGTAGAGGTCCATCAGGAAGCGCGCGTTGCCGAGGCCCGACGCCTCGTTGACCTTGTCGACGACACCCACGGCGGCCGGTGCCGACACCAGGGGATACAGCGGTGACTCCACCTTGTTCAGGACCTCGATCAGCAGGATCGCGCCGATCCGGTCGGCGGCCCGAGCCGCCAGGACCAGGTTCCCCAGTGCGAGCGCGTCCTGCTCGGCCGGGTCCACACCGGCGACGCGGTTGCCGTACAGGGCGTTGAGCGCCTTGCAGCCGACGGACCCGGCGAAGTCCGCGGCCACGTCGATGTTGGCGCGGAACCTCTCCGACTCCTCGCCCGGGATCGACAGCGTGCCCCGGTCCGGACCCGGCAGCACACCGGAGTAGAAGTTCAGCCCGGTCAGCTGCACGCCCGCGTCCTCCAACGCGTTCTTCAGGGAGTCGAGTTCGGACTGTGCGGGGGTCGGGGAGCCGACCCAGGGCCACCACAGCTCGACCGCGGTGAAGCCGGCCGCGGCGGCGGCCGCGGGGCGCTCCAGGAGGGGGAGTTCCGTGAAGAGGATCGACAGGTTGACGTTGTAGCGCTGCTCCGCGAATCCCATGGGGCCTCAGGCGCTCCCTTCCGTTCCTATTTCCATATTGTGGAAATTGGTTTCTGCTTAATGGAAGACTGTCGCCGACTGTCGAGGCTTGTCAAGAGGGCTCGGTGGAAAACGGCGCCGCGCGTTAGGTTGTGCCCGTGCGATTGAGAGTGGAGTTCACGACCGAGCCCTTCGACCTCGACGAGGCCCCGGCGCACGCGCTCGTGGCCCGTGAGGTCGTCGAGGCGGCCGGGCTGGACGCGGTCGATGTCGGCCCGTTCGGCAACACGGCGGAGGGGGATGCCGACGCCGTGCTGACCGCCGTGGACACCCTGCTGCGCCGGACCCTGGAGTCCGGCGCCACCCGGATCTCGCTCCAGGTCAACGTGGTCGGGGAGGGCGGCGCGTGACCGGCGACGGCGACGAGCCCTTTGTCGCGGCCGTGAAGCCGCTGGTCGACGCCATGGGCGGGGTCATGCTGCCGCCGGACGAGGCCGGCCCCGACGATGTCGTCCTCTCCTGGGAGGGTGTCGACGTCGTCGCCGTACGCCTGCCGCAGCTCGCCGAGTCGCTGGACCACATCCTGGCCGCGATGGAACGCCGGAAGGGCAGGCCACTGGCGGACCTCGACCGCAAGGCCAAGCAGGAGGTCGTGCGGATACTGGAGGCGCGCGGAGCCTTCTCCGTGCGCCACGGCGTGGAGACCGTCGCGAGCGCGCTCGGCGTCAGTCGCTTCACCGTCTACAACTACCTCAATCGCGAGAAGGAGGCCTGAGAGGGCCTCAACCGTGAGAAGGAGGCCCGAGAGGGCCTCAATCGCGAGAAGGGGGCCTGGCAGGGCCTCGCCCGGTTCCGCCGCGGCCGGAGACCTCTTCGGGAGCGCCGCCGTAACCGCGATTTTTCAACAAACTGTTGACGTGGTGTCGTCGCAGGGCGTTAGCTGGCCGAAGCCAGTCCAGCACCACGGCCACGGAGGCTCCCGTGACTTCGCGTTCTTCGACACCGGGCCTCGCCCGCTTCAACACCCTGGAGGAGCACGCGGCAGCCGCGGCGCTCCACGAGGTGTGCGCCTCGGCGGAATGGGGGCGCAGGCTCATCGTCGGCCGCCCGTACGACACCGTCGAGGAGCTCTTCGCCGCCAGTGACGTCGCCATGGCCGAGCTGACGGAAGGGGACCTGGCGGAGGCCATGGCCGGACACCCGCCGATCGGCCGCCCGAAGCCGGGCGACCCGACCTCGGCCCGCGAGCAGCGCGGGATGGCCGGCGCCTCCGACCAGCTCAAGGCGGAGATGCTCGAACTGAACCTGGCCTACCAGGAGAGGTTCGGCCATGTCTTCCTGATCTGCGCCACCGGCCTGACCGGCGAACGGATGCGCGACGCGCTCAGGGAGCGGATCGGCAACGCGCCGGAGCGGGAACGCGAGATCGTCCGCACCGAACTGGGCAAGATCAACCGCATCCGCCTGGCCCGGCTCGTCGAAGGGGAAGAGGAAGCCCGATCATGAGCACCGCCACGACCGCCTCGGTGTCCACACACATCCTGGACACCTCCGTCGGCCGCCCCGCCGAGGGCGTCGCCGTCCACCTCTCCGCCCGCTCCGGGCGTGGAGCGGGCTGGCAGACGCTCGGCGGCTCGGCGACCGACACCGACGGCCGGTGCAAGGACCTCCCGGCGCTGCCGGAGGGCACGACCCACGTCCGGCTCGACTTCGAGGTCGAGCCGTACCTCGCAAGGACCGTCGCACAGACCGTGAACAAGCAAGCCGATGCGCAGCAGGACGCCCCCGCGAATCGGGACAGCGGTGCCGTGTTCTTCCCGGAAGTGGCGATCACCTTCGCCGTGAACCCCGGCGAGCACTACCACGTACCGCTGCTGCTCAACCCGTTCGGCTACTCCGTATACCGAGGGAGCTAGCACCCATGCCCATCCTGGGACCGAACCAGTACGGCAAAGCCGAGAACCGGGTCGTCAAGATCACGCGGGACGGCGCCACCCACCACATCAAGGACCTGAACGTGTCCGTGTCGCTCTCCGGCGACATGGCCGAGGTCCATCTGTCGGGCTCGAACGCGAACGTCCTGCCGACGGACACCACCAAGAACACGGTGTACGCGTTCGCCAAGGAGCACGGCATCGAGTCCGCCGAGCAGTTCGGCATCCACCTGGCCCGGCACTTCGTGACCTCCCAGCCGGCCATCCACCGGGCCCGTATCCGCATCGAGGAGTACTCCTGGGAGCGCATCGAGCACGGCAACGAGGGCGCGCACTCCTTCGTCCGCAAGGGTCAGGAGACCCGGCTGGCCCAGATCACGTACGACGGCTCGTCATGGGAGGTCGTCTCCGGGCTCAAGGACCTCACGGTCATGAACTCGACCGACTCCGAGTTCTGGGGCTACGTCAAGGACAAGTACACGACCCTCCCCGAGGCGCACGACCGTATCCTCGCCACCGAGGTCTCCGCCCGCTGGCGCTTCGACTGGGCCGACGACGAGCGGGACATGCCCGACTGGGAGGAGTCCTACGGGCAGGTGAAGCAGCACCTGCTCCGGGCCTTCGCGGAGACGTACTCGCTCTCGCTCCAGCAGACCCTGTACCAGATGGGTGCGCGGATCATCGACAACCGCGACGAGATCGACGAGGTCCGCTTCTCCCTCCCGAACAAGCACCACTTCCTGGTGGACCTGGCGCCCTTCGGCCTGAAGAACGACACCGCCGACGGCGCTGTGTACTTCGCCGCCGACCGCCCCTACGGCCTGATCGAGGCCACCGTCCTGCGGGACGGGTGCGAAGCGCGGATCCCGGCGGACCTCACCAATCTCTGACGTGACCTCTGACGTCACCTCTGAAGAGACCTCTGAAGCGACCTCCGAAGGACGAACCATGGCAGTAACCCAGCGCATCGTCATCGAGAACGCGGCGATCGCGACCGTGGACGCGAGGGACACCGAGTACGCGTCCGGTCATGTGGTCGTGGCGGACAACGTCATCGAGTCGGTCGGCGAGGGCCGGGCCCCCGAGGGCCTGACGGACGTCGTACGCCGGATCGACGCGAGCGGGCACCTCGTGACCCCCGGCCTGGTCAACACGCACCACCACTTCTACCAGTGGATCACCCGGGGCCTGGCCACGGACCACAACCTCTTCGACTGGCTCGTCGCGCTCTACCCGACCTGGGCCCGCATCGACGAGCGCATGACGTACGCGGCGGCCCAGGGCTCGCTCGGCATGATGGCCCGCGGCGGTGTGACGACCGCGATGGACCACCACTACGTCTTCCCGAAGGGCTCCGGCGACCTGTCGGGCTCCATCATCCGGGCGGCGCGCGAGATGGGCGTCCGCTTCACGCTCGCCCGGGGCTCCATGGACCGCAGCGAGAAGGACGGCGGCCTGCCCCCGGACTTCGCCGTCGAGACCCTGGAAGGCGCGCTCGCCGCCACCGAGGCGACGGTCGACGAGCACCACGACGCCTCCTTCGGCGCGATGACCCAGATCGCCGTCGCCCCCTGCTCGCCCTTCTCGGTCTCCACCGAACTGCTCCGTGAGGGCGCCGAGTTGGCCCGCCGCCTCGGCGTACGGCTGCACACCCACGGCTCGGAGACCGTCGAGGAGGAGAAGTTCTGCCACGAACTGTTCGGCATGGGCCCGACCGACTACTTCGAGTCGACGGGCTGGCTCGGCGAGGACGTGTGGATGGCCCACTGCGTCCACATGAACGACTCCGACATCGAGGCCTTCGCCCGTACGAGGACGGGGGTCGCCCACTGTCCGTCGTCCAACGCCCGGCTGGCCGCGGGGATCGCCCGCGTCCCGGACATGCTGGCGGCCGGCGTCCCGGTCGGCCTGGGCGTCGACGGCACCGCGTCCAACGAGTCGGGCGAACTCCACACCGAGCTGCGCAACGCCCTCCTCATCAACCGCCTAGGCAGCCACCGCGAAGCGGCGCTCAACGCCCGTCAGGCACTGCGCCTCGGTACCTTCGGCGGTGCCCAGGTCCTGGGCCGGGCGCACGAGATCGGCTCCCTGGAGCAGGGCAAGCTCGCCGACCTCGTCCTGTGGAAGCTGGACACCCTCGCCCACGCGTCGATCGCCGACCCGGTGACCGCCCTGGTCCTCGGCGCGGCGGCCCCGGTGACGGCGTCGTTCGTGAACGGCCGGCAGATCGTGGACAACGGCCGCCTGCTGCACGTCGACGAGGACGCGATCGCCCGCTCGACGAGGACAGAGGCCCAGCGGCTGGCGCGGATCGCCGCCGAGGCGTGACCCGTTGAACTCTGGTCGAGGGGGACGGCCCTCGACCAGAGCCGTGGACCCGAGCGGTCCACGGCAGCCGTCTCCGGGGCGCGCACGCCCGTGCGCGCCCCGGAACGGTCCGGCAGTCCGACGGGGGGGTGTGTCCGGTCAGCTCAGGGTGTAACTGTCCCCGTACACCCGCCAGTTCAGGGGCGGGTCCAGAGCGAGGTTGCCCGCCGCCAGGAAGACCCGCTGGGCCGTCTCGACGCGGCTGACGTCGCTGTGGGCCTCCTCCTGCTCCATCGCCCACCCCCGGGCGTCGAGGAAGGCGTGCAGGAACCCGGTCTCGTCGCCGCCTTCGGTGGGGGACGCCGCCTGGAGGAGGGCCCGGCCGCGGATGCGGCCGAAGCTGAGGGCGTCGGTGCCGGGGCCGTGCATGACCATGGCGTCGTAGTAGACGAACTGGCCGAGGGCGCCGAGACCGTCCTCCTTGGCCCGAGCCACCGCCGGGTCGAAGTAGACGCGGTCCCGCTCGTCGCGCTGGGCCGTGCGGAACGCGGCGGTTGCGGCGGCCTCGCGCCAGGCGTCCGGGAAGCCCGGGTCCAGGCCCTCGTGGGAGTCCGTGCCGTTCACCGCGCGCAGCGCGGGCGCATAGTCGGCCAGCGGATTGTCCGCGACCCGCTCGGTGTACAGCTCGACCAGGGCGAGCATGTCGCTCGTACCGGAGCAGAAGCCGATGATGCCGCCCGTGTAGCCACGGCCGTCGCCGATGTCCTCGACGTAGTCGTACTGCTCCTCCCACTCCAGCGAGGAGTTCTCCGCGCTGGACACCAGACGCATGGCGATGTCCTTCTTCGCCGGGTCGTCGAGCCCGGTGTCCGCCGCGGTTTCCGCCGCGGTGTCCGTCGCGGTTCCCGCAGCGGTGGCCGCGTCCGCCGCCCGGTACGCCAGGGCGGGGACGGCGAGCAGGGAGGCGCCGAGGGCGGTCAGCAGCAGACGGCGTGAGGTCGGACGGTGCGAGGCCGGACTCGGTGATGCGGCTCGGGCGGGCGGCAACGGCACGTGTGGTCTCCAAGTGAGCGCGCTGTAAAGGTAATTGAGGGTCGCGCGATCGACTGGGTAAGTCGTGGGCGTGCCGTGGCAGTGGGCTGTGATCCCTCAGGCGAGAGCTGTGAGCCGGTCCCGGACCTGCGCGGCGACCGTGTACGTGTCCCCGGTCGGCTCGGTCGCGAGCGGCCCCGGGTTCCGCGCCCAGCGGTCCTCCAGGGCGAACCAGTCGATCTTCTTCGGTGCCCGGCCCGCCGCCAGCGCGGCCCTCAGCTCCTCGAAGTACGTCGACCAGCGCAGCCGGTACAGTCCGCCGACCAGCCCCGCCCACTCCCGGTTGGCGTAGTCCCGCAGCCCCGCGTCCGCACCCTCCCGCGTCCCCCACACGGTCAGCAGTGACAGGTTGTCGTACGCCAGCTCCGTCCGCTCGGCGGCACCCGCACCCCAGGAACGGGCATCGGCGACCCAGCGGCCCAGCAGATGACGGGAGTCGGTGGCCATCAGCGCGTCCAGCAGATCCATGAGGGAGAGCCAGTCACGGCTCGCCCTGTCGAAGCGGGCCCTGTCGCCGGTGTCGTACGCCGCCTTGATCTGCGGCAGCATGACCCGGCTGCGGTTGGAGAGGGCCTGGCGGGCCACGTCGAGGAGGTCGCGACGGTATGCCGACGAGACTCGCAACTCGGGCCGCACCGCGAGCAGTTCGCCGAGCGAAGGCTCGAAGTCGGCTGCGCTGTACCGGAGTTGCTTTGGCGACCAGCGGCCGGCCCGAACGACATTCAATGCGGGCCGGGCGCCGAACAGGCCGTCGGCGCCCTCGCTCCACGAGTCGGCGCGGGTGGTGCCGTACGCGGTGCGCCGCAGGATGTCCCAGGCGGCCTCGGCATGCGGATCACGGGCCCCGTACCGGGCGTGCGCCCACTCCGCGAACCAGGTCTTGAGGTCCAACTCACCTTCCCGCCAGGCAAGTTCGGAGAAGAGGGCGAAGGCGGCCGGGTTGTTGTCCGCCGCCTCCGGCATCAGGGCGATCCCGTGCAGCCCACTGCCCTCCTTGGTGCGCCACTTCTCGTACAGCGCGGCCCAGTCGGGGGTGTTCGCACCGAGCGCGGTGTGGCCGCCGAAGTTCCAGATCGACCCGAAGGCGTACGGGGTGTCGCCCCAGTCGGCCTCGCGGTCGGTGACCGTGGGGAAGCGGTCGGAGAGGCCGTCGACGACGAGCATGTGCTGCTTGTCGACGGCGTCGACGATGGCCCGGGGCGGGTTGTGCTGCCAGCCGAGAATCACCCAGGTGGCCCCCGGGTGCGACCGCTGGAGCGCCCGCTCGACGCCCTTCGCCGCGTCGGCGACCGGCACGTCACCCGGGTCGCCGCCCTCGTGCAGCAGATCCATCTTGTACAGGGTCGACGGGCCGAACATCTCGTCCTGCACCCGGTAGAACGCAGCCGCCACCGTTGCGAACTCGTCCGTGCGCGGGTCCAGCCAGTCGGGGCGTGCGAAGCCCATCCAGTCGCCCTGCGGGACGGTCCGCGCCCCCGGAACGCGCTCCGCGAACCCGGCCGGGACGGTCCCGAAGTAGCCGGGGAACACCGGCGTCATCCCCAGCTCACGTGCCCGGTCGGCGATCCGGCGGCCGAGGACGGCCCGCGCGTCCAGGAGCTGGGAGGAGACGGGGGAGGGGAAGGCGGACAGGTTCTGCAGCAGCCACCACGGCTGATGGGCCGGTCCCGGGACCCACTCCCGCAGCTCCTCCTCCCCGTACCCGAACTCCTGGAACACCCGGTGGTACAGCGCGTCCGCGCCCGCGTAGACGAGGACCTCGTTGTAGCCGTGCAGCGCCAGCACGTCCAGCTCACGCTCCCAGTACGTCCAGTCCAGGTACGCCCCCGTGTAGCCGTCGTTGGTGTCGTTGAGGGCGAAGCGGTGGGTGACGTTCGCCCGGCGGTCGACCGCCGCGTCGAGTCCGGGCAGCTCGCGCGGCAGCAGGTTCGTCTGCTCGCCCGCCCAGTTGATCTCGGCGTACGCGACATGCCTCAAGTACCAGTTCAGACCGGTGAGCTGGGTGGCCGGTGTGTCACCGGCGATGGTGATGCGCCCGGTGCTCCCCGACACGCGGAAGGCGTCCCGTTCCTGGCCTTCCGTGAACGTGATCTGCCGCCAGTGGTCCGGCAGCAGCCGCCGGGCCGCCGCCGAGGCCGTACGCAGCGCCTTGTCGGTGCGGGGCACGTCGTCCGAGGGGATCGCGCGGGCCGGGGTACAGGCGACCGCGGGACCGGCGGCGAGGGCGGCGAGCAGGGCACGGCGGGCGAGCGGCATGGTGTCTCCGGGGTGCGGTGGGGGTACGCCGTGGGAGGAATACCCGCCGTAGCCGCACTTGTGCACCGACACAGGGCCACACGGGGGAGAACCCGGCGTGAACGGCTCCTTCCGCCACGGCGGCCCGCCTTCGGCCCGGGCCGTGGCCGGATCAGCGGGGGCCACCGGGTGACCGTCAGGTGGCCGATGGACGGCCAGGGGTGGTGCCGTCCCAGGCCATCAGGTTCGCCAGCAGATCCGCCTGCTCGATCGCGTCGTCCAGGGCGTGGTGGGTGTGGCGACGGCGGGAGAGGAGATGCCGGGGCATCGCACCCTTGGCGACCGACCGCAGCGGGACCCCCGCCTTCGTCGCGTACAGCGTCTTCATGTCCAGGCACCCCGAGTGCCCGAACGGGCTCTCGCCGGTGAAACGGATCAGATACCAGTACAGGAACGTCCAGTCGTACGACGCCGGGTAGCCGCACATCACCGGCTGCGCACCGGTACTGACCTCGCGAACCCAGGAGCCGAACTGGCGCAGCGCCGCCCCCGGTTCGGTGCCCTCCGCGGCCAGCCGCTCCCGGTCCAGCCCGCTCACGGCCAGCGCCTCCGGCACGAACTCCCTGCTGATGGGTTGCAGTTCACGGTAGAAAGTGCGCGCCTGCGGATCGGCCGCCGTGAACCCTTCCGCGTCCTGCCGCCCCGCGACGGCCGCACCGAAGCTGAGCATCGAGTACGGCCCCGGTATCGGCCCGTCGGCCTCGACGTCGACGGAGATGTACAGACTGGGCTTGATCCTGCGTGCTGCCATGCGGCGATCATGACGGCCGGACTCCGTCCGGCGCATCCGGATTTCAGCGCCGGGCGAACGCCTGGCAGGGCTGGGAGGCCGGCAGCCGGCCCGTGAAGAACGACGTGGGGGGCACGCCCATCAGGGCGCGGAAGTCAGCGGTGAGGTGCGACTGGTCGTAGTACCCGGAGGCTGCGGCGAGTTGAGCCCACGGGACGGCGGGGGAACGGTGGGTGAGGACGTGCCGCACCCGGGCGATGCGGGCGAAGTGCTTCGGGGAGACCCCGACGCCGTCCGCGAAGAGATTGCGCAACTGCCGCTCGCTGACGGCGAGCCGCCGAGCCAGCCCGCCCACACCCTCGGGGAGCCGCCCGCCCCCTGCCGACACCGCGCGCACCGCCGCCCGCACCAGCGCGGTACGGCTGTCGACGGTGGGGCCGGCGGGGTGCGCGGTGGGCAGCAGCTCCGCCAGGCGGGGCACGATCAACTCCGCCTCCACGGAACGGAGTTCGTCGGCGAGGCGACGGGCGCCAGGGGTGAGGAAGTCGTCGAGCCGGATCACCCGGCCCACCAGGTCGACCGCCGGGACGCCCAACAGCGGTCGGGCGGAGCCCGGTTCGAGGCGCAGCCGCACGCAGGAGACCGGCCGCTCGCTCGCGTGGTACGAGGCGCGGGTCCGCGGGCCGACCACCATGGCCGTACGGTCGCCGTCCGCCCCGGTACGCACCACCAGCTTCACCGCCGTGTCGGGCAGATGGGTGTACGGCCGCCTCGGGTCACCGTCCCCCGACGCCGCCCCGACCTCGACCCCGGCGAACCACGGCCTCAGGGCATCGGGAACGGGTACGGGCACCGTGGGCGACCCTGCCCCGTCCGTGCTCACGGACCGCGCCGCCGACTCGGCCTCGAACGCTCTCGTGCTGCTCACCCGTCCACCGTAGACGCGGCACCCGCGCGGACGGGCCCGCCGACCGTGCCGGAATTTCCTAGAGGTCCGGGGGCACGGTTCGGCACCGTGGTCGGCATGATCCTAGTGACGGGTGCCACCGGCACCATCGGCAGTGAAGTCGTACGGCTGCTCGCGGCGCGCGGCGAGAAGACACGGGCCCTGACCCGGGACCCGGCACGGGTCCGGGTGCCGTCCGGGGTGGAGGTGGTGCGCGGGGACTTCCGCGACCCGGGGACCGTCGAGGCCGCGATGGCAGGGGCCGAGGCGCTCTTCGCGGTCGGTGTGTTGGGGCCCGGGGACGGGGAGACGGACACCCGTCTCGTCGCGCTCGCCCGGGCGGCAGGCGTACGCCGCGTCGTGAAGCTCTCCGCCATCGGCACCGGTGACCCGGCCAGTGGCCCCGGCGGGAACTGGCACCTCCCGGGCGAACGGGCCGTACACGCCAGTGGGTTGGAGTGGACGGTCCTGCGCCCCTCCTCCTTCGCCTCCAACACGCTGAGCTGGGCGGAGGCGATCCGCTCCGGCATGCCCGTGCCCAATATGACGGGGTCCGGCAGGCAGGGCGTGGTCGATCCGGGCGATGTGTCTCAGGTCGCGGTGGAGGCGCTGACCACGTCGGCGCACGCGGGGCGGACGTACACCCTGACCGGTCCGGAGGCGATGAGCACCGCCGACCAGGCCGCCGTGCTCGCCTCGGTGCTGGGCCGTCCGGTCGGGACGGCCGACCTCTCGCCGGACGAGACGCGGGGGTATCTGGTGGCGGCGGGCATGGGGGACACCTATGTGGAGGGAGTTCTGGCCGGGACCGCGTATGTGCGCGGGGGCGGCGGCGCCGAGGTCACCGAGGACGTGCCCCGGGTACTGGGGCGCCCGGCACGGACCTATCGGGAGTGGGCGGACGGCCATCGTGAGGCCTTCGCCTAGAGACGAGGGCGGCGGGTACCCGAACGCGGGGGAGAACCTGCGGCTGCCGAGCAACTGGATCGTCGACTTCCGCCGGCTGTTCGACTTCGGCGAGATCGGCCGGGGCGATCTGGTCGTGCCCGAGGGCGAGTTCAACGTGGCCAAACGTCTCGACACGCTCCTCGTCGACCCGCTGGCCACACTGCCCACCGGCACCTTCGACGGGCGTGGCCGCCCGGCCCCGCCGCCGATCCAGCGCAACCTCGCGTTCCGCAACCTCGCGCGCGCCGCGATGGTCGAGCTGGCCACCGGGCCGCAACTGGCCGCCCAGATGGGCTTCAAGTCGCTGACGGAGGACCAGACCCTGCAGGGCAACGGCGGCGCCGTCCTGGAGGGCCCCTCCGGCACCGAGCGCGCACAGCTTGTGGAGCACACCCCGCTGTGGTTCTACGTCCTGCGCGAGGCCGAGGTGAACGAAGCCCGCCCCGGCAGCCTCACCGGCGTCGGCGGCACCCTCGTCGCCGAGGTCTTCCACCGCGCGATCGAGGGCAGCCGGAGGGCGATCGTGAAGCACCCGGGCCGGCGCCCGAGCCTTCCGTCCCACCGGAAGGGCGCATTCACGATGACGGACCTGCTGCTCTTCGCCTTCGAGGACGACCCGGAGCTGCTCAACCCGCTGGGCTGACCGACGGCCGGTCGTGACTCACCCGGCTTTCCGGACCGTGGGCGCGTGCCCGGGGTCCGGAAAGCCGGGGTCCGTCGCCGCCTTCACAGGCCGAACAGGGTGGAGTCCGTCGCCAGTGCCCGGAAGTACTCCCGCGGATCGGCCACCAGCTTGCGGATCCTCAGGTCCATCAGCCCGCCCACGCCGGTGATCTCCGCCGCCACGGTGCCGTCCGTCAGACGTACGGTCTGCTCGATGCGGAAGGTCTTGCCCTGACTCCACACGAAGACACACGTCACCTCGACCTCGTCGCCGGCCAGCAACTCCCGCCGATAGCTGATCGTCGTCTCCAGCGCCACGGGGCCGACGCCCTTGGCCATCAGGTCGGCCTGACGTATCCCGGCGGCCTGCAGCAGCGACCACCGCGCGTGCTCGCCGTACTGGAGATACACGCTCTGGTTCAGGTGCCCCTGCACATCGGTCTCGTACCCGCGCACGGTCACCGGAACGAAAAACGGCTCGGCCATGACTTCCCCCTACCTGAGGCGAACGGAAACACCTCAGCTTACTGAGCGCTTGCTCAGCCGCTAGGCGCGCCTCGGCGAAGCCAGCAGATACCGCTCCCGGCCACGGGGATCGGTGTGCTCGCTCACCTGCCAGCCGGCCTTCTCCAGAGTCGCCGCACAGGCCCCCAGCGCCGCCGCGTCGGGCTCCCGTACGGCGACGGCCTCCGGCTGGGGTGTGGCCCGCACGCGGTAGCCGCCGCCCGTCCCCGTCCCTGTCTCCGTCGCCGCACCCGCCGGCCGGTGGCCCGCG
>NZ_LRTR01000758.1 GCF_001550375.1 Streptomyces europaeiscabiei | reverse complement strand
CCGCCGCCTGCGCGCTGGGTGCCGGACCGCTGCCCGCCGGGGCGATGGCGGTGCTCGGGACCGCGGGTGTCGCGCTGGCGCTGTTCACCGTGGCGACCGAACGCGACGCCTTCACCGCCGTGCTGTGCGTGGTGGCGCTGGCCGCCTGGCAGCTTCTGCAGGGCATCAGCCTGCACGGGCTCAGCGACCGCGACGGGCTCGACCTCGTCCTGACCGCTCTGCTGTACGCCGCCGTGTGCGGCGCCGGCCAGCGCGTACGGCGAACCCGTCGCGCACGGCGAGCCGCCGAACAGCTGCTGAAGCGGGCCGAGTCCGAGCGTCACCGGCTCCCGGCGGTCGAACGGCGCCGTATGGAAAGGGAGTTGCACGACATCAGCGCCCACCATCTGACGGCCGTGGTGGTCACGGCGGGAGCGGCCCTCGGGTTGCGCGACCGCCGTCCCGAACTGGCCGAGGAGGCCCTGGAGTTCGCGGTCGGGACCGGCCGTGAGGTGACCCGCGCGCTCGGCGCGGTACGAGCGCCGGCGCCCTCCCGCGGGGAGGTGCCGTCACCGGAGGAGCGGCTGCTGGACCTGGTCGCCGGGTTCCGGCGCCTGGGCCAGCGGGTGGACTGCGAGATCGACCCCCTGCCGGACGGCGCCGTCGCGGAGGTGGCGTACGGCATCGTGCGCGAGGCGCTGACCAACGTGGCACGGTATGCCCCCGGCGCGCATACGAAAGTGCTGTGCCGGTACGGCGAAACCCGCACCGACGTCGCGGTCACGAGCACACCTCCGCCGGCCGGTGCGGTGGCGCACGGTGCGGGACTCGGCGGCGGCCGCGGGCAGGGCTTCCTGCGCTCCCGGGTACGGGAGGCGGGCGGCACGGTGCACAGCGGCCCGACGGCGGAGGGCGGTTGGGAGGTACGGGCGGAACTGCCGGGCCGGACGGTCACGACGGTGGAACCGCCGACGCCGAGGAGCTACCGGGTGGCGCAGGTGGTGGCGGCGGCGGGCATGGTCCTGCAGCCGCTGCTGCCCGTGCTGATCATCCGGGCCGAGGAGACGTCGAGCGCGACGCGGGTATCCGCGGGGGTCTTCTTCGCCCTGCTGGCGGCGGGCCAGGCGGTGGCCCTGCTGTGGCTGCGGAGGGCTCCGCGGACGGCGTACGGGATGCTGCTGGGGCTGGCGCTGTTGTGGCCGGTGGCGATGGCGGTGGGCAACTACGGCGGCCCTGTCCTCCTCCCGCCCGCGCTGAGCCTGTTGGCCACGTGCGCGGCCCTCGCGATGGAACCGGCCCGAACCACAACGCCACGCAAGTGGAGCGGAGTTGTGTCGAAGGACGGCTCGGCCGCGACGGGGGCCCAGGATGAGCGGGGGAGCGACCAGCCCCCACCGGCCCTCGGCCACGTCGCGACCCTTCTCCTCACGGTGCTGGTGCACGCCGCGGCCGCCACCATCGCGATGCTGGACCGAGGTACGGCCGCTCCCCTCTGGACGGTCATCGCGGGAACCACGGTCGGCGCAACCCTCACAGGCACCGCGGCTCACCTGACCGGACGCCTGCGCACCCGGCGCCGACAAGCCGACCGTCGCGCCCACGACGAACGCCTTGCCGCCTGGACCGAGGAGGCCGTCCGCGATGCCTGGACCGAGCGCCGCCGCATCGCCGCCGGCCTCGAAACCACGGTCCTGGCCCGCACCGCCGACATGGTCACCGAGGCGGAGGCAGGCCGACTCGACGCGACAGCGACCCGTGCACGCGAGGCCCTGGCCGCTATGCGCACCCTGCTCGACACCGTCCGGGAGAGCGAGACAGGGGCCGAACTACGGCCGCAGCCCACCCTCCAGGCGCTCGACCTGCTCGCCCACCAACTCCGGGCCACCGGCCGGGACATCGAGATACGGCTGACCGACCGCGTACCGGAACGACTGCCCACCGCCGTCGACCTGGCCGCCTACCGCGCCGCCGAGACGGTGCTCGCGGCCGGCGGCGAGGAGCCCGCGATGCTCGAACTCGACGTGGACAACGATACGTTGACGCTCACGGCCACCGGAGTGCCCCGCGCCGCCGACTCCGCCGTACGGGAGCGGCTGACCACGCGGATCGCGGCGCTCGGCGGCACCGTGACCACCGGCCCGCGGGGGACGGTCCGCCTCCGGCTGCCACTCGCCGTCGCGCAGGACAACGAGGAGAGACAACGATGAGCCTCAACGTGCTGGTCGTCGACGACCAGGGCATCGTACGGGCGGGGTTCGCCGCCGTGATCGACGCCGAGGAGGACATGACGGTCGTCGGCGAGGCCGCCGACGGCGCCGACGCGGTGCGGCTGGCCGAAGAGCTGGCTCCCGACGTCGTCGTCATGGACGTACGCATGCCCGAACTGGACGGCATCGCCGCCACCCGCATCATCACCGGACGGGAGAACGCGCCCCGCGTCCTCGTCCTGACCACCTTCGACCTCGACGCGTACGTCTTCGACGCGTTGCGCGCCGGCGCCTCGGGCTTCCTCCTCAAGGACGTACTTCCCTCCCAACTACTGCAGGGCATCCGGGAGGTGGCGGCCGGCGAGAGCGTACTCGCCCCGTCCGCGACCCGCCGCCTCATCGGCCACTACGCGTCCGGACCACCCGCCGCGGTCCCGGTCGGGAGCTCCCCCGAACTGGACAGCCTGACCGGCAGCCAGCGGGGCGTCCTCACCCTGGTCGCGGCCGGACTCACCAACACGGAGATCGCCGAGCAACTCGGCATCACCGTAGGCACCGTGAAGTCCCACGTGAACGCGCTGCTCCGCAAGCTCGGCCTGCGCGACCGCGTACAGGCGACGATCCTCGCGTACGACCTCGGCCTCGCCCGCCCGAACCCGCCCGGCACCCACCTCTGACCACCGCGACCGACCACCGCGACGCAACCGACGCAACCGACGCAACCAAGGAGTCCATCCCCATGACCGGTACAGATACCGATACCGATACCGATACCGATACCGATACCGGCCGATCCGTCACCCGCCGATTGCGCGACCACGTCGGCGTCGTCGGCCTCGCCTACCTCGGCGTCTGTGCCGTCCTGCTCGTGTGGGCAGTGGTGGTGACCGCCGGCGAAAGCACGGACGCGTCCATGGCAGGCGTCATCCCGCTCCTTGCCACAGCCCCCGTCAGCCTCGTACTCCTCGTGCTGCCGGACAACATCGTCATGGCCATCGTCGCCGTCGCTCTCGGGGCAGCGGTCAACGCCGCGATCATCGGCTGGTGCACCCGCGCACTGCGTCGCGGCGACCGCACGGAGTAAAGGGCATCCAGGGCTCGTTCCCGCCCTGACCTGCGGCGGAAGGACACACGCGCGCCTGGCTGACGGTTGCCTGCTTCCCCGCTGTTCCCCGTGGTTCCCCGCAACCCTCGGCTGCAGCGGTCAGTGACCGCCGGCGAGCTCGCCGCTGAGCGTCTTGTGGATGCGGGCGCTGGGTTCGTTCAGGCCGATGATCTCGACGGTCTTGCCGCGCTGGGCGTATTTGTTCTCGATGGCGTCCAGGGCGGCGACGGACGAGGCGTCCCAGATGTGGGCGGCGGACAGGTCGATGACGACCTTGCCGGGGTCGGTGGCGTAGTCGAACTGGCCGACGAGGTCGTTGGAGGAAGCGAAGAACAGCTCGCCCGTGACCCGGTAGACGACCGTGGTGCCGTCGTGGTCCGCAACGGCGGTGACCTCGGCAAGGTGGGCGACACGCTTGGCGAAGATGACCATCGCGGTGACCGAGCCGACGACCACGCCGATGGCGAGGTTGTGGGTGGCGACCACGCAGGCGACGGTGATCACCATGACGGTGATCTCCCCGGCCGGCATGCGCTTCACCGTCTTCGGCGCGATGGAGTGCCAGTCGAAGGTGGCTACCGACACCATGACCATCACCGCGACCAGGGCGGCCATGGGGATGTCGGAGACGACCGGACCGAAGACGATGCACAGCACCATCAGGAACGCGCCGGCGAGGAACGTGGACAGCCGGGTACGGGCGCCGGAGACCCGTACGTTGATCATCGTCTGGCCGATCATGGCGCAGCCGCCCATGCCGCCGAAGAACCCGGTGACGATGTTGGCGACGCCCTGGCCGACGGACTCGCGGGTCTTCGAGGAGCGGGTGTCGGTGATCTCGTCGACCAGCTTGGCCGTCATCAGCGACTCCATCAGGCCGACCAGCGCCATGGCGAGCGCGTACGGGGCGACGGTGGTGAGCGTGTCCAGGGTGAACGGCACGTCCGGCAGCCCCGGTACCGGCAGCGACGAGGGCAGCTCGCCCCTGTCGCCCACGGTCGGCACCGCGATCCCGGCCGCGAGCGTGATGACCGTCAGAATCACGATCGACACGAGCGGCGCCGGAATCACCGTGGTGACCTTCGGGAAGAACACCATCAGCGCCAGACCGGCCGCGATCAGCGGGTAGACCGGCCAGGGCACGGCCGTCATCTCCGGGACCTGCGCCATGAAGATGAGGATGGCGAGGGAGTTGACGAAGCCGACCAGCGTCACGAGCTCATCCCTCGGTCCCGGTGAGTTCGCCGACTCTGTGGTCAGGGGCTTGGCACTCCCTCGAACACGACCTGTCACGGGCGGTCAGTACAGGGCCTTGTACCCCTGCCACCCAGCGTCGATCCCGGTGCGAGGACCGAAGGAGCCCTTGCCGTCGCCGTTGTTGCGCCACAGCTTGCCGGATGTGTCGCGGGAGATGATGTCCGCCCTCCCGTCCCCGTTGAGGTCGCCGGCGCCCACCACGACGTTGTAGGAGGCGCCCCAGTTGTCGGCCACCTTGACCCGCGCCCTGAAGCCGCCGGTCGCCGTGCCCGCGTACCGCCACAGCTTGTTCGACGTGTCCTGCGCCAGTAGGTCTCCGTACCCGTCACCGTTGAGGTCGCCGACGCCGATGATCTTCTTGTAGCCGGACCACTTGGAGAAGATCTTCACCCGTGCCGAGAGCTTTCCGCTGCTTGTGGCCTTGTACAGGTAGATGTCACCGCTGGACGCCTGGCGGGCGATCAGGTCCGCCCGGCCATCACCGGTGATGTCGCCCGGTGAGGTCAGCACGTCGTACTGGCTCCAGCCCGACGCTCCCAGCGTGGTGTACGGCGTGGATGTCGTCAGGGCTTTGCCGCACTCCGGGCGGTACGCCCGCAGCGCACCGCTGCCCAACCGCACGAGCACGTCATTGCAGCGGTCACCGTTCAGGTCTCCGAACGGCACCACCGTGACCGAGGCCGGCCAGCCCGAGGCCGAGGTCTTCGTCGAGAACTTCCCGCTGCCGTCGCCCCGATGGAGGGAGAGCGCACCCTTGGAGGTGAGCGTGAGCAGGTCACCGATGCCGTCGGACCCGACCTGGTCGCGTCTCACCGCGGCACCACCGGTCAGCTTCAGCGAGCCGGACGCCGTGGCCGACGCACCGTGCTTGTCGGCCGGGGCCGCCGTCAGAGTCCAGCTGTACGTGCCGTTCGGCACGTACGCGCCCGTCGACGTTCTGCCGTTCCAGGACGTGCGGACCGCGTCGTGCGCGGCGCCACCGGACAGAGTGCGCACGGTGGCCCCGGTCGCCTTGTTCCTGAGCACGAGCGTCCACGACGCGGCTGGCTTCGACAGCCACCACGTGCCGTCCCACGAGGACGACGAGTCCACCAGGCTGACCGAAGGTTCCGTCCTCGCTCCCAGGACCGCGATGTCCGTGGCGGGGATGCCACTGCGTAGGACGTGGATGTCCTGGGAGGCCGAGTCCACGTAGCCGACCAGGCCGGTGTAGGGATCGACGTCCCACTTCCCGGACTTGGCCGCCAGGGTCCGGCTCACTGCGGAGCCGCTCGTGACGTCCGTGAGGGTCAGCGCTGCGGACGTGGAGTCACGCGTGATCAGGAAGCCGTCGCCCAGGCGGTTCTCTCCGCCGGTGGGCACGGCGATGAGCGTCTTCCTGCGGGTGTCGTACACGACGGCCTTCGGCACACTGCCCTGCGGAGAACTGCACGAGCCGGCCCAGTACACCCAGCGTCCCACTGCCTGGAAGCCGCTCATATGGCAGCTGCTGCCACTGCCGGTCACCCGGAACGACGTGATCGTATGGCCCGAACGCACCTCTGTGGCCGTGACACTGCCGTTCCCGGCCACCGTCCACAGCGTTTCCCCCCACAGGCGAGTGGGGACCGCACCGGCCGCGCCCGTACGGGTGAGCACGATTTTCCGTGTATCGAGATCCGCCACCATCAGGCCGTCTCCCGCGGGCGAGGGCCCACGCCAGGCCGCGTACCTGCCCGCGACGTCCACGAGGCCATGGTTGTCCTGGAGGCCCGAGCCCATCACGGTGCCCGGAAGGGACTGGCCCCGGTCCAGGACGGAGACCGCCCCGGCCGTGCTCCGGATGACCGCCCGGCCGTCGCCCGTACCCACCAGGTTGGGACAGTCCCCGTAGTCCCCGGCCATGACCCCGCACCTCCGGGTCGCTCCCCGGTCCGTGCGGGTGCCCGCCGTCAGGACCCCCGCCGTGGTCAGAGAGCGGCTGTACAGGTGCGTCGCCTGGTCGCCGGACTCGTAGGTCATCAGCTCACCACCGCTCAGATCGAGCGACTCGATCCCCATGGGCACGGGGGGAAGGTCCACGATCCGGCGGGGCCGGGGAAGACCGTCGGCCCCCGCTTCGACCTTGGCGATGCCGTAGTCCGGAGCGGACTCGCCGCCGGAGAGGACCAGGCCGCCGTCGGGGCTCACGACGGCGGCGGGATCGGCGCGCTTGAGCAGGGGCAGTTCCGCAGAGCCGTCGAAGGGCAGCGCGGACACACTCCAGACGGAGGAGCTGTCGCGCCGCGCGACGACGAGTGCGTCACCGACGACGCCGAGGACCTTGTTCTCCGAGGTGCGGGGGAACGCGACCTCGTGAGTGGGCGCGTCGTAGGCTCCCTCGGCGTACACCCGCACCCGGGACGTGCCGTACCAGCTGACCAGGTAGTCGGATCCCACCACGGTGTCCGTGCTCGCCACCTGTGGCGGCAGGATCGTGGCGGCCCCGGTCTCCGTATCCACCCAGGCGTACCGGAGGACCCGATCCGGGCCGTTGTAGCTGTAGTAGTTGACGAGGATGCCGGAGGCCGAACCCCTGGTAAAGAAGGGGAAGACCGTCCCGTCCGGGAGTCCGGTCATCGGCCTCTGCACCGTGCTGCCGTTCTCGTTGCGCAGCAGGAACAGCCCAGTCCGTTCCCCACCTGTCGACGTGCTGGTCAGGACAGTACGTCCATACGTCTGCATATAGCGCTGGCCCGCCGGGATGGCCACCGTCTCCGTCGTACCGGTTCCCATGTCCCGGAGCACGACTTGTCCACCACTGCTCTGGGAGGGGCGCAGGGCGACGACGTCCGAAGCGGTGCCGTACGAGCCCGCGGTGCGCGGTTCGAGTTGCTCGCCACCTTCCACCGGCTTTCGGCTGCCGTCGTAGCTGGTCCACCAGAGGCCGTAACCGTCAGCGGTGGAGCGGTGCTCAAGGAAGCCGGAAGCCCCCGCGCTCTGCAGATACGCCGTGCGCGGAGTCGTGCGCATGGTGGCCGGAACGATGATCTCCGTCGCGGCATCCGCGTGCGCAGGCGCCACCAGCGGCAGCGCGGACACAGAGAGCGCCAACCCGATCAGCGTGACAAGGGAGCCACGCACGAACATATGACGAGTCACTTGCTTCCCCTCCCCGACGGAGGGCCCCATCCCCCCGAACAAGCGGGCGGATACTAGCATCGGTTGAAGACGCATGACCTTGCTGAGCCGGTTGGCCGACCCGTGTCGCAGCGCGCCGGCGCACTCGCTCTGGACGGGTCTGCTCCGAGTCCGGGAGTGGTGGGTGGGCCGAGGCTGCGACGGAGAACCCGGGATGCACGCGCCGCACCCGTGATGCGGGCTTCAGGGACTTCGGTCAGCGTCATCGCCGCTGTGCACACACCGACGTTCAGACTTGCGGAAGACAGCAGGCTGAGGTCTCCTGACGTGGAGGGGTGTCGGCCCGAACCACGAATCCGCAGGTCAAGCCGGGCTTCCGAGGCTGGAGGCGTTGCGTGTACGGCTGCCGTCCGGAACCCGTGCCCTCCGCGTGCCCAATCTTTGTGCGCCTGACGGGCCGGAACTTGCTGGACAACCTTCGGGACAACACAAACCCCAGGCCGCTGACCTGGGGTTTCATCGTGGAGCGGGTGACGAGAATCGAACTCGCGCTCTCAGCTTGGGAAGCTACGGCGCTTGGCCGAGCTTCATGGACCTGACCTGCGTATATGCCTTCGCTCTGGCTCATCGTGCGGGTCGGGCCGCACCGCTGTTGACCGTTGTTGTCCGCTCTTACGGGCATGCTGTGGGCACGGCGTCGCGGGAAGACGGGGATCCGCAGCCCTCCGCCCCTCATGGTGTCCGGGCTCCTGGGTATCGCGGGTCGGCTCGAGTGTGCCGTTGCGGGTGCACATACGGGATCTCGGTCGTGCGGCCGCACACCTGCTCGGCCCGCGATCCGACCGGGCGTCGCCGAGCGCACGACGGGTCGGTCTGCCGGAAACCGCGCTTCCGGCAGACCGACCCGCTCAGCGACCCACGTCAGCGAACCATGGCCTACTTGCCGTAGTACGCGTTGTACACCGAGATCGTGGACGTGTTGCCCTTCCTGTCAATGATCTTGGCACGGAGGGAGATGCCCTTGCCCTTCGCCGGGTTCTTCACGGTGATCCTTCCGTTCCGGACATCGGTCTTCTTCCAGGTCCTGCCGTCGTCGTACGACACGTGCACCGCAAGCGACCTGAGGTTCCGGCCCCTCGCCGCACCCTCGACGGTGACCGGGTAGGTGACTTTCTGGCCGGCCTTGACCCGGCTGTCCAGGCCCGTCCTCGGCGCGAAGCGCACCGTGGAGACCGGCAGTTCGGTCGGCAGGTCGGTGGACGGCCGCTTCGAGCGGAACGTCCAGCTCGCGTCGACCCGGGTGGAGGCGGCCTGGACCTTGGCGCTGCGCCTGGCCGACGTGGTCAGGGTGTACTCGGCCTCGCCGGCCGGGACCTCGAACGTACTGGCGCCGGTGAGCGGGTCGGCGTTCGACCCGACCTTCTTGCCGTTGCGGTAGAGCGTCGTGCGCACCGAGGTCAGGCCGGAGACCGCCTCGTTGCGCCGGCCGTCGGCGAAGAGCGGAAGCTGGCCGTAGATCCCGTCGGGGCCGTGGAAGACACCGGACAGGCCGGGGATCACATGCGGCGCGAACACCGCCGTGTCGAACGCCTTCCGGTAGGTCTTGCCACCGGTGAGCCCCAGGTAGTCACCGGAGGTGGATTCGGCCTCCACGATCGGCGCACCGTCCGCGTCCTTCTTCCCCGAGAACTGCTGGAAGTCGAAGTACCACCTGGCGCCGTCGCCCGTGGACAGGTAGTACGTCCGGGTGGCGGGCAGATTCTGGGGCAGCGGGGTGTGGATGCCGTTGATGAGGGGCAGGGTGCCGGCCAGGGCGAGCACCCCGGTCTTTCCCGGGGTCGACGCGCCCAGACCGGCCTTCACCGTGGCGAACTCGCTCGCCCTGTAGTGGTGGGCGTGCGTCCCGGTGATCTTCTTGACCTCGCCGCCGTCGAGGGTGTTGTACTCGGTGCCCTTGCCCTTGGTCCACTGCCCGGACCAGACCTGTGCCAGGTTGGACGGCATCTCGGGGCCGACGTGCGCGACACGGAGGTCGGAGAAGGTGGGCATCACGACGTAGTTCGCCACCTGCGTGGCCTTGTGCTCGTAGAACACCATGGCCTGGAGCGGCTTGGCCTTCCTGTCCGGCACGGTGATGTCGGCCGACCGGGTCTTGTTCAGGTCGAGCGTGACCGTCCGGTCCTTGTCGACGCTCAGCACGGGCCGGACCAGCCAGTCGACGCCGCCCTCGGTCGAGTTCGGGTCCTTCACGCTGAGCGAGTCGAGGATGTACCGGCCCTTGGGGACGCGGAGGGTGACCGTGTCGCCGGTGGACATGTCCCCGAACATGGGGGCGTTCCGCTCGTCCCGGAACAGGGTGGTGAAGTGGACCGGGTGCTGCCCGGGACGGTTGATGAACTTCAGCGTGACGTTGTACGCCTCTTCCTCCCGCTCGACTCCCAGCGCCGTGCGGACGGTCTGGCCGTCACCCGTGGCCGTCACATAGGCCGAGTAGCCGCCGAAGAGCCCGCCGCCCAGCCTGGTGTCGGCGGTGACGTCCACGGACGCCGTGCCGCCGGCGGGGACGGTGACGGTCTTCGCGCCCAGGGTGTAGAAGCCGTGCGGGGCCGCCTCGCCCCGGGGGTTGAATGCCTTGTTCGACAGGGCCAGCGTGATGTCCTTCGTACCGGCGTTGCGGTACGTCAGCTTCCTGGTGACCGGGGTGTCGTCGTTGTGCGGCCACCGCTGGACCGGGAAGCCCACCGAGGTCGTCTCGGCGAACACGTTCTGGCCGATCGCCTTGTCGACCTGGACGCGGCCCGAGCCCTGCGCGTAGGGGGTGTAGTCGCCGCCCTTGGCGGAGCCCACGAGTGCGGCCTTCAGCTCGCGGAACGTCCAGTCGGGATGCTGCTGCTTGAGGAGGGCTGCGGCGCCCGCCACATGCGGGGTCGCCATCGACGTCCCCGAGATCGTCAGATAGCCGGGCGGTTTCTCGCCGACCTCCTTGGCGATGGCGCTGCCCTTGGCGGCGGCCGCGGTGATGTCCACGCCGGGCGCGGTCACGTCCGGCTTGAGGGCGCCGTCGGCGGTCGGACCCATGCTGGAGAAGTCCGCGACCTCGTCGTGGCCGTCGACGGCGCCGACGGTGAGCGCGTCGGCGGCGCTGCCCGGGGAGTCGACGGTCTTGAAGCCCTGCTCGCCCTCGTTGCCGGCGGCGATGGCGAAGAGGACGCCCTTGGTCTCCGAAAGCCTGTTGACCGTGGCCTCCATCGGGTCGACACCCGGGGTGTCGGCGCCGCCCAGGCTGAGGTTGATGACGTCGGCGCCCTGGCTGGCGGCCCACTCCATGCCCGCGATGATGCCGGCGTCGTCGCCCCGTCCCTGGTCGTCGAGGACCTTGCCGACGAGGAGCTTCGCTCCGGGGGCGACGCCCTTGTACGTGCCTGCGGACTCGGCGCCGGTTCCGGCGATGGTGGACGCGACGTGCGTGCCGTGGCCCTCCCGGTCCTCGGTGGTGGCGGACGTGCTGAAGTTCTTGGTGGCGAGCACCTGGCCCTTGAGGTCGGGGTGGCTGCTGTCGAGGCCGCTGTCCAGGACGGCGACCTTGACGCCCTTGCCGTCGTAGCCCCTGGCCCAGGCCGCGGGTGCGCCGATCTGCGGCACCGACTTGTCGAGGCTGGCCCTGCGGACGCCGTCGAGCCAGACGTGGGAGATGCCCGGGGCGAGGGCGCCATCGTTGGTGAGGGCGTCCCACAGCTCCGGCGTCTGTGTGGTGGGTGCCTGGAGGGCGTCCATGTCCAGGGACTCGAAGGTCCGGTGGACCATGCCCGTGCCCCGGACCGCGGCCTTGAGGGAGCGTGCGGTGGCCTTGTAGCCGACGATGACCTTCGGGCCGCCCCGCTGGTTCCTGCGGTTGTCCGGCTTGTTGAGCTCGGTGACGTCGAACAGCCGCTGGTCGAGGCTGCCGTTCGCGATCAGCCGGGCGGCGTCCGTCGGTATGACGAGGGTGTGGCCGCCGGCCTTGCGTATCTGCACGGGGACCCGCGCGCGGCCCTTGGCCCGCTCCATGCCGACGACACCGCCCTTGGCGTCGACGAGGACACGGTCACCGGTGACGAGGGTGAGGCGGTGTGTGCCGGCCGATTCCTTGGTCTTGGCGGAGGTCGCCGCCGTACCGGCCTGCACGGGCGTGGCCTGTGCGGTGCCGATCGGTCCCGCGGCGAGGACCGCCGCCACCGTCGCCGCGGCCGTGCCCACGCATGCTGCTTTCACTTTTCTGCGCAAAGGTTCCCCCAGGGCTGGAGTGCCGGGTGGCAATGATCGGAGCCACGGTAGGAATCCGGACGCACAGCTGTTCGTCGGCTGTGCGGCGACGACGTATCGATGTCGATGACGGATCGCCGGGCGGTTGTTACATGCGCAGGTCAGGTAGCTGTTCTCGGATGACGGTGGGGGAAACGTGGCCTTGCTCCGAGCCGGGGGGCGGCCGTGGGACGTCGACGCCGCTGCCGCCTCCGAAGGGCCGGGACCGCCCGGCCGTAGCATGGCTTCCGGCTATTGCGGAAGCGATCTCCACATGACCCGGCGGCACGGCGGAAGGAGCACGGGATGCGGCTTCGCCGACTCGTGCCGCGCGCCCTGCTGGCCGCTTGCCTGACCGGCTGCGGCGGGGTGGACGGCGGCGTCCACGTCGAGGGCCCGGCGGCGACGAAGATCCCCTGGACGGGGCCGGTGTACATGACGGACTCCTTCGGCCGGGCCTGGCAGCGCCCCGTGGAGGTCCTCCCGACCCGGCGGGTGTCCCTGGACGAGGTGACGTGGCGGGTCTGGGGCTCGTCCCGGGCGCTCGCCACCGGGGTCGCGACGGATTTCACCTGCGTGTCCGGCTGCCCCGACGGCGACGACACCCCGCCGAGCTACCGCGTCGAGGTCGTCCTGAGCAACCCGGTCAGGCGCGGGGACGTGGCGTTCTACAGCCATATGACCCTCACCCCCGTACACCCCCCGGCGCCGTTCTGGGCGAGCGGCAGCGACGATACGGACCTGGACGTACCGGATGCCTGAGAACGGCACGGGAGAGGACCGCCGGAAAGGGAACGCGATGCACGCTGCTCAGGATGTGCTGCTGGTCGAGGACGACGAGCTGATCCGGGAGGCCACGCGGCTCACGCTGGAGGAGCGCGGCTACCGCGTCCGTACCGCGGCCGACGGCCTGACCGGGCTCGCGCTCTTCCGGGAACGCCATCCGGACGTGGCCGTCCTCGACATCATGCTGCCCGGCCTCAACGGGGTGAGCCTGGCCGGCCGTATCCGCGAGGAGTCGGGAGTGCCCGTGCTGCTGATCTCGGCCCGCAACGACCCGGTGGACGTGGTGATGGGCCTGGAAGCAGGCGCCGACGACTACGTCACCAAGCCCTTCGACGGCCCGGTCCTGGTGGCCCGCATCCGCTCCCTGCTGCGCCGGGCGGCACCCGCCGGGCAGCCGGACCAGAGCCCGCGCCTGCGCTTCGGGGACCTGGAGTTCTGCCCGGTGTCCCTGACCGCGCGCCGGAACGGAAAACCGCTCGCGCTGACCACGACCGAGCTGAAGCTGCTGAGCGAGTTCGCCGCCGCGCCGGGGACCGTGCTCTCCCGGGACCTGCTCCTGGAGCGGGTCTGGGACTACGCCTGGTCCGGTGACACCCGGGTGGTGGACGTCCATGTGCAGCGCCTGCGCGGCAAGATCGGCCGGGAGCGGATCGAGACGGTGCGCGGCTTCGGCTACAAGCTGCGCCCATGAGACGGCCCGCCTTGAGGCCGCGCGCCATGAGACCAGCCCTGGGACCAGCCACCTTGAACGTGGGAGCGAAGGTCGCCCTGGCCGTCGCCGGCGCCGCCTTGTGCGTGGCAGGGACGATCGGGGTGCTGGTGCACCGGACCACCGCCGCGGACCAACTGGCCACCGCCCGCTCCGGATTGGACCAGGAGTTGCTGAGCGCCGCCGGCGACCACGCTGACGGACGCAGGTCGGACGCCAGGCTCGACCCCCCTGATGTGCCGGGCCCGGTGGCGCGGGCCGTGCGCGACGACGTCCGGGTGACCTACCTGCAGCAGGGCGGTGAGGGTCCGGTGCTGTGGGCGGCGACCCGGGTCTCGGACCGGAAGGTGCTCGCGATCCGTCGTTCGTACGCCCCCGAGGAGCGGTCCCTGGCCGCACTCGACCGGACGCTGTTCGTCACGGGCGCGGCCGTCACCGTCCTGGTGTCCCTGGCCGGACTGTTGCTGGGGGTGCGCATGGGACGGCGGGCCACGGCCGCCGCGCGGACGGCGGAAGGCATCGCCAGCGGCGACCTCGACGCCCGGGTACGCCCCCACGGCCGCGACGAGATCGCCCGGCTCGCCGCCTCCGTCAACACCATGGCGGACGCGCTCGGCGCCCGTCTGGAGGCCGAGCGCCGGGTGACCGCCGACATCGCGCACGAACTGCGCACGCCGATCGCGGGCATGTCGACGGCGGTCGGCCTGCTGCCGCCCGGCCGGGCGTCCGACCTGGTTGCGGGCAGCGTGCAGAAGCTGCGCGGGCTGGTGGAGGACGTGCTGGAAGTGGCCCGGCTGGACTCACAGATGGCTGCGGTGGAGATCGAGGAGCGTGAGGTGAGCGCGATGACCCGGCGTGCGGTCGCCAGGCTCGACGGCGTGCGGGTGAAGGTCGTGACCGACGCGGTCGTGGCCACCGACCCGCGCCGTGTCGAGCGGGTCCTGGCCAACCTGGCCGCCAACGCCCTGCGGCACGGCGCCCCGCCCGTGGAGGTGGAGGTCGACGGCGCCGTGGTCCGGGTCCGCGACCACGGCCCCGGTTTCCCGCCCGATCTGCTCGCGGTGCTGCACACCTCCGGCCCCCAGCGCTTCCGCACGGGCTCCCGGACCGGCGGTACCGGCCTCGGCCTGACCATCGCGACCGGCCAGGCCCGCCTGCTCGGCGCCCGCCTCACCTTCCGCAACCGTCCGGAGGGGGGCGCGGAGACGGAGCTTCGGCTGCCGACGGAGTAGTCCGCCCGAGGCGGGTCGAGCGGGCCGGTTAGGCGCGATTTGGCGGTGGCCATTCCCTTGACGAGATGGTGCGCGCCGAGCGTGCGAAGAACCACACCGGCGACTCAACGCACCACAGGAGGAGGCCACCGGGGCCTAGCCGAGTCCTTATGGTGCGGTTGTGGTGCGCCACCCGCGCACCGGTCTGGACAACAAAGAACCCCCGGGTCATTGACCTGGGGGTTTCGCATGGAGCGGGTGACGAGAATCGAACTCGCGCTCTCAGCTTGGGAAGCGACGGCGCTTGGGTGGCCGTATGGCTCTGACGTGCACAGATGACTCGTGCTCGGGTGGTGTGCGGGTCGGATCGCACCGCTGTTGGCCGTGATTCTCCGCTCGTACGGGCACGCTATGGGCACGGAGCGCGAGGAGCCGATGGGCAGAGCGTATGCGCGGACGGCACCGGTGTCGGGTTGGGCTCGGTCGGACGTCAGGTTGGGATACTCCTTCGCGCGTGCACAGGGCTTGGGCGAAGGCGTTCATTTGCCGGCTTCGGGGCCGTACCACTGGAGCGCCTGGCCGGTGACTGCGGCGATGCACTCGAAGTCCCGGTCGCGATGGAGCAGCGTCAGTCCCTGCAACTCGGCCGTGGCGGCCACAACGAGGTCGACGGCCCCGGCGCTACGGTGCTGTCCGCGCTGGGTGAGGACCTCCTGGACCCGCCAGGCACGGTCGTAGGCGCGATCGTCGACTGGTACCCAGCCGAAGAGCAGGCGCATGTTTTCGATGCCTTGTGCACGGTCTGCGGCGGAACGGGCGCTGTAGAAGAACTCCAGCTCGGTGACGGGGCAGGTGGCGATGAGTCCGGCGGCTGCCGCCTGGTCCCATCCGTACTGCTCGGCGTCGCCGCGCAGCAGGCGGGCGAGCGCGCTCGTGTCGATCAGGTATTGCGCGGCGTTCACCGGCGGTAGTTCCCCTTGTCCTCGAAGAGATCGAGGTCGAAGGCGCCCTCTTCGGCCGACGCCCGCAGACGGGTGAGCGCCAGGGCCCGCCGCCGGTTCTCCAGCACCTCGCGCAGCGCGGTGTTCACCGTCTCCTTCTTGGTGCTGGTACCCAGGGCCTTGGCCACGTCCGCGACCAGCTGATCGTCGAGGTCGATCACGGTTCGGCTCATCGACAACACCTCCATGGATATCAACAGTGCCATCGATTATATCTGAATCCATGCACAGCGCGCCTCGAAGCCGACGGCGACGAACTGCGCGTGCACTGGCAGACCGACTTCCTCTCACCGGACGGGTACGCGCCGGTCATCACCGCCCGGGACTCGGCCCACACGACCGGCCGGCTCGCGGTCGCGGCGGGTGTCCGGCGTGGTCTCCTTCGAGAACACCGTCGCCGCCGATCTCGCCACCGGCCGCTACGAGGCCCGCCTGAAGGCAGGCCGCGACAGGGTCGTCCTCCTGGACCGCTCCTCCGGGACCCGCCTCGCCTCCGCCCCCGGTCAGCTGCACGGCGGTTCGGCCCCGGCTGTGCGGAATCCCGGAGGCCCCGACGCGGGCTGGACCTTCCGCGACCCGAAAGTGATCCGCGACGAGGCCCACGACCAGTGGCTGATGGTGGTCTCCGGCGGTGATCACATCCGCTTCCTCGCCTCCACCGACCTCCTCACCTGGACCCAGGGCAGCTCCTTCGGCTACGGCGACGAGGACATGGTGAAGTGGGCGCTCACCCTGGGCACGGGGCCGTACGCGCCACGGACGGCTCGGCCGCCCAGTACTTCACCGGCGACTGGAACGGCACCTTTTTTCGTCGGTCGAGGCGTTCGGCGCGGACGGCCTGGCGGCGGTGACCAGCCTGATCCTCCCCACCCCCGACGCCGACGGCATGTCCTTCTACGCCGAGGGCGGCACCGCCCGCATCGAGTCGCTGAAGGTGCACCACCTGGACAGCGCCTACCGCCTGGCGGACAAGGTGAAGCCACTCCCGACCGCCCCGACCGGCGGCGACTTCCGCTCGGACCTCGGCAGGCTGACGATCACCCCCGCCGGCCACTGGTCGACGAACAGCGCGGGCCGCGCCGGAAGCTTCGGCAAGGACTCCAACGCGATAACAACCCGCACGGTGCGGGACCCGGACCTCACCACCCTGGTACGCCTGGGCGGCCCCCACCCCGCCACCGGAGGCGCCCTCTCCCTCCTCTGGCGCGCCTCCTCCGAAGGGTGTTCCTCGACGGCACCCTGATCATCGACGTCACGGACACGACGTACACGAACGGGCACGTGAGCCTGAACGTGTTCGGGGGGAGGGCGGCGTACCAGGACACGTACGCGAGGGAGCTGTGACCGTGCTGCAGAGCTATGACCGTGAGGACTGGTCCAGCATCGTCAGGAAACGGCCCGTGGTGGTGCCGGCCGCGAGGGACAGGCCGGCGGTGACCAGTTCGAACCGGCCGTGCTCCAGGTCCTTCAGTGAGGGGGACAGCACGGTGAAGCACAGTTCGACGTGCGCGGGTACTTGCGTGGGTTCCCCGAGTGACATGGCCTCGATGTCCTCCTCGGTGAGGACGACTTCGCGCCGAGCGTTGAGGGCCGCCGACTGGGCGAGGGCGAGGATGTGTTCGTCGCGGCGGGTCGTGGCCAACACCGGCCGCTTCAGTACGGTGCCGCGAGTGGGGTGCTGTCGAGGACGCAGAGCGTCTGCACCAGGCGGAGAAGCGCAACCGGTGATCTACTTGCTCGACACGTCCGGCCTGGTCCGGCTGCTCCGGGACCCAAAACTTCAGACGGCCTGGTACGAAGCGATCGACGCGGGGGGCATCGCATCCTGTTACGTGCAGCGAGCCGAGTTCCTGTACAGCGCCCGGCACGCATCCGACCTGACCGAGCACCATGTCCGCGACATTGCCTGACGCGTTTCCTCCCCCGCCGACGTCAGCCGAAGGCGGCGATTGAGTCGATCGAGGCAATCAGGGAGAACGCGGAAGCCGGCAGGGGCACGAGTCCGGAAAGACACCGTCGCTTCGCCGCCGACATCCCCAACCCCGACGCGGGCACCCCCGCCACCTGGGCAGCCTGACGCGGCTGAGCACGCGCAGACGAGGGCCCTGGCCTCCATCGCTTTGGAGGCCAGCGCCCTTTTTGCGTTTCCAGTGGAAACGCGCGACACCCGGGCCAACACCGAAGCGTCAACGCGGCGTTGTCGATCCACCCCGCCATCCAGGAGCGAGCCACCTCCCGCCGTATCCAGCGCAAAATCTGGGCGGTGAAGGGTCCTTAAACGCTAGTCTCGCCCCCCGTGCCCACCGCAGTCCTGGAGATCTCATGGCAGGCGAGCTCCCGCGGCCGAAGCGTGAAAGCGCCGAGTCCAAGCCCGAAGTGGCTCCCGAAGAGGTCCCGTACACCGACACGGACCGCAGCGGGGACACCCTGGAGCTGTCGTCTATGTGGTGGCTCCACACCGTCGACTCCTCCTTCCGCCCCCAGGGCCGGAACTGGCCCCTCATCTGGGCGTACATCATCGAAGGCGGCGGGTCCACCAAGACCACCAGCGCCACGTCCATGGCCGTCACTGCCGCCCTGGACGGCTACCCAGGCGTCGTCTTCGACCTCGACAGCAACATGTCGGCGACCACCGTCCTCGGCTACGACGAGACCGCCCTCAAGGGCAAGAAGACCGCGATCGACCTGCTCCACGGCAGGGCCACCCTGGACGAGGTCGCGCTGCCCGCCCGCTACCGCATCGGCGACGGCGACGACCCCGAAGAGGACTTCGAGCCCATCGAGAACCTGCGCGTCGTGCCCGGCAGCCCCGCCATGGCCGGCGCGGACCTGGCCATCGCAGAGGACGCGGACCGCAACGACTGGTTCGCCGAGATCCTGCACTCCTACGAAGGCATCGACTCGGTCTTCTACCTGGACTTCCCGGCGAGCTACGGCAAGATGCCCTACTCCGTGCTGCGCATGCTGGACGAAGAGGACTCCGTCATTCCGTCGATCAAGGCCGACCCCAAGGCCGTCAAGCTGGTCAAGCGGCTCACGGACGAACTGGAGCGAGTCCGCGACAAGGAGCGCGGCAGCCGGTCCGTCCCCGGCCGGCCGACACTCAAGCACTTGATCCTCACCGGCACGCAGCCGCTGACCTGGCCCGAGCAGGTGGCAGCCCGCCGCGGCACGGCCGCGGCAGAGGCGATGTACAGCTCCGTGATGCTGCCCTGCATCCGGTACTCGGCAGACGCCGAGAAGATCTACGAGGACGCAGTTCCCCTGCCGATCCTCCTGCCCGACTCGGTGGCCTCCGTGGACTACCGGGAGGTGACGAGGCGCATGTGGACGGTCCCGTATCTCAACGAGTGTGGGTGCGACTACTGCCCGGATTCCCTGGAGTAATGCCAACCCCAAGGGCACCACCGCGACGTGGATCCGTGACCGCCTCGACGGCCTCTGGAGTGACGAGGACTTCACCGCCTGGTACCCGCGTGACGGCCGCCCTGAGCTCTCACCCGCCCAGCTCGCCACCGTCTGCGTGCTGCAGTACGCGATGAACCTCTCCGGACCGCCAGGCCGCCGAGGCGGTGCGCTGCCGAATCGACTTCACCTACGCACTCGGACTGGACCTGGACGATCCCGGCTTCCACCACAGCGTCCTGTCCGCCTTCCGCGACCGACTCGCCGAAGGCGACCGCGCCGACCGGCTGCTGGGCCTCGCACTCACCCGGATCCGACGGGCCGGCCTGCTCAAGGGGCGCGTCACGCAGCGCACCGACTCCCCCCACGTCCTGTCCGCCGCACGGGAGCCGACCCGCCTGGACCTGGCGTGCGAGGCGGTCCGCGCCGTGCTGGAAGAGGTGGCCCGCGACGTGCCAGAGGTGCTGGATGAGCCGGTCACCGCCGAATGGGCCCAACGCTACGGCCGGCCGGTTCGCCTGTGCTCCCAGCCCAGCCACCCCGTCGCCCGCCTGGAGCAGGTGGGCAACGACGCCCGCGAACTGCTGCAACGCCTTGACGACAGGTTCCCTCGGGTGGCGTGGTGCCGGCAGCCCTTGCCGATCTCCCGCGGGAGCTTGCACGGCGTCCCCTTCTGCGTGGGGCGACCACAGCGCGCCGTCGTTCGGCGTCTTCGGGAACCGTCGTACCTGGTGGTCATACCGGGCATGGTGAACCGCCCGGCCATACCAGCGCCGCGCAAGTGTCCCTCTGCGTAAGCGACTTGGTCGCCATTTGCTCGACCTGTGCTGCGGGTCACATGAAATGCGCCTCGTTATGTGAGGCGGTCGTGGGCTGGAGGGGCAAAGTGACGCCCGAGGGTCCGGTAAAGGGGTGCGTGACCCCTTAGGGCACGCGGAGGGCACGCAACCCCCGAATTGGTCTAGACAACAAACAAACCCCAGGCCACTGACCTGGGGTTTCATTCTGGAGCGGGTGACGAGAATCGAACTCGCGCTCTCAGCTTGGGAAGCGACGGCGCTTGGGTGGGTTCTATGGCTCTGACCAGCGCAGTTACCTGATTCTTGGGGTGGTCGTGTGGGTTAGATCGTACCGCTGTTGACCGTGATTTTCCGTCCTTACGGGCACGCTGTGGGCACGACTCCCGAGAGAGTGGTCTCGGGTTGGGGCCACGGGCCTCGGGAGGATTCCGCGTTCCGGTGTCTCGAACCCAGGACCGCCGTGGTTGCGGATGCGTATGTGTGCCGGCCTCCGGTTCTCTCGCCTATTGCGAGCTGTTGCTTCCAATGTCCCGCCGAGTACCGGTCTCAGCCGTGCCCGCAGCCGGTGCACCGGTAGCGGCTCTGTTCGGCGGACGGGACAGGTTCGAACAGCAGCACGTTCTCGCACACAGCTCAGTCACGGGAAAGAGCGAGCCGGGCTGAGGCCGGGAACCGGAAGAAGGGCCGGAGCCCATGGGCGGTTTCTAGGGATCGGCCCTCCATCATGCGCACATCGATCAGGCGGCGACGGACGCGGCCTCGCCGTGGGGGTGCGTCTCGGCGAAACGGACCACGGAACCGGCGATGGACGGCTTGGCGTCCTCCAGCACCCTGGCGCCGACGATGCCCGCGGCCTTGCGGGTCGCGTTCTGCGCCCAGACGCCGCCGAACTGGCCGCGCTCAACGAGTGATCGGGCGCTCCCGCGTGTCTTCCGGGAGCAGGGAGTGTTCCTGGCCTGTCACTCAGTAGGGCTCGGAGTCTCCGGTGTCGGGAGCAGGCGTCGCAGCAGGGACTCCTCCAGCTCGATCAGGACGTCTTCGCTGCCGGCGACGGGGCTCGGCAGGGTGCGCCACAGGACGAGCTGGCCGTGCAGGGCGGTCCACAGGTGGATGCCCAAGTCCTGCGCCTCCGCCCGACGGCCGGGGGCCGCTTCGATGAGGTAGGCGTCGGCGGTATCGGTCCACGCCTGGAGCACGGTGCCGATGGGATGGTCGGCGGAGGGGCGGCGCTCGGGCTCGTATTCCAGGCTGAACATCAGTCGGTAGCGGCGGGGCTTGTCGATGGCGAACCTGCGGTAGGCCGTGACGGTGGCCCGCACGCGCGCCCACGGGTCCGCGCCTGCGGCGGCGGCCGACTCGCCGGCCTCCCTCATCGCGACGGCCAGTGCGCGGTAGGTGGCGTCGAGGACGGTGGAGACCAGGTCGCCCTTGTCCTTGAAGTGCCGGTAGACGCTGGGCGCGGAGATGCCGACCTCGCGGGCGACTCCGCGCAGGGAGAGTGCGTCCTCGCGCCCCGTCTCCTCCAGGATGCGGGTCGCCGCGTCGAGGATCTCCTGCCGCAGCCGCTCGCCCTCGCCCCGCACATTGGGCACCCGCTTGACCTGCGACTTCATGGCCTCCTCCTCGCTACCCGCAGCAGCCTACCGACCCTCGGTGCACTCCGCCTTCAACGGTCGGCGCTTCGTCAGGTCCGACGTCGGGGCTTGACGATTCCTCGATTAACGCTGTTAGTCTAACAATGCTTCGACTAACAGCGTTAACCGATGCTGGAAAGGCACAGTCATGGCCTCGTCTCCGAACGTCCCCGCGTTCACGCTCACCCGCCCGCAGGACGCTCCCCTGGACCCCCCTCCGCTGTATGAGCGGCTGCGTGAGGAACAGCCCGTCACGCGTGTCTCCCTGTGGGAGGGGCGCCTCACTCCGTGGCTGGTGACCCGCTGGGAGGACGCCCGGGCGGTACTGGGCAGCCCGGCGTTCAGCAGCGACCCGACGCACCCCGGTGCACCCAGCTTCAAGGAAGATGAGCAGCCGGCCCCGCGCGGCTTCTTCCAGAACTACGACGACCCCATCCACGCGGCGATGCGGCGCACCCTGACCCGCGAGTTCATGATCAAGCGCATCGACGCGCTGCGCCCGGCCATCGCCCGCCTGACCGACGAACTCCTCACCGACCTGAGTGAGCTGAGCGGCCCCGCCGACTTCGTGGAGCACTTCGCGCTGCCGCTTCCCTCCCTGGTCATCTGCGAACTGCTCGGCGTCCCCTACGAGGAACACCCGTTCTTCCAGGAGCAGTCGAAGACCCTCGTAGACCTGAACGCCACGGGAGAGGAGGCCGCCCGGGCGTTCGCCAACCTCGGCGAGTATCTGCTGCGCCTCGTGCAGACCAAGCGCGCCACCCCCGGCGACGACGTGGTCACCCGGCTCGCCGCACAGGTGGACGAGGGCGTCATCACCGACCAGGACGCCGCCGACCTGAGCGCCTTCCTGCTGTTCGCCGGGCATGAGACGACGGCGAACATGATCGCGCTGAGCACCATCACCCTCCTCGACCACCCCGACCAGATCCCGCACCTCCTCGGCGGACCGGACCAGGTCGCGAGCGCGGTGGAGGAACTCCTGCGCTACCTGTCCATCGTGCACGGCGGACTGCGCCGCACCGCCATCGACGACGTCACCATCGGCGGTGTGACCATCCACGCGGGCGAGGGCGTGATCATTCCCGTCCACGTCGCCAACCGCGACCCGGAGTTCTTCACGAACCCCGACAACCTCGACCTGGAGCGTGCCAACGTCCGCCGGCACCTGGCCTTCGGCTACGGCATCCACCAGTGCCTGGGCCAGCCGCTGGCCCGCGCCGAACTCCAGATCGTCCTGCCCGAAGTCTTCCGCCGGCTTCCCGACCTGAAGATCGCCGTACCGATGGAGGAGATCGCCTTCAAGCAGGCCACCGCCGTCTACGGCGTCCGCGAACTGCCCGTCACCTGGTGACCGCAACCACCCGATCCCCCACCGAGAGCAGGGAAGAAACGTCATGCATGTAGAAGTCGACGTCCCCAAGTGCGTCGCCTCGGGCCAGTGCGTACTGCTCGCCCCCGACGTCTTCGACCAGCGCGACGAGGACGGCATGGTCGTCCTCCTCGACGACAACCCGCCGGCCGAACTCCACGACGCCGTCCGCGAATCCGCCACCGTCTGCCCCGCGGCCGCCATCCGCCTGGGGGAGTCGTGAGCGCGACCACGACCAGCCGCGTGGTCATCGTCGGCGCCTCCGCGGCCGGCCTCGCCGCCGCCGAAACCCTCCGCCGGGAGGGCCACACCGGCACGATCACCCTCATCGGCGACGAACCCACCGCCCCCTACGACCGCCCGCCCCTGTCGAAGGAGATCCTCTCCGGCGCCTGGCCCCCCGACCGACTGCCCCTGCGCACCCAGGCCAACCTCGACGCCCTTGACCTGGACACCCGCTACGGCCGCGAGGCCATCGGCCTGAATGTCGCAGAGGGTACCGTGCTGCTGGCCGACGGTACGGAGGTGCCGTACGACGGACTGATCGTGGCCACCGGAGTCCGCCCCCGGCGCCTGCCCGGCCCACCGGCCCACGTCCTGCGCACCCTGGACGACGCCGTCGCCCTGAAGGACCGCCTCGGCCCCGGCCGCACACTGGCCGTGGTCGGCGCCGGATTCCTCGGCGCCGAGGCCGCGTCGGTGGCGGCCGACCTGGGCACCCAGGTGACCCTCCTGGAACCCGCTCCCGTCCCGCTGGCTCATGCGGTCGGCGAGGACGTCGGCCGCATGCTCGCCCAGGCCCACCTCCATCACGGCGTGGACCTGCGCACCGGGACCGGGGTCAGCGAGGTCGTCCCCGGCGGCGTACGCCTCGACGACGGCAGCGTGGTCGAGGCCGACACGGTGTTGGTGGCCGTCGGTTCCCGGCCCAACACCGAGTGGCTGACCGGCAGCGGCCTCACCCTCGACGACGGGCTGGTCTGCGACGAGTTCTCCGCCGCCGCACCCGGCGTGTACGGCGCGGGCGACGTGGCCCGCTGGCACAACCCGCTCTTCGGCACGTCGATGCGCATCGAGCACCGTACGAACGCCGCCGAACAGGGCATGGCCGCCGCCCGCAACCTCCTGGGCGCCCAGCGGCCCTTCGCGCCCGTCCCCTACTTCTGGTCCGACCAGTACGACATGAAGATCCGAGCCTACGGCTACCTGCGCGGCCACGACGAGATGCGGATCGCCGAAGGCAGCCTGGAAGAACGCAAGTTCACCGCCGCCTACCGCACCGGCGACCGTCTCACCGGCGTCCTGGCAGTCGGCATGCCGCCCAAGACCACCCGCCCCTGGCAGCAGGCCATCGCCGCTAGCACCCCCTGGCGCCAGGCGACATCCCTCCTGGAAGGAGCGGCAGCATGAGTGACACCACCGACTTCGAGGGACGGGGCGTCGTCGTCACCGGCGCCGGGTCCGGCATCGGACGCACTTCCGCGCTGCGGTTCGCGAGCCTGGGGGCCCAAGTTCTTGTCGCGGACATCAATCCCGTCGGCGCCGAGGCCGTCGCCAAGGAGATAGAGGCGAACGGCGGCACCGCCCGCACGGTCGTCGGCGACCTCAGCGACCAGGGCACGGTCGACGAGGTCATCACCACCGCCGTCGAGTCCTTCGGCGACCTCGGCGTGCTCGTCAACAACGCCGGAATCATGGACACCATGACCGCCACCGCCGACGTGAGCGACGCGGAATGGGAGCGAGTCATACGGATCAACCTCACCGCTCCGTTCCTGCTCACCCGCGCCGCCCTGCCCCACATGCTGGCCCGCGGCAACGGCGCCATCGTCAACACGGCCTCGGAGGCGGCTCTGCGCGGCAGCGCCGCCGGCACCGCGTACACCGTCTCCAAGCACGGGATCATCGGCCTGACGAAGTCGACCGCGGTCATGTACCGGGACCGCGGCATCCGCGTCAACGCCATCGCCCCCGGCGGCACCCGGACCCACATCACCGACACCGTCACGTTCGATGGCGACGGCGCCTCGATCGTGGGCCGCTACCGGGAGAACGTGGGCCGCTTGGCCGCGGCGGAGGAAGTCGCCGCGGCCATCGTGTTCCTCGCCTCGGACGCGGCGAGCAACATCAGCGGCACCGTACTCCCCGTCGACAACGGCTGGTCCGCCGTCTGACCCAGCCACCCATGCGGTGCCCGGCCCGCGCATCGGGGGCCGGCCACCGCATGCCCATGCCCTGTGAGACCGCTTCCCAAGGGGCGAGCGGATCGTCGTGCGGGCGCGGACGCGGCACAGGACGGAGTGCACGTCTCGCTGCGGGCACGGTCCGGCCGTGTGCGCGGCCCTCACGAGCCGACGGGGCCGATGTCCCGGCGGAGCGTCTGCACGTGGCCGGCGTGTCCACCATGTACCGTATCCTGCGCGAGCACGACGAGGTCCGTGAGCGTCGCCGCCACGCCGTCCACCCAGCGCACGCCAAACCGGAACTGCCGGCCACCCGCCCGGACGAGATCCGGTCCCGGGACGTAACGCGGCTGCGCGGACCGGGCGAACGGGTCTTCTGCCACCTGTACTCGATCATCGACATCTAGAGCCGCTGCACCGTCGTCCGGATGGTCGCCGTCCGCGCCGACGTCCTGACCGCCGTCTACCAGCGCACCCCTGGACGGTTCGTCAACAAGCCACCCGCCCCGCCGATCGTTCCCACCAACGTGTGGATCAACCAGCCGGACGACCACGCCGCCGCCCAGTAATCACCTCGGTCGCCGGCGACCCCGGCTCACTCGACGAACCCTGAGAACCGACCGACTCACCGGGTTTGACACGTTCCGCGTCTCGTGGTCGACCAGGATGAGGCCGCCACCATCCGGGTTCTCCACGTGAACGGGCGGGCTCGGCCTTGCACCGAGCCCGCCGCTCCCACTCCACCCGTTCCTGATCGCTCGCTGTGACGCTCACCCGGTTCGGCGTACGTCGTTGCCCGCGAACGTCAGGAACACCAGGAGCTGCGTCACGCCACCGGCTAGCGCTGCAGTGTCAGTACGCCCGGCCGGTAAGGGATGAGGCCGTAGTCCAGGCCGTCGATGTTGGGGTCGTGCCCCTGGTAGAGGAACTGCAGGTTGCAGGGGTCGATGGTCTTGGTCTGGTCGGGGTTGGTGCGAACCAGATCGCCGTGGCTGATGTCGTTGGTCCAGGTCGCGCCGCTGTTGGCCTTGCCGGCGAAGGGGCTGGTCACGGTGTCGGCCTGCGGCTGCGGTGTCCACGTGCCGCCGAGACTGGTGGCCGTGAACGAGCGGAAGTAGCGACCATACCCTGTGTAATTCTGGGCCTCGACGATCATGAGGTACTGGTTCTGGCCCTTAACCTTGTAGACCTCGACCGCCTCGAACAGGTTGAGCGCCGAGTCGCTCATGATCTTCGTGAACGAACCGAAGGTGCCCGGGAAGTTGCCGATGGGCATGCTGGCGCGGTAGATGCCGCCCTCGTCGTCAGCGAAGAACATGTACATGTTCGTGTCGTCGCCGATGAGGGTCACGTCGAGGGGGCCACCCTTCGGGAGGGTGCCCGTGAACAGCTCCTGCTGCTCGGACCAGCCGTTGGGGTTGGTGGGGTCGCTCGAGGTGCGGTAGCCGAAGCTGTACGGCCAAGCCCCGTTGTAGGCGAGCACCCAGAGGTTCTTCGGGGCGAAGTAGAACAGCGTCGGCGCGATGCCGCCGAAAGGAATCGTGTTCTGGGTGGCGGTGGCCATGTCGGACCAGTTCGTGAAGGGGCTGAAGGTCATCAATCCCCAGCGCCCGTCGTCACCGGCGGAGGTGTTGTGCGTCGTGGCATAGACGACGTGCTTGCCGTTGTGGACGACGCTGGTGAAGTCCTTGAGCGAGGCCCACCCCGCCTTCGGCTGCGCCAGCGGGCCGGTCGATGTCCAGCGGTAGGTCGACGGAAGAGCACACGCGTTGCCCGTCCCGGACAGGCCGGTCCACTTCTGGTTGGCGCCGCCGGTGCACGACCAGATCTGCACCCCCGTGCCGTTGGCCTTGCCCCAGGCCGAGACGTCCAGGCACAGCCCGGACCGCACGCCGACGATCGTGCCGTCGGAGTTCACCCGCCACTGCTGGTTGTCACTGCCGGTGCACGTCCAGATCTGCACCGGGGTCCCGGCCGTGGTGGCGCCGCCCCGGACATCCAGGCACTTGTTGCCGTACACGGTCAGCTGGTTGCTGTCCGTCAACGTCCACTGCTGGTTGGTTCCGCCGTGGCAGTCCCAGATGTGCACGTTCGCGCCGTCGGTCTGGCTGACGCCAGCCACATCGAGACAGCGGCCGGAATCAACACTGCGCACGTCGCTGGTGGTGGCCGCTTGGGCCGGGCTGGCGACGAGCAGCGCCGCCAACGCGGCCAGGGCCGCAACCACCGCGGCGAGCACCGCGGACGGGCGTCTGAGACTGAAACTACGTCTGTGCATAAGGACCTCGTCATCCTTGAGCAAGCGACTCCGGCTTGGCCCGTCAGGGGCTGTCCGGGGGCGGTGTGGTGTGACCCTCGTTGCCCGATATATCGAACAAGGGTCGAAGTGTCGAGCAAAACTGGATAATAGGGTTCCGGTGATCAGCGTCAATACCTCTCGCGCAATTCGCGGGAAGAAACGTTCGCAGGCTGAAACCAGGCGGCTTCAAGTCCCGTGGTTGTGCGAGCCTTTGGCGGGTGGGGCAGGTGGCAGTGCGGGCGCGGGCTTGGTGATCATTACGGACCCCGACCAGGTCGCTCACCCGAGCCTCTGGTTCGGCTCGGTGCCCGACCCGTGCTCGCGGCGGGGCCGGTGGCACTCACTGACGCCGGTCCGGTCGACGTGCGCCCGCGGCGGTCGTCTGCGGTGCGGGGAGCGTCGAGAACTCGCCGAGCGGGGTGCGAGTGGCCGGGCGAGCAGTCCTGCTCATCCCGCACCGCAGCGACGCGGCCGATGAGGGCGCGCTGCCCGGCGACTACCGCAAGATCCTGGCGATCGTGCGGGAGGCCGACGGCCCGGTGCAGGTCAGGGCGGCCGGCGAGCGGCTGGGCCTGGACGCCTCGGTGCGCGGCAAGCTGGAGCCGCTGCGGGCGAAGATGACCAAGCTCGCCGACCGCGACTGGCTGCACAAGCGTCCCGACGGCAGGTTCACCGCATGCGCGCAGGCGTAGGGAGGCGGGCGCCGACGGGGCGTAACTCGCGGGCCCCCGGCGGCAGTTGAGTTTGGTGTGAAGAAAAACAACCATCCCGTCGAGGGCCCTGACGGCCTTGTCTGCACTGCCCGCCTGCCGCTGTCGAGTGCCACCCTGAACTGGCTCGCCGATCTGATACGCGGCCGCTGCAAGAAGATCAGATCACGGTGGCGGGCCCTGCCCTCGGGGAAGGTCGCCGCCATCGTGCTCGCGGTACTGCGCTGTGACCAGCGGCCGGGCGACCTGGCCGGCGGCAACGGGATACACCGCACCACCGTGACCCGGTGGGTTCGGGAAGTCGTCGGCCTGCTGGCCGCCCGCGCCCCGCGCCTGGACCGCGCCCTCAAAAAGATCGCCCACAAGGGTGGCGGGGTGGTGCTGTTGGACGGCACGCTGATCCGCACCCGGCGGCGCACCGGCAAAGAGAACCGGAAGAACTACTCCGCCAAGAGCAAATGCCATGGTCTGCTCGTCATCGCGCTCACCGACGACCGCGGCCGACTGCTCTGGGTCTCGGCGGCCCGGCCCGGACGCACCTCGGAGATCACCGCCTGCCGACACGACCAGCTCACCGCCAAGCTGCGGGCGGCCGGCCTCGGCGCCATCGCCGACCTGGGCTTCGTCGGGCTCGATGACAGCGGTCCCGACGCCGACCCGGCGGTGATCACCGGCTACAAGGCCGCCCGGAACCGGCCCCTGACCCGCGGCCAGAAGCTGTCGAACACCGCACTGGCAGCGGTCCGGGCACCGGTGGAGCACGGCTTCGCCCGCCTCAAGAACTGGCGCGTGCTCGGCAAGGTCCGCACCGACCCGACGTGGGCGACCGCCCTGGTCAGGTCCCTGCTCGTCCTCACAAACCGCGAAGCTTCCCGGTGACCGACGATCTTCACCGAAGTCATCCACCCACGACCAGCACGAGCATCCCGAACCCCACACACACCAGAACCGTGACCAGCAACTTCACGATGCACAGTGCCCACTCGTTGAGCGCGGCCAGTTCGGCGGCCTCTGGGCGCAGGGCGCGGCCCACAAGGCGGCGGGCATCGCCGGCGCCAGGGTGCCGCAGGACGCCAAGCCGTCCATCGCCGGTTCCGTGGTCCGTTTCGCCGAGACGCACCCCTCCGACGATGCCGAGGTCGCCACGCAGCTGGTCGAGGTCATCGGTCTGATCCACGGCGAGGCCGCGTCCACCGCCGCCTGATCGATGTACGCATGATCGAGGGCCGAAGCCGCATAGGCTCCGGCCCTTCTTCCGGTTCCCGGCCTCAGCTCGCTCGCTCTTTCCGGTTCCCCGGTCTCAGCCCAGCTCGGCCGCGCGCCGCACCGCCGTGGCCACGAACTGCTCGATCCAGGCCGCCTGCTCACCCGTGCGCGGACCCAGCATCACCGTCTCGATGCCGAACTTGGCGTAGCCCTCGATGTCCCGGACGAACGCCTCGACGACGTTCTCGACCGGAGCGTCGCCCATGCAGATCGGAGTCGAACATCTCCGGCACGTGCTCGGCCGCGGTCGTCCATGGACAGGAAGGAACTCGCCACAAGACCAGGCTCGGCGGATTCCTGCGCGACGCGAGTAGTACGCCTTCGATTCCCGCGTCGGCCGGATCACCGAAGTCCGCGACTGCTACACCTTCACGCCGCTCCGCGCGGATGGCCGGTCCCAGGTCGAGCTGGAGAACTTCGACTGCGGCGCCTGCTGGGGCTACCGCCCGTCCTGCCCGGTGCATCGCCCGCATGCGGACGCCGAGTACGCCAGGAGCGGTGGTGCACAGGCCACCGGCTGCACAGTGACTCGCCGACAAAGCAGGCCGCTGCAGGAGCCGGCACCCGCGGTCGGCCGTTCTCGGGCCGAGGCCGCACACCTGGTGTCAGTGTGCGGCCCCTGGATGGTCGGCTCGCCGGAAGGACGGACCTCAGCCAGCCAGTGCGTGGAAGCCGCGTTGGAAGTAGACGGTCGCCGGGTCCTGTCCGAGTCGGACGTCGTGCACGCGTCCCACCAGGATGGTGTGGTCGCCGGAGACGTGACGGTCGTATGCGGAGACGTGCAGGCGCGCCGACGCGTCGGGTAGGTAGGGCACGCCCTCGGGGTCGAGGTGGAACTCGTCGCCGGCGAACTTGTCCGCGCCGCGGGTCGCGAACCGGCGGGCGAGCGGTTGGTGGTCGTCGTTGAGGATGTTGATGGTCCAGTGCGTGGAGCGCTCGAACACCGGGTGGCACTCGGCGGTCCGGGACAGGCACACCAGGACGAGCGGCGGTTCGGCCGAGACCGAGGAGAAGGCGCTCGCGGTGAACCCCCAGGGACGTCCGTCCTCATCCACCGTGGTCACGATGGTGACGCCGCTGGGAAATGAGGCCATGGCCTCCCGGAAGCGTCCGGCGAGTTCGAGGTCGTCGGGTCCGGTCATGGGAGTTTCTCTTCTTGTACCGCGCTGGGCGAGGCGGTCATTGCCGGCGAGCCTGTCAGACACGGACGTAGACCTCCATGCCGGGGACTTCTCCGGCCAGGTGGTAGCCGCCGACGAAGTACTGTGCCGCATCGACCTTGGGGTCGTGCTGGGAGAAGGTGCGGATGTTGCGCCAGAAACGGTCGATGTTGTACTTGGCGGCGGCGCTGCGGGTCCCGGTGAGGTCGACGATCCCGGACGCGACCTCGACGGCGATGCTGGTCGCGGCGGTCTTGGCGGAGAGCGCGTCGATCATGAGCTGGGCGATCTCGGTTTTGTCGTCGGCGTTCTCCACGGCACGGACGAGTTCCATCAGCAGGGCTCGGGCCGCGTCCAGCTTGATGCGGAACTCGCCTATGCGCCGGCGGACGAACGGGTCGGTCTGGATCGAGTCGTAGATCTTCACGGTGGGAGTGGTGGAGGCCCTGACGTAGTCGATCGCCGCGTCCAGTGCCCCGTAGGCAGGGCCGAGAACGATGATCGCCTGGCCGGCCTGTGCCACGGGGAACAGTAGGGGGTCGCGCGTGGCCTGGACGGTGTACCAGCCGTCGGGGACGAAGACGTCGTCGTAGGTGATGCGCTGGCTCTGGGTGCCGCGCATGCCCATGACGTCCCAGTCGCCGTGGAGGCGAACGGCCAGGGCATCGAGCGGGATCAGGGCGGTGACCAGGGACGTCGAGCCCTCCAGTTGGGCGGAGACGCTCGCGTAGCCCTCGGCCGCGCTGCCGCTGTTGCTGTTGAAGGACTTGGTGCCCTTGACCAGCACGCCGCCGTCGACCTTGCGCGCGGTGGTCGGGCCGGTGGCGACACCGGTCTCGGAGGCGGACGCGACGAAGCGGAACCTCCGGCCGGTGGCGATGTCATCTGCCACCTGACGCTTGGTCGCTTCGGGAAGATCGCTGCTGAAGAGCTCGGCCAGGACAACGGAGCCGACGACGGTGTTGAGCAGGACGGCGGCGTCTCCTCGACCGATAGACAGATAGATCTTGTACAGGGCCTCCAGGCCGAACGCGACGCTGCCGTCGCTGTACCCGCCGTATGCGGCCGGGACCTGCAGACGCCAGAAGCCGGCTTCATTGAGCAGCTTCATCGCCTCCGTCGGGTCCTCACTCAGGCTGTCCGAGCGGTTGCCGATTTCAGCCAGCCGGGGAACGAGTTCCGCAGCTTTGTCAACAAGCTCCTGAATTTCACTGTCCGTGATTTTCGATTTCTGTCCCATGGCTTTCTCCTCAGAACGGCGGCACCGGGAAATTCCTCGTGTTGACCGCGCCATGAGCATCACGGTATGAGTGACTATCCATAGAAGCAAATAGTTCATTTGCTTACGTGCTATAGAATGCTTCTATGGGTCACGTGAGGAGAAACCGATGAACCTGCGCCAGTACGAATACGCCTTGGCCATGGCCGAAGAGGGCTCTGTCACTGCGGCCGCCGCCCGACTCGGCGTCGCCCAGCCCACGGTCTCCCATCAGGTCGCGGCGCTGGAGAAGGATCTCGGCGTCCGCATCTTCACCCGGATCCCGCGCGGAGTCGCGGTGACCGTCGCCGGGCGGGCCTTCCTCAAAGAGGCCGAGATCGCCGTGAGCGCCGCCCGCCGAGCCCGCGCCGCGGCACGTGCCAGCGGAGGCGATCTGACGGGCGAAATCCTCGTGGTCGCCTCAACCGGCCTGGCGACCAACCAGCTTGCCGCCGCCCTGGGAGAGTTGCGGTGCATCCATCCGCGCCTTCATGTGACTCTCGTGGAAGAACCCACGCCGGTGGAGATGGAACACCTCGACCACTTGGGTACGGTCGATCTGGTGCTGTACCACCACCTCGCACCCGAGTGCGGCTACGACGTCCACGAACTGGGCGAGGAGCCGTATGCCGTGATCCTTCCTCCCCAACACCCCCTGCACCGGGCAGACTCCGTACGACTGGAGGACCTGGCCGGCGAGGGCTGGGTGCGGTTCACCCGTGGCGGCCTCCTGGACGAACAGATCGGCCAGGTTCTCAGGCGCGTCGGGATCACTCCCTCGACCGTGGCACGCGCCTCTCAGATCGCCACGGCGGTACAACTGGTCGCGCATGGCCTGGGTGTGACCATGGTCCCCGCCTCCACCGTCCCGCCCCCCTATACCCAGCTGGTCAGGCCGCTGGCCCCCGCCCTCTCCGAACGGGTCCTGGTCGGCGTGCGTCACGACCCGGGGCCAGCCGAAACCGCCCTGCTGGACCTCCTTCGCCAACAGGACTGGTCAACGCCCGCTGCCTTCAGCAGCGCGCGGGCCCTTGCCGCCTCCTCGGCGTGACGCCGACCGGGCTTCCGTGCGCCGCTGAGGAAGTGTCTTGTCGTGGCGGGTGGCCAGCCTCCGCCCTTCCTTGAGCTTGTTGATGGCGCGCTCGACTGTGTTGCGGTCTTTGTAGAGCGTGGCTTCGTGGCTGCTCTACCTGATGCATGTCAGCAGCGAGGACCCGGACGTGGTCTGGATGTGCGCATGCTTCGCCGACGAGGCGGCCTTCGAGCGCGCCGTGTCGCTGGTGCGCGCGGAGGTCACCAAACGCCTCCGCGAACTCTGCGGCGCGGGGACGGAACACGTACCGGCTCGGCCTGGTCGCCGGGAAGGGGCACCCCCGCGGCGCCTTGGGACAACGACGCGTGCCGACGGTCAGGCGCCGCAGGCCCCGTTTCCGCCGAGGCTGATCATGGCGCGGTACAGCTGCTCCTCGGTGAGCGGCGGCGCCGGCAGCGGGTGGGCGCGGTCGGCTCGGAAGCCGTCGAGCAGAAGGTAAAGGTGGCGGCGCCAGGCGTCCGGGGCGATGGCGTGGGTCGCCTCGGTGACGCGGCTGTGCGACCAGATGACGAAGGCAAGGTCCTCGGGGGTGAGGTCGGGGCGCAGGCTGCCCTGCTGCTGCGCACGCTCGACGATGTGTACACCGAGTTCGCGGATGCGGGTCTGGGCGCCCGCCAGGCAGGCGCTCTCCGGCAGCCGTATGGAGGCCAGGTCGTTGAACCCGCGGTCCTGTGACTGGAGTTCGCACATGGTCTCCAGGAAGTGGCACAGCCCCGCCCAGGCGTCGTCCATGGTGACGGCCTTCTCGGCGGCCTCCCGCCAGGCGGCCAGCTTCTCGGCGAAGGTCGCCTGCACCAGGTCCAGCCGGGTGGGGAAGTGCCGGTACAGCGTGCCGATGGCCAGCCCGGCCCGCTTGGCCACCTGCTCCAGGGGTGCCTCCATGCCCTGCTCGGCGAAGCAGGAGCGGGCCGCGGTGAGCAGGGCCTCGCGATTGCGCTGCGCGTCGCGCCGCAGGGGGCGGCCAGGGGCCGGGTTCCCGGCGGAGGCGGACGGAGGGTCGATGGCCATGTCACTCAGCCTACCAACCGGAGGGCAGCCTCATGTTCTCTGCTACGATCCAAGAACATGAGGCTGCCCTCGACTTTCAGTCCTGACCGCTGTCGTGGCGGGAGGTGCCCCTCATCCGTCCAGCCCGTCCGACCAGAGGAGCACCATCCATGCCCGTCATCGCCGTCATCGGGGCAGGCCCCGGACTGGGCCTGTCCATCGCCCGCCGCTTCGGAACGGAGGGTTTCCAGGTCGCCCTGGTCTCCCGGACCCAGGACAAGCTCGACGCGCTCGCCGCACAGCTCGCCGAGGACGGCATCGAGGCCGCGGGCTTCGCCGCGGACGTGACGCGTCCCGACTCGCTGCAGTCGGCGCTCGCCGCGGTCGCCGACCGGTTCGGGGCCGTCGACGTACTGGAGTACTCGCCCGCCGACCCCACGTTCGCCGGCGCCGCCGCCGTCGACGCCACGGCGCAGGACCTCCACAAGCAGCTCGACTACTACCTGTACGGAGCGGTCGCCGCGGTCCGCCAGGTGCTGCCCGCCATGCTCGAACGCGGCAGTGGCACCCTGCTGTTCTCCACGGGCGCCTCCTCCATCCGGCCGAGCGGCGGTGCGTTCGGCAGCATCGGCGTCGCGGCGGCGGCCCTGCGCAACTACGCCATGGCCCTGGGCATCGACCTCGCCGAGCGCGGGGTGCACGCCGCGCAGGTGGCGATCGGGGTGTTCATCGGCAGCGGTCCCGGCACCGAGCCCGAGACCATCGCCGAGCACTACTGGGACGCGTACACCAAGCGCGACCAGGCCGAGATCGTCCACACCGTCCCCGGCGGCATCAGGTGAGCACCTCCGGCACACCCGCGGCGAACACGGCCAGGCCACCCATGGTGAAGATCTTCCGAGCCGCCAACAAGGTCGTACGGCCGCTGCTCGCCTCCCGCTTCCACAAGCCGCTGAGCGGGCGCCTGATGCTCCTCACGTACAAGGGGCACAGGACGGGCCGCGAATTCACGGTCCCCATCGGCTACTTCGACTGGGATCCCGGCACGGTGCTCGCCATGTCCTCCCAGCTCGGCTGGATCCCCAGCATGCGCCAAGGGCCCGCCGTCCGGCTGCGCATCCGGGGCCAGGACCACGGCGCCGTCCCGACGGTCGTCGAGGACCCTGAGAAAGTCGCCGCCCTGCTGGGTGAGTTCGGCCGGCGCAAAGGGCCCAAGGCCGCCAAGGGGCTGATGCTCGGCCTCCCAGGCGACCGGCAGCCCACCGACGACGAGCTGCGCACGGCCGCCGCGAAGACCCGCTTGGTCTGCTTCCGGATGGAGCCCGAGCGGCCGGGCCGGTAGCACTCGACCGGCTGATGCGGTCGACGGAGTTCCCCATCCCAGACACGCATCGCAGTTCTTGTGACACGTACCAGGCTTGGGAAAGGGTCAGCGCCGCGACCGCCTCGCGCGTCAGGTGATGCTGGTGGGGAGGCTCCGGACGGGGCTGGGCTGGGTGCTGTTGTCGGTGCGCCGGTCCAGCTCGGTGCGGAGTTCGTGGATGACCTGGGCATAGACGGCGACGCGCTCGCGGAGCCGGCCGTTGTCCTCCCGCAGTGCGCGGGCGACGGCTTCGGCGTCTGCTGGGCGGGCGTGCAGATGCTGGAACGCGGGCGGGATGCCGTTCGCCTCGGACTTTCGGCGGGTGAACTCTTCTTTCAAGTCGACGTGCTTATGCGTGAGGACCCAGCGCTTGACGCCTGCCTCTGCGGCGAGTTGCAGCGTGGTGAGCGCCCCCGTGGACCGGATTGGACGGCCGTCGAACAGCCGCTGGATCGCTGCGGTGATGGCGTCGCGTTCGGCGTCGCGGTCAGTGGCCATCGTGGGGTTCTCCAGTGTGGTCGTGGGCGGTGACGATGCGTTCCAGGCGGTCGAGCTCGTGCTGTTCGCGGGCGTGTCGGAAGGCGGGAGCCAGCGGGTCGTCGACGAGCGGCCGTAGCCGCTCGATCTGGACGTGGACGTGTTCGATGTCGCGATCGGTCCGCGCGATGTTGACGCAGTTCGGGCGGCAGTCGTCGAGGTCGGGGGTGCGGCGGGTGCCGTCCTCCTCGCTCCGCAGGCGGCAGGCTGCTCGCTTCGGGTCCAGGACGCAGGTCATGCCCTTGCCGGGGAAGATCTGCAAGTCGGGGTTGGTGAGCATGGCGTTGGCGTGCCGCTTGGTGCGCAGGACTCTCCCGGCGAAGCGCGTGGCGGCCTGGACGCGGTGCTGGTAGGTCTCGGCTGCCGGGCCGCTGACCTGCTCGCCTTCACGTAGGCGCTGGTGTGCGTCGGCGAGAGTGTCCAACCGGGCCAACCAGTCCTCAAACGCGAGGTCGTCGGGGAAGCCCGAGGCGTAGCTTCCGGCGTAGCCGAGGGTCATCTGGACGCGGAGATGTCCGTATTGGATCGCGGCGGCGACCAGGCCCCGCGGCCGGCGGACGATGAACCAGGCCAGAGTGCGGCGCAGGCGAGCGGAGTAGATGACCGGGTGGACCGGGTCGGGCGGGATGCGGTCACTGCGGCCGTGCTCGGTGCAGTAGGTCTCGACCCAGGCCAGGAACTCGGCGATGTCGTGGTTGATCCGGGTCTCCGACCGGGAGCCGCCGACGCGGCTGCGCAGGATGGTCGCGCCGTCGCGGCCGTCGGTGAACAACGTCGCCGGGAACAGCCAGGTGCTCGTGTGCAGCCGTTCCAGGACGGCGACGGCTGTAGCGACGACCTCGGTGACGACCCACGGATCGGCCCGGATCTCACCCTCAGGCATCTTGTCGCCGGCAGCGTCGCGGACACCTTTCCAGTGTCTGCCGCGCAGGAGGACCAGGCCGTGGGCTTGGTCTCGTTCGACGCAGCCGCGTTCCAGACTGAGGACTTCGCCTGCCCGCATCCCCGACAGGTAGCTGATCACGATGAAGCAGGCCGTGCCCAGGTGCCGGGGAAGGAAGCCGGCCTCGGTGTAGTCGATGGCCGCGTCGCGCCAGGGCCGGCCGTCCAACCGCCCGGTGACCGGCGCGTCCAGCGGTGCGCCCTCGATGACGGGCAGCCCCATCTCGGCGAGGCGGCACAACGTAGATGTGATGGTGTGGCCCTGACTCCTCCAATCCAGCCGAGGCTCGCCGAAGCGCGGAGGCAATGGGTCGCGGAAGAAAAGACGCAGGCCACTGCCCCCGCGGCGGCGACCCTTCGTGCCGCCCGTGCCCTCTTCCCCTCGGCGATCGACGACTCCTGGCATGCGGCGGCCGGCCCCAGCGATGCGGTCCCGCTCGATCTCCGCACGGACCTGCGCCTGGCCGCCACTCGCACTGCTCACACCTCCGTAGAAGTCGAAAGGTGAAAGGTGCCGCTCGGTGGCACCTCGCGGCTGGGCGAGACGTCCGGCACGGTCGCCCACCGCTCGGGTCAGGCCGCTGACGGAACGGCCAACGGCACAGCCTTGCTACGGACCGAGCGATGATCTCGGCACACCAGCAACGCCCCGACAGAGGAGTGCACTTCGGCCGGTGGCGGGGCTCCGGCTCGCCGCGCGCCTGCCTGACCAAGCACTACCGGTGTCACGCCACCTATTGACGCACCGCGAACCCGGCCATAGCCTCCCGCTACCGTTCGGGATGCGGACAATATTTCGCACAGCGCACACACTCGTCAGGAGGGGCCCCATGCAAAGAGGCATCATCGGGCTTGCCATAGCAGCGGTCACGTTCACGGTCGCGACCGGATGCGGATCCTCGTCTTCTACGACAGGCGGTTCCTCGCCCTCGGACGGGGACAAGGCAACGCAGGTCAAGGTAGGGGTCATTCCCATCGTCGATGTGGCGCCGCTGTATCTGGGAGAGAAGAAGGGCTTCTTCGGCAGTCGCGGCATCGAGCTGGAGTTGGTGACCGCCCAGGGTGGCGCCGCGATCATCCCCGGTGTCGTGAGCGGCGAGTTCCAGTTCGGGTTCAGCAATGTCACCTCGCTGATGATCGCGCAGTCCAAGGGAGTGCCGGTCAAGTCCGTGGTCAACGGTGTCGCCTCCACCGGCGTCACCGGGAAGGATGTCACGGGAGTCGCGGTCCAGAAGGACAGCGAGGTCAAGTCCGCGAAGGACCTCGCAGGGAAGACAGTGGCTGTCAACACCCTCAAGAACATCGGGGACACCACCGTCCAGGAGTCGGTGCGCAAGGACGGAGGAGACCCCTCGAAGGTCAAGTTCGTCGAGTTGCCGTTCGACCAGATGCCGGCCGCGCTGGACAGCGGACGGGTCGACGCCGCCTGGATGGCCGAGCCGGCGCTGACCATCGCCAAGGGACAGGGCGCCCGTGTCGTGGCGTCCCCGTTCGCCGACACCGACCCGAAGCTCACCGTCGCGACGTACTTCGCCTCCACCAAGCTGGCGCAGGAGGACCCCGAGCTGGTGAAGAAGTTCACCGAGGCGATGACCGAGTCCCTGGAGTACGCCGCGGAACACCCCGACGAAGCGCGCCAGATCCTCACCACCTACACCAAGATCAGCGGTGAGGTGCTGAAGAACCTGACGCTGCCGAGCTGGACCGCGGAGTACGACATGAAGTCCCTGGAGAAGCTCGCCTCCCTCGGCGAGCAGGACGGCCTCTTCGGCGGCAAGAAGCCCGACCTGGACGCCCTGTTCTCATGAGCGGTTCCCAGAGCACCTCTGTACTGACGAAGAGCGGCGGCGCCGTCGGGACCGTCAGCGGTCCCGACGGGCCGGACACGCGACGTGCCCGGCGCTCTCCGGGGAAGGCCGCCACGATGTTGCGTGGGGCAGCGGGCCTGGTGGGCCTGGTGGTCCTGCTTCAAGTGCTGCCCCACACCGGTCTGGTCTCCGCCGACTACCTCCCGCCCGCGTCGGAGATGGGCCGGGCCCTGTGGCAGGTGCTCGCCGAGGACGCGTTCTGGACCGCGCTCGGCGACACCTTGACCGGGTGGGGTATCGGACTGGCCATCGCCGTCGTGGCGGGCGTGACGGCGGGCATCGTGATCGGATCGGTGCCCGTGCTGCGGGCGGCGACCGCCTCGACGATCGAGTTCCTGCGGCCCATCCCGTCGGTGGCGCTGATCCCGGTGGCCGTACTGCTCTACGGCACGGACCTGAGATCGAAACTGCTGCTGGTGGTGTACGCCTCCTTCTGGCAGGTCCTCGTCCAGGTGCTGGCCGGGATGCAGGACGTCGACCCGGTCGCTGACGACACCGCCCGCAGCTACCAGCTGGGCACGTGGGGACGGGTGCGCCACGTCATGTGGCCCACCGCGCTGCCGTATGTGATGACGGGCGTACGGCTGGCCGCCACCGTGGCGCTGGTCCTGGCGATCACCGCCGAACTCGTCATCGGCTCGCCTGGGCTGGGCAACCAGATCGCTGTCGCCCAGACCTCCGGCGCGGTACCCGACGTCTACGCCCTGGTCCTGGTCACCGGGCTGCTGGGCATCGCGATCAACCTGGTGGCCCGTGCCGTCGAGCGGCGGGCGCTGCACTGGCATCAGTCCATCCGCAGGGAAGGGTAGCCGGATGATCCGGACGACTGTCCTCAACGCGGCCCGTCGGGCCTCGCTGGTCCTGGGCCTGCCCCTGGTCCTGTTCGGACTGTGGTGGTCCCTCACCGCCGGCAGCACCGACTTCTACAGCCCTCCGCTCTCCACCATCCTGGGGAGATTCGCAGACGTCTGGACGGGCGAGCGGCTGGCATCCGACGTGGTGCCCAGCGTGATTCGGCTGACCGCCGGCTATCTGCTGGCCGTCATCGTCGGAGTCGGGCTGGGGCTGGTGATCGGCATGAGCCGCCTCGTGCGCGACTTCCTGGAGCCGGTCATGGAGCTCTTCAGGGCCATACCGCCCCCGGTGCTGGTACCGATCATCATGCTCTTCGCGGGCATCGGCGACACCATGAAGGTGCTCGTCATCGTCAGCGGGTGCATGTGGCCGATCCTGCTCAACACGGTCGAGGGTGTCCGTGCCGTCGACGAGGTACTCAGCGACACCTGCCGCTCGTACGGCATCACCGGCACTCGACGCCTGTGGCACCTGGTACTGCGCTCGGCGAGCCCGCAGATCGTCACCGGCATGCGTCAGTCCCTGTCGATCGGCATCATCCTCATGGTCATCAGCGAGATGTTCGCCGCCAGCAACGGACTCGGGTTCGCCGTCGTGCAGTTCCAGCGGTCCTTCGCCATCCCCGAGATGTGGAGCGGCGTCCTGCTGCTCGGCCTGCTCGGTTTCGTCCTGTCGCTGCTCTTCCGGTTCACGGAGAACCGGGTCCTGGCCTGGTACCACGGCTTGCGCCGGGCTCAGCGCAATCCCTGACAAGGAGACGTCGATGCTCGACGTACGCAATCTGCAGAAGATCTACACCGGACGCAACCGCAGCGTCGAAGCTCTGCGGAACCTGACCTTTCATATCGCTGCCGGAGAACTGGTGTGTCTGGTCGGACCGTCGGGGTGCGGCAAGACGACTCTGCTGAAATGCATGGCGGGGCTGCTCGACCCCACCAGCGGCGAGGTCCGTCTGGAAGGCCGTCCCATCGCGGGACCGCCACCCGCCATGGCCGTCGTGTTCCAGGAGTACGGCCGGTCCCTGTTCGCCTGGATGAACGTGCGCGACAACGTGGCCCTGCCGCTTCGCCGCAAGAAGCTGGGCAAGGCCAGGGAGAACGAACTGGTCGACCACGCGCTGGAGGTGGTCGGTCTCGCCGATGCCCACCACGCCTACCCCTGGCAACTCTCGGGAGGAATGCAGCAGCGCGTCGCGATCGCCCGCGCCGTCGCGTTCGAACCGAAGGTGCTGCTGATGGACGAGCCGTTCGCGGCCGTCGACGCACAGACGCGCGCCGAGCTGGAGGACCTCATCAGGCGCCTGTGGCACGACCTGGGCGTCACCGTCCTGTTCGTCACCCATGACATCGACGAAGCGGTCTACCTCGGCCAGCGGACCATCATCCTGTCCAAGTCGCCGACCGTCGTGCAGGAGGATCTGACCATCGATCTTCCCGACGAGCGCGACCAGTTGCACACCCGCTCCAGCACGCGATTCGCCGAACTGCGCGCGCACGTCTACGAACAGATCCAACGCGCGAAACACCTCAGCGGCGACACGGACACGGAGGCGCCCGACCGCAGCAAGGACTTCGCCGCACAGGAGGCCGGGGCCTGACACACCGCACGGCACCGGGCCGGCCCGTGACACTGCACGCACCCCTGGTGATGCGCCATGAGGTACGGCGGCGCGCGCGGTGGTCGGCTCGGTGCTCTCCGCCCCTCCAACCTGTCATTCGAACCGTGAAGAAGTGGGCAACGCCATGGCGTTCAGTTCAAGAGTCCAGGCCAGAGGCATCCAACTGCTGCTCGGCCGCATGATGTCCCGCGTGCACAAGGACCTGCGCTTCACCGACGTCCCCAAGCGCACCGAAACCCTCCGGGTGGAGACCGGTGCCGGACCGGTGACCTGCACCGTCTACCGCCCGCCGGCCACGACCGGATCCCTCGCTCCCGCGTACGTCAACTTCCACGGCGGTGGTTTCGTGGTCGGCCGCCCGGAGCAGGACGACCACATCTGCCGCTCCATCGCCGCCACGGCCGGCTGTGTGGTGATCAACGTGGACTACGCCGTCGCCCCGCAGCGGCAGTTCCCCGTTCCCGTGACCCAGGCGTACGACGTCACCGCGTGGGTCGCCGAGCACGGTCCCGAGGGCGGCTGGGACGGTTCGCGCCTCGCGGTGGGCGGGCACAGTGCCGGAGCCAACCTGACCGCCGCGGTCTGCCGCCTGGCCCGGGACCGCGGCACCTTCTCGCCCCGCCTCCAGATCATCGACTCCGCACCGCTCGACCAGCTCGCCGACCCGGCCACCAAGCAGTCCCTCATAGCCAAACCGCTGCTCAGCCCTCAGCTCATGCGGATCTTCACCGCCGCCTACGTCCCGAATCCCGCCGACCGCGCGCATCCCCTCGTCTCTCCCGCACTCTCCGACGACCTCGCCGGACTTCCTCCCGCCCTGGTCATCACCGCGGAGAACGACCGCCTGCGCGACGAAGGCGACGCCTATGCCAAGGCTCTGGAGGCCGCCGGCGTCCCGGTCACCCACCGTGTCTTCGAGGGGGTCGACCACTACTTCACCCACACCGGCCCGGTGCCGGCGGCGAAACAGGCCATCGATCTGATGGCCACCACCTTGCGCAGCGCACTCAACGACTGACACCGGCGCTCCGGTCGGCGACGCATTCAGGGACGAGCGGGCGGGGACGGCCTCCCGCCCATCGACGGCTCACTCCCGGAACACGCACTCATATCAGGGATTCCTGCTGCGCCGGTTTCTGATCGAGACAACCGCGCTCCGTCGCCCGTTCCTGGCGGAGCGACCCGGACTCCCAGGCCCTCTGGAGGACTGATCGGCTACTGTTGCCTGCACCGAAGCAAGGAGTGACGGCATGACGGCCGAGGTCGCGGCCAGTGAGGTGGACGGCGCCGCAACGGAGCAGGTGCCCACCGAGGCGGTCGGCCCTCTGATACGTGGGATCGCCGTCCTCAAGGCTCTTGCGGACGCCGGCGGGCAGGAGGACCTGCAAGAGCTCGCGAACCGCACCAGCCTCGCACGGGCCACCCTCGACCGCATCACCGTCACCCTCGGCGCCATGGGCTACGTCCACATCGAGGGGCGTAGAGCCGTGCTGGCCCCGCCACTGATGGAGCTGGGCAACGCTTACCTGACTGCTGCCAGGATTCCCGAACTCCTGGGACCACGGGCCGACGCGCTGGCCGAGGAACTGGACGAGGGGGTCACCCTGACCGTGCCGGACCGGCACGGCGCCCATTTCGTCCACTCGGCGGAGCGCGACCGGCGGATGGGAATCGTCTGCAGCATCGGCGACAGGCTGCCACTCGACGCCTCGGCGCCGGGCGCGCTGCTGGCCGCCACCTGGAGCCCCGCCGAATGGGAACACCACCGGGCGCACCACCCCTGCGTGCGCGGCGCGAAACTCATCGAGGCGTGTACGGACGATCTCCGCGAACGCGCCACCGCCGCGAAAGCCAACGGCTGGTCCCTCGACGACCAGTGGCTGGAGCCCGGCCTGATCGCCCTCGGCCACCCCGTCCATGCCCCGGACGGGGACCTGGTGTGCGTGGTGAACGTGGTCAGCCTCATCGGACGCTACCCGAGCGCGGAAGCGCTGGCACGGGCCGCGCTGCCCGCTGTGCGGAGCGCCGTGGCGGACATGGAACAACAACTGCGCACACCGCCGCCGGAACCACCGGCCGCGGCGGTCAGACCACTGCTCGATACCGAAGTCTCCAAGCCCGGGCGCGGAATCATCGAGTCCCTCGTCCGCGGCCTGAGCGTGCTGACCGCCTTCGGCCCGGGCCGCGACGCCCTCAGGAACGCCGAGATAGCCCGTCTCACCGGCCTGCCACGGGCAACCGTACGGCGCGCGCTGATCACGCTGGACCACCTCGGGTATGTCACCGGTCAGGACGGGCTGTACCGGCCCAACGCCGCGATCCTCTCGCTGGGCTACGCCCCGTTGTCGCGTCTGTCTCTGGCGCAATTGGCCCAACCCCATCTCACGGCCCTGTCCCACCGGCTCTCCGACTCCGCGTCCATGACAGTGCTCTCCGGTTCGGAGATCCTTTACGTCGCCCGCGCTGCCCCCGCCCGCCTGATGACGGTCCACGCCACAGTGGGCACACGACTGCCCGCGTACGCCACCGCGATGGGCCGCGTACTGCTCGCCGGCCTGCCCAGGAACGAATGCGCCGCGATCCTCGCCTCCTCAGCTCCGACGTCCCTCACCGCGCAGACGGTGACGGATCTCAATGAACTGATCCGGCTTGTCGCACAGGCCGACGACGACGGATACGCCCTGCTCGACGGGGAACTCGAAGTCGGTCTGCGCTCGATGGCCGTGCCGGTCCGCAGCCGGGACGGCAAGGTGCGCGCCGCGATCAACGTCGCCATGCACTCCAGTCGGCGTTCGGTCACCGAATGCCTCGAGGAGGTCCTGCCCGCGCTCCACGCCGCGGCGGCAGGTATCGAACGTGACCTGGGGCCGGTCTCCTCGACCAAGACCTGACGGCGCCACCGCCGCGTGACGGCCGGGGTGTTCGGCGCAGGATCGCGTGAGCGCCGGAGCGCGCCTCCGCCCGTGACATGCGCCCGTCACTAGCCGGGTGAGGGCAGCCGAAGCCCTCGCAGTGGCGCTGTCGCCGGCCCGCTGCCGGTGGGTCGTGAGCCCGTGCATCTTCACCACCATTGACACCCGCTTGGTGCCAGACCCAAACTCATGCCAGCCGTCCAACGAATTAAATTTCGTCAGGCGAACGCGGTTCATCTGCTTCAAGTAATCCGGCCATCCCGGCTGTTCGGCATCCGAGCCGCCGGCCGCTTCCCACTCGAAGAGGAGTGAGCATGAGGATCCGGCATCGACGAACTACGCGGTTGCGTATTGGTCGCGCTCTCATGGCGCTGGCGGCATCTGCCATCGCCTTGGGGGTCACCATGGCCCCCGGTCATGCGGCCCCCGCCCCCGGACCCGACGAGGTGAGAGTGGCCAGGGACATCGCCTACGCGCCGGCCCAGCCGGCCGACAGCCAGGGCCACCTGTTGGACCTGTACATCCCCCGGTCGCAGCGGCCGGTTCCGTTGGTGATCTTCACGGGAGGCTCGGCGTGGATGGCCGACAACGGCCGACAGGGCGCTGACCAGGTCGCCGTCCAGCTCAACCCGCATGGGTTCGCGGTGGCGGGTGTGTCGGTCCGTTCCAGCTCACAGGCCGAGTTCCCGGCCCAGCTCCACGACATCAAGGGCGCCATACGCTGGCTGCGGGCGCACGCCCAGGTTTACCACCTCGACCCTCGACGCTTCGCGATCATGGGTGATTCCTCGGGGGGCTGGACCTCGGCGATGGCCGCGGTCACCGGAGACCTCCCGCGACTGGAGGGAGACGTGGGAGTGCGCGGTCCGTCCAGCGCGGTACAGGCGGCCGTGCCGTTCTACCCGCCGACTGATTTTTCCCAGATGGATGCGCACATGCTGGACGACTGCAAGGTGTTCAACCAGCTCCTGGGGACGACCGACTGCCACTCGGACGCACGCTCACCCGAATCGCGGCTGCTCGGCTGTCCCATCAAGGACTGCCCGGACAAGGTCGCGGCCGCGAACCCTCTCACCTACGTCACCGACCGGCCCCTGCCCCCGACGCTGATCTTCCACGGCGAGCAGGACCCCTTGGTGCCTTACCACCAGGGCCGACTGCTGCGCGACGCCCTGGCCTCCGCCAAAGCCAATGTGCGTATGATCTCCCTCCCGCACGCCGGTCACGGTCCGATTTCCAGCATGCTGGGCGACCCCGACACCCGCCGGGACGCCTACGAGGAATACGCACGGCACGGTCACACCACGCCGCCTGTTCCCGTGACACCGTCGTGGCAGACCATCGTCTCCTTCCTGACGTCCGAGTTGCGTCCCGCGGCGAGGTAGGCCCACCGCAAGGCGACCTCACGATGCACACCGCTCAGCGGGGCGGATACCGGCGGCGGCGCCCAGTGCCGTGGATACCCGGTACTCGGCCAGGACACCGTGCACGGTGTTGCCGGCCAGGTGGGAGCATGCCCGGCTCCAGAACTCGTCGAGTCTGCCTGCAGCTTCGCCGTTGGCCCGTATCGGCTCGTTGCCGCTCCGGCGCCTGATGACCAGAGGACCAAGAGCGGCTTTGCTCATGATCTCCTCCTGGCAACGGCCTGCGGCGAATGGCGCTCAGCCTGCCGGCAGCCACTGACAGAGGAGGTGGGCCCACCCCGACCCGGGAGCCGCAGTCACCGGAAGCCGTTGAGCGACGATAGATGACGGGCCCGACCATGGCATGGTAGGGCCCGTCAGCCGTTCGCCGGCCTGGAACCGGTTCCTTCGATCGACGTGTCAGAGTCTCCGGCAACCAGCGCTGGAGACCCTGCGTGTCTGGCCGGGTGATCACCGTGACCGGTGCGGAAGGAAGGCCAGCGGCGTGACCGCGGTAGGGGTGAGTTCAGCGGCCTTCGGGGCGGATCGGGCGCGGGCAGTGTTGCTGCGGGCTTGTTCGGCCCGGGTGCGTGGCGTTCGCCGAGGCGCTGGATGCGCCAGGTGAGGACTTCCGTTGGCGAGCCCGCATCGTCCAGCGGGCGTGGCCCGGCCGCTTGTTGAAGCAGGATGGCGGGGTCGTGGCCCGCGCGCTCGGCGTCCGCGAGCACGGCCGCGAATGCGTCCCGGGCGGTCTCGTCGAGGACTTGTTCGGCGTGGGCGGGCACGGCCGTGCGCAGGTGCTCGGGTATCGGTGCGTGACGTCGGCCGGCGGCTTTCCTACGACGAGCCGCGCCAGCGGGGCCGGTGCGGCCTGCCCGTAGGCGGCCTGGAGGTGGTGCAGGGTCTGCTGGGCGGCGGCGACCTGCTGGTCGTGGTGGTGCTGAGCGCTCCTGCGGCGCACGGCGAGGACAGGGAGGACGGCCGCGGTCGCCGCCGCCACGTTCGCGATCCGCCTGCGCTACCCGCTCGACACCTGGGTGCCGGTCCTGGACTTCGTCCAGGTCGAGCCCGCCCGGCTGCCGCAGCACGCCACGTTCTTCACCCTCGGTGTCCTCGCCCACCGCCACGGATGGCTCGACCGGCTCGATGCCCGCACCGGCTGGCTCTGGCTGACCGGCGGCCTGCTCGCCTTGGCCCTCCTGTTCGCCGTCGGCGCGGACGCGGACTGCTTCGGCCCGGCGGACTCAACGCCCCCGCCGCCCTGTGGTCAGCGTACGAGAGCGCCCTGTGCTGGCCCTGAGCGTCGGCCTGCTCACCCTGTTGCGCGAGACCGCCAGCGGCGACAACCGCCTGACACGCGAACTGGCGGCAGACGCGTACGCCGTCTATATCGACCATCTTCCGATCGTGGTGACCTTGCAGTACCACCTGGCGGACCGTGGCCTGTCCGCGACCGCCGCGTGGAGCATCGTCTCCGTCACCGCCGTGCCGACGTCCTTCCTGCTCGCTGCCGGACTGCGCAGGCTGCCGGGATTCCGGCGGGTGCTGTGAGTGAGTACGCATTGCCCTGCGGCGTTTCAGCACGTCGGAGGCGATGGACGAGGCACCCTCAGGATCGGGTTCCAGGCGAACCAGCCGAGAGCCTCGGCGCCCAGTTCCCAGGGGGCGTTCAGCAGCGCCTTCTCTGTCCTTTCCAGGTCTGTGGTGACCGAGTCCGGCGCTGGCCCGATGCGCTTCATCAGATCGCCGCGCTTGCGGAAGAACTCCTCGTCCTCGCCGCGCAAGCGACGGATCGCCGCCTTCACGCAAGCAGGCCATCTCGGCATACCGAAGTGGTCGTCGTGGGTTCCGAGCTGTGGGGCGGCCATGAAGATCAGGAAGTCGTCGTGCGGCAGCTGTTCCTCGAAGTGCATGAGGGTGTCGATGCGTCTCTTGACGTGCTTCTTGATCTCCCCCAGGAACCCCCAGCCGAAGTCCGTCAACGTCCCGTCGCACCCCGGCCAGACCGCCTCGCGGTCCAAGATCACGTCCTCCAGTTCCAGCAGACGGAAGGGCTCGCTGCTCCCCAAGGCGTCGAAGGCTTGTCGGGTCAGCCACGTGTTGCGGGCGAACATCGCGCCATCGTGCAGGTTCTTGCGTCGCTTGCTGGGTGGTGAAGCGTGCGCGTCCTCGATGGGGCCGTTGCGCCACACGAACAGCACGATCCCGTGGGCGGCTGCCCACCGAAGTCCCTCCGGGGACCGGAATACGCCCATCTCTTCGAGCCTCTGCCGCCCCCACGCCAGTCTTTCCCGCAGCTCTTCGTCCGTCACGACGCCATGCCCTCCACCCTCCGCGGCAGCCGCGCTTACCGGCTGACGACGTCCGTCCCGACGGTATGTGGTGCGACGCACCTGTGACAGGTACTTCGGTGGGCTCACGTGAAGTGGCCGTGGAGCGCCGGTCAACTACCGAGGACCGTCTCACGTGCCGCTCGTGCCCAGATGGCTTGCTGGCGCGTGGTGAAACCCATGCGGTCCCAGTGGAAGAGGACGTGCCGTGCCAGGATGCCGCGCAGGCCGAGCTGAAGGCTGCCCGCACGTGCCGCGTCCGCGAGGGTTCGGCCACCCCGCTCCATGCCTGTCACCCAGTTCCCCAACGGCACAAGTGGGCCGTCGGTGAGTGTGGGGCCGGCGTCGAGCGTCAGGAGGCGCCGTAGCGTGTCCGCCATGCGGCTGACCTGGTCCGGGGACACGTCTTCGGGGAGTGGCCGTCGGGCTTCGATCTGCCCCCAGACGTCTCCTTGTTCTCCCCATTCCAGTCCGGCCGCCCGCAGGAACAGGGCGGTGACGAGGAGGGAGGTCTCTTTGGCTCCGAGGAGGCCGCCGGTGCCTTCGGCGGCGTGCTGGTGGTAGTGGAGGACGCCGACGCTGTCGGTGTGGAACAGGGTGTGCCCGAGCATCAATCCTTCCGTACCACCGAACGCGATGGTTTCCGGCTCGTACAGGGAGGACCACCACCCCTTGGCCACGCCCCAGGACAGTGCGCTGTCGAGGGCTTCGGTGACCTGCGCGACGGCGTCTTTGATTCGCGCGTCCGGGCTCGCCTGGACGCGCAGGCGCCAGCAAGGGACTTGCGCACGAACCACCATGTTCCGACCGGCCCGGTGCGCAGGACCGGCAGGATGTACGCACGGAAGGCGCGTTCCGCGGTGGGGTAGTCGGCGAACTCGATGTTCACCTGGTGCCAGCCTGCGGGTGAGGTGGTGAGTGCGGCGCGACCGGCGGCGCGGTACCGCTCAACCGCGTCGGCCAGTCGAGCAGGGGATGTGCGTACCTCGCCGGCGGCCTCATCGAGGGGCGTTCCCGCGAGGACGGACAGGATGGCGCCCTCCATCGCAGTGGTGCCCGTGTGGTCCACGTCGTCCCCCTCAGCACAGGAGCAGGCAGGCATCCCAGTCGGTGGCGGGCGCGGCCCCCGGTTCGGCGCACTGGAAGGCCAGGGCCGCTCCTGCCGCCCCTTCGAGGAAGCCGGCTTCTTCCGGAGGGGGAGGGCGAGGGAGCGTTCACGCAGTTCGGGGAGCCGGTCCGTGAACACCGTGGGGGCCTCGGCGTCCTCAGCGACACGTTGCACGGTGCGCAGGAGGCCGCCGACTCCGTGGCACAGGCCGCGGGTGGTGAGCTGGTCGAGCTGGTGCGGGTCGGACAGGCATAACAGGAGAGCGCGTTCGGCCATCCTCTTGCGGTCCTCGTCGCCCAGGGCGATCGCAGCGAGCTGCTGCGCACGAGCCAGTCCGGGGACGCCGTAGCACCAGGACGGTGCGGTCGGCGCCACGGGTGTCGGGTTTGTATCGGTGATCCAGCGCGGCCAGCGAGTTCCGCGGTGGTCGCTGCGGCGTATGCGGTCGAGCCAGTGGCAAATGCGGGCCATGGCGGTGTCATGGTCGTTCACGGTGATGCCGTGGCGCTTGGCCAGTGCGAGGAGGGCGAGCGGGCCGGCGATGCCATGGGCGAGACCGGCGTTGGCATGACCGCCCGGCGTTGCCGCCTGGTGGCTGGCCGGGGCATGCTCGACCCACCAGCCGGGAAGCGGCTGCCCCTTGGGCCCGGTCACAGGTTCGCTGAGCCGCACCAGGTACTCCAGGACGGCCTTGAGCTCGTCGCTCTCCGGCAGGCGCCGCAGCAGAAGGGCACCGAGCCCGGTCAGGCCCCGGAACAGGTCGTACTCGGCGAAGCTGGCGTAGCGGCCCTGGCCGATGCGCGCGTGGGCGGCAGCCAGGCGGCGGCGGGTGTGTGCGGCGACACTGGTGTCCAGTGCGTGCAGTGCTCCGGCGTAGCGGTCGCTGTTGGTGGCGGCGAGGTGCAGGACGTACGTCATCGCGGGTGCGCCGAGGAACAGGCTGGCATCGTCTCCGTCGATCAGGGGGCCGACGGCGGCGAGTTGCCGGTGTACGGACTGCCATGGGGCGAGCCCGCGCCGGGCTCGTTCTATGTGGAGCAGGGTGATGCCGAGGGGGCCGTGCGCGAGGGACTGCCGGGTGGCCAGGTCGGCCCCGGGGGCGGGCGGGGCGGTGGTCACCGCGGGGCTCCTTGGGTGCGGGCGGTCCAGGACAGGGCGGCGGCGCGGGCGAGGCGGCGGCAGGTGGCTTCGCTGCCGGGGTCGATGCCGGTGGTGCGGTTGTGGTGCATGTGCAGTAGGGATGGCAGTACGGCGGCTGGGTCGGCACCGTTGCCTTTGAGTGCCTGGTGGTAGGCGGTGAGGGCGTCTCGGCGCCGGGCCCACGATGTGGCGACGTAGGCGCAGTCGGGCAGGGACCGCAGGGAGGCGTGGTCGGGGTCCGGGGTGCTGAGACGGATGGCCGTGGTGAGTACGTCGCGGGGTGCGGGGTCGCCGTCGTTCTTCAGAAGGTTGGTGGTGAGCCATGCCCGGCTGTCTGCGGGTGAGCCGAGGAAGGCGTCGGCGATGTCCACGAAGCTGGCGGCGGTGACGGCAGGCCGCAGGCGATCGGGGATGGGTAGGGCCAGCTGCGCGAGCGCGGCGGCGGAGTCCGCGGCGAAGAACCGTTCGGCGGCCTCGAGGACGGTGCCGGTGCCGTAGCGGCCGGTCTCCGGCTCGTCGGTGGCCCATTGCACGCGCTGGATCAGACCCTCGGCGCGTAGCTCTGCGGCCCACGCGGCGACGCGCTGTGCGGCGTGGCCGAAGGCATGCGGGTCTGGCAGGCGGAGCCGCAGTCGCAGGTGGCTGTCGGGGTCGGCGTAGCGGGTGAACCACCAGGTCGGCTCCTCGGTTCCCCAGTCGCTCAGCAGCCGCGGCAGGTGGGTGGTCAGCACCTCCGGCGTGCGGTCGGAGTTGCCGTACAGCTTGAGGTACGCCCACTCGCTCGCGCCCGGTATCCGGCCGGAGGTGCGGCTCACCACGGTCGCGGTCCGGGAGATGGATGTGAGGGTGGGCGGCTGGTCGGCGGCGAAGGGCACGGTGATCTCATGCGCGCGTCCCACCCAGCCGAACGCGCTCTCCGGGGGCGCCTCGTGGAGCACCACCGTTCCGTTTCGGTCCAGTTCGGCCTGGAGAAGTTGGACGTGGGCGGGGATGTCGAGGTCCAGGCGCAGCCGCTGGTCGTCGCTGCCGACATAGACGGTGCGCGGCACGCCGTAGCGGATGCGCCAGTCGGTTAAGCGGAAGGCCCAGTTGTCCCCGCCGAGGTCTCGGGCGCGGAGTCGCCAGCACGCGGCGGACAGGATGGTGCGGCCGACGCGTACTTCGGGCAGGAACGGTAGTTGGGCTGCCGCGCCCCAGGCGAAGGGCAGCAGGACCGCGGCGTGCGAGCGGTGCAGTTCGCACACGAAGCGGACCAGTGGATGGGTGGCGTTGGCGAGTTCCACGGCGTTCATGACCGACGGCTCGACGGGCCGGCCGGTGGCAAGCTGCACCAGGTACAGGCGCTGGGAGTCGGCGACGACGCCGAGGCCGTCCAGGTCGAGGGTGGCGTGCGGGTTGTGCTCGCTGACGGATAGCACCTTCGGCACGACGGCCGGGGCGCGGGCGACGTTGTACGTGGGCAGCCGCAGCGGCGGGCTGGAGACCTGGCCTCGGGTGGCGCCGGCGGCGAGCGTCGGCAGGTTGGCGTACGCGGCGATCATCCGCTCCCGGTCGGGTCGCTCCAGCATGGTCAGGAAGCGGCCGGTGGTGGTGCCGGCGGCGAGGGAGAGCCCGGCCGTGATCAGGGCGAACCGGCCTCGCTCCAGGTCCTTCAGGGAGGGCGACAGCACGGTGAAGCACAGTTCGACGTGCGCGGGAACCTGGTCGGGCTCGCCGAGGGACAGCGCCTGGATGTCCTCCTCGCTGAGGACGATCTCGCGCTGGTCGCTGAGGGCTGCGTTCTGGGCGAGGGCGAGGAGGTACTCGTCGCGGCGGCTTATCGCCAGCACTGGGCGCTTCAGGACCGTGCCGCGGTAGCCGACCGGAAAGCCGAGGCCGGTGTCCGGGTCGGTGAGGTCCCGCAAGGGGACGATGGCGCCCATGCTGTAGCGCTCCAGGAACCGCGCCCGGTAATCACTCCACGCCGGAGAGCCGTTCGGGTACGGCGTGACCCGGGCCATGACCTCCAGGGCGCGCTCAGCCTCACGTGTCACGATCTCCGGGAGGACGATGTCGAGGTCGGGCCGTAGGTTGACGACCAGGGTGCGGTCCGTGATGCCGGTGAGGGCATTCATCCTTGCGCCGGCCTGTGCGCGGAGAGAGCGTTGTTTGTCCAGTGGGCCGCTGTCGTGGGCGCTGAGGAGCGTGCGAATCTGCCGCAGCTTTCTGGCCGTGTCGGAGGCGACTTCGGCTGTTTCGAGCTGGTCGACCAGGTGACCGAGCGCGTCGTCGCACGTCATGGGGGCGTGCAGGCTGCCCAGCAGCACGCGGTGCGCGACAAGGCTGCGCAGCATGTCCTCGATCATCGCAGGCGGGGTGTCGGGGTAGTCGCTGGACAGCTTGGCCGTGAGTTCGCTGACCTTTATGGGTGTACGGGCGAGAGCCAGTACCGCTTCGACGGCCGGGGTGCGCCGTAGCCGCGTATCGGTGGGGCCGTCAGCGCTGCCCGGCTGGTGCTGCACAGTGATGCTGCCCCCTCGCACGGTGCAGGTGGGGTCGACGATGACATGCAGGTGCCGCAGGACGGCCAGGTCGCGTTCCAGGACGGTGATGACGTCCTTCAGCCATACCGCGTCGGCGCGGGCGAAGGCGCGGTGTTCGGCGCCCCACTGGACTCGGGCTGTACCCCCGACACGTATGGGTGCGGGACTACCTCACCGGACACCTTGACCAGTTGCACTACGACACCGCACTCGAAGCGGGCTGGCCCATAGCCACCGGCTCGGTCGAAGGCGCCTGCCGTCACCTCATCGGCGACCGCCTCGACATCACCGGCGCCCGCTGGGGCCTCGCCGGCGCCGAGGCCGTCCTCAAGCTCCGCGCCGTCCACGCCAACGACGACCTCGACCCCTACCTCGCCTACCACCACACCCGCGAACACCAGCGCACCTACCCCGACCAGCACAACTACCAACTCGGAGCCTGATCAACGACCTTCCCCGGAGAGGATCCGCACCCATCGTCTTCTGCATGCGCGACGACTCGGTGTGGCTGCGCTGCAGGGCCGGTCACGAGGCGCGAGAGCCTCGTTTGGACGCCGCCTGGTACAACCGCAATTCCAGTCCGGTAGACCAGTGGCACCCGACCCTTGAGGACGGGCTGCGTCACCCCGGCCACTGACCCCGAAACCCCTCACCCCTGCCCCTGGATATCGCCGGCGCCGGAGGACCGGCCTGGTCAGACCGTCAGCTCCGCAGCCACTTAGGGGTTTCACATGCGCCTTCACACCACGACCGCCCTCAGTCTGAGCGTCCTCACCGTCCTGGCCATGGCGGGCTGCTCCACCGGCAGCACGCCCACTGACGGTCCGGTCTTCCCCGCCTCCGCGCCCAAACAGCAGGAAGGCAAGCACGCTCCGGCACTCGCACCGCTGTCCTCGGCCGAGCTGAGCAAGCGCCTTTTGGACGAGCGGGACCTCGGCGAGGGATATCTCCGCAAGCCACAGCAGCCCAGGGGACATGACGACGTCATAGCGTCCGGTTGCCCGGCCCTGGACGAGCTCGGCGGCGCGGCTGTTGTCGGTGGCGGCCTCGACTTCCCGCGCAAGGCGAAGACGTCCTTCACCTATGCCCACGGCAGCAACTCGGAGGTGGCGGAGGAGTTGTACAGCGACACCGAGGAGAGGCTCTCGAATGGCGTGGGCCGGATCTTCGAAGCGATGACCTCCTGCCCCACGTACCAGCTCTTCTTCGGCAGCACCCCTGTCAAGGTGTCGACTCAGAAGGTGGCCGCGGCCCGGCTGGGCGATGAGCTGTGGAGCCAACTGCTCACCTTCACCGGCAGTGGACGCAGCCACCTCGTCAAGCAGACAGCTGTCCGCACTGGGACGGTGGTCGTCGTGGTCTCCGGCAGCCCCGGCCTTGTTGATGCCCACTTGGCGAAGGCGGTCGACAAGGCTCACAGCGCGGGCTGAGCCCGCCACCCGGAATTACTGAGTGCCTTCGGCGCACGCGGCGACTGCCTTCTGCAGGCCAGTGAAGTCGGTCTCCAGCGGGTTGAGGCGCTTGAGGCTGGACGGCCTGATGCTCTTCTGGCCGGGACACCGCTCATCCAGGACCCGGGTGGGCAGGACGTAGAAGGTCCACTGGCCGAGGTCCAGGGGATCGAGGGTCTGCTTGTCCTGGTGATGCAGCAGGCAGAAGACGTACACGTCCGAGCGGCGCAGTACTTCGGCCGAGGTGGTGCCAGTCTCTGCGTCCCAGCCGGCAGCCGGCGCGATGCCGAACTGGACCTTCGACGCCCCGGACTGCGCCCACGATTGCAGGTAGGCCGTCGACTTCACCTCGACGCGCCACCCTTCGGGCGTGCGGATGTCGACGGTGTCCCATTCGGTGCGGGTGCCGGCTGCCGCGCCCAGGGCCGTGGCCACGAGATACTCGGCCAGGACACCCCGCATAGTGTTGTTGGCCAGGTCGGAGCAGGCCCAGCTCCAGAACTCGCCGAGTCTACCTACTGCTTCGCCGTTGGCCCGTATCGGCTCGCTGCCGCCGCGGCGCGTGATGACCAGCGGGCCAAGATCGGCGTTGCTCATGCTCTCCTCCTGACGACGGCCTGCGGCGAATGGAGCTCAGCCTGACAGCAGTCACTGACAACGGAGTTGGGACCTTCCCGGAGCGGGGCCGCTGTCACCGAATCCGTTGGGTGACGCGAGCTGACGGGTCCGACCATGGCGTGGTCGGGCCCGTCAGTCGTTTGCCGACCTGGAAACGGTTCCTCCGATCGACGTGTCAGGGTTGCCGGTAATCGGCGCGGAAGAGCCTGCCTGTCTGGCCGGGTGATTACCGTGACCGGTGCGGACTGGACGTCAGCGGTGTGACCGCAGGAGGGGTCTGCTCAGCGACCTGCGGGTTGGATCGGGCGCGGGCAGTGGTGCTGCGGGCTTGTTCGGCCCGGGCGCGCGGGCCGGGCGCGTGGCGTTCGCCGAGGCGCTGGACGCGCCAGGTGAGGACTTCGGCCGGTGAGCGGGCATCGTCCAGCGGGCGTTGCCCGGCCGCTTGTTGGAGCAGGGTGGCGGGGTCGTGGCCTGCGCGTTCGGCTTCCGCGAGCACGGCAGCCAATGCGTCCCAGGAGGCTTCGTCGAGGACCTGTTCGGCGTAGGCGGGCACGGCCTTGCGCAGATGTTCGGCGTATCGGCGTGTGGTGTCGGCCGGCGGCTTGCGTTCGGCGAGCCGTGCCAGCGGGGCCGGTGCCGCCTGCCCGTACGCGGCTTGAAGGTGGAGCAGGGTCTGCTGGGCTGCGGCGACCTGCTGGTCGTGGTGGTGCAGGACGCTTCTGCGGCGTACGGCGATGACGGCGAGGATGGCGGCGTCCACGAGCATGGCTACGAGGCTGTCGTCGGCGGGGTGGGTGCTCATGGTCTTCAGGGCGCCGCGGATGGCGCGGGCATGCTGATGGCCCACGCGGGCACGGGTGTTGACCGCGTACTCGAACGCGAAGGCCGCCTGGCGCAGCTCGGAGCGGAGGTGGGCGGGGGCGAGTGCGGGCAGGGCGTAGAGGATCTCCCCGAACGCCACCAGATGCGCTGAGGCTGTGGCCGGGTTGTCCTGGGCGAGGTGGTGGGGGATGCGCTCGATGGTGGCGGTGGCCTGGTGCCACGGGTTCGGCCGAGGCCGGCCTGCTGGTTGCGGGGCGGCGGGTTCGGTGGCGGCGAGGCGTTCCTGGATCTTGGGCAGGGACAGGTCGGTGGCGAGACTGGAGCCGGAGTACCAGATGGGCTCGAAGTCGGTGTTGGTGTCGTCGGGCAGGGCCACCTTGTAGCCCTTGAGGTCCCCGGAGGGCAGGGTGCGGGTTTCGACCTGCAGGCCCGCGTCGGCGAGCAGGTTCAGGAACTCCTCCACACTGTGAGCGTGGGAGACCGCGGTGCGCACCATGCGGCGCAGCTGCTCGCGCGCCGCCCGGTCGCGTCCGTTGCGGGCGGCCTTCTCCGTCTCCGCCCGGGTGGGGCGCTTGGCGGCGGGCCAGGTGTCTCGGTCGCGGTTGACCTGGTGGAGGCCGAAGTCGGTCTCGATCTCGCTGAGTTCTGTCATGACGCGGTGGTAGTCGTTCCAGTTGCGCGGCGGGCGCAGGTCCCCGCGCATCTTGGTGGCGACGATGTGGATGTGGTCGTCCGCGTGGCGCACGGCGATCCAGCGGCAGCCATCCGGATCACCGTGTGGGGCGATGCCGGTGGCGTTCAGGACGCGGCGGGCGATGGTGGCCCACTCGGCGTCGGTCAGGGTGCGGTCCTCGGGTGCGGCACGGAGCGAGCAGTGCCACACATGCCCCTCCGGGGCCTGGTCGCCGACCTGCTTGACCCGCAGGTCGAGGGCCTTGACGAGCTGCTCCATCCGCTCCTTGTGGCTGGGGCTGTCTTCGGGTCCGGGGTCGGGGGCGAAGCCGTCCCAGGAGGCAACGATGTGCTGGTCGGTGTGCACGGTCGCCGTACCCGGACCGAAGAGGTAGATCAGCACGCCCCGGGTCCTGCTGCCCGGCTTGACGATGTTCGCGATCACACCCGGCCCGCCTTCTGCCCGGCCGCCCGGAAAGCGGCCTCGTCCACGGCCTTCACAGCGTCCCGGGCAGTGGCCAGGAGGCGTTCGGCCCGCTCCAGAATGGCGGCGTCCACAGGGTGTGAATCGCCGCCGGAGTTGAGGCGGCGGGCGATCTGGTTGACGTTGGTGCCGATCCGGGCGATCTGGGTGCGCAGGGCGGCGAACTCATCGATCACGTCGTCGTAGACCGTGCGCTGGTCGGGCAGGTGCTCCTCGCCGTTGACGAAGGCCATGACGACCGCGCCGACCAGGTGCGCGCCGGTGATGTCCAACGCCTTGGCCTTGGCGAGGATCTTCGCTTTCTCGCCGACGCTGTAGCGGGCATCGACACGCTCCTTGCGCTGCCCGTCGCCGCTGGCTTCGCGGCGACGGGCGACACGGTAGAGCGCGGCTTCATCGGCGGCGCGCACGACAGCGGGCTGCTGCTCGGCGACGACGTCTTCGCCCACCCCCTCCTGCTCCGGCACGCCCTCGTGCCGGAGCTCCCCCTCCGCCACCCCCGGGGCGGAGGTGCTCGCGATGGACCGGCCCATGGACGGTCCATCGCCATTGCTTGCTGCGCGGTTGTCCGGGGCGTTGGCCGTCTCCTGCCGGTTGGTGTCTTCGTGGTGTCGGTCGTGCACGTGTGGTTCTCCGAGGGTGTGGTCGGCAGGGGAGCTGAGCCGCCGAAGCGCCGAGCTATGGCAGATGAGGCCAGTGGCCGGAGCGATGCGACGGTTGTGAGAGCTGCGGTAGGTGCTGTCAGGGGCAGGGCTGTGGTTGCGAGGGGCGCTTTGGGGACCGGTCCCCAAAGCGCTGCGGTGCACGGTCCCCAGACAATTGGGGACGGGACGCGACGCTCATCGGGGACGGTCCCCCTGACACGTCGTCACGGGGACCGTCCCCCTTTCACCCCACGGTCCCGGTCCCCGCAGGGACCGAAGGGGGCTGTTCCGGGGACGGTCCCGGTTGCTGGGGACGCTCCGGGGACCGCAATAAAAGTCCCTCTGAGCTGCGGTTTCAGAGGGGACCGGTCCCCGGCAGCCGTCGGCACGGTCCCCGGGACGCGGTCCCCGAAGTGCTCGTCGGGGACCGCGTACGACCGGTTCGGGACCGACGTTCGTAGCCCCACGAAGCTGCGCGAGGAGCGAAGTCGGACCGCGTCAGGCAGCTCGGTGTCGGTCCATCCGGGCAGCGGCGAGGTCGACGCGCGACGGGTGGGGAGTCGTACGTACGGCATTGCCCCGGGCGGCTCCGTCAGGGCTCGCCCTGCGTTGACGGCACGGGGAGCCCACGGGGGCGTGGCACCAGTCGCACCGGACACCGAGCGCATCGGGGACGCCCTCGGCGACGGCGGCCTCGCGCGCGGCGCGGGTCGGACGGTAGCGGGCCAACTCGGCACGAACGGTCGGCGGGATGCACGAACCGATCTCGTGCAGGCGCTCCTCGACGTCCCGAGGCCGGCCATCGCTGGTGATCTGCCGGTGCGTCGACGGGGCGGCCGTGCCGGCGGCGACAGCGTTCCGGGCACGGAGCAGCTCGGCACGCCAGGCGGCCGGATCGTCGGGGTCGGCAGTGGGAGTGGGGTCGGTGTGCCGGTCGCGGCGGTCGCGTCGGTGGGTACGCCATCTGCGGGCGATGTCCACGGGCAGGATCGGGTACGGCGAGTCGAGGATGTGGGACCGTATCGCTTCGCGGACGTCCCAGCCGTGGTCGGTGGCGAAGGGCACGTCGTCGAGCAGCTCCTGCCACTGGGCGATCTGGCCACGGGCCTCGCCCGTGCCGGTGCGGATGGTGCGGGGGTCGAGGCGTCCGATGTAGGCGAGGACGGCGGCGACTTCGCGTCGGTGCAAGGGCGGGTTACTCCGTTCCGGTCGGGTCGTCGAGGGCGGCGAGCAGGGCGGCCATGTGCGCTTCGGAGCGCGTCATGCCGGTGGCTGCGGTGGGGGTGCCGCCAGGCAAGGCGTAGAGGTTGGGGCGGCCAGGGGCTGGGGTGTGCTCCCGAGCGATCCACGCGCGCCAGTCGGCGGCCCACGCGTCGATAGTGCGGGGCGCCCAGGTGGCCCGGTAGGTGCGCCACTTCTCGTCGGCGGCGCGCAGGGTGTGCTCGCCGAGTCGGTCGAGGTGGCCGTGGTGCTGCAGCCAGGCACGGGCATCGTCGTCGATGTGCCACTCGATGGCGGAGATGAGCGGGGCAGAGCTGCTGCTGCTCTTACCGTTCACCTTCGGTTCTCTTCTGTTCTGGGGGCCGGAATCTGCACCCCCATCGGGTCGGAATCCGTACCCCCCGGGGGCCGGATTCCGTTCCCCGGGGTCGGATTCTGATCCCCTCTCGAAGTGCTCGGCAGGGTCGGATTCCGATCCCCCGAGGGTCGGATTCCGCCCCGATGGGGGGACCGGATTCCGGTCCCCTTCCCGGGGCTGGTCCGCGAGGAACCGGGCGGCAACCGGGAGGACGTAGTACGTCTCTCCCCGTGGCCCCTTGCGGTCGGGGAGCTGCACCAGCTCGCCGCTGGCGATCAGATTCGCCAGGGCGTCGCGCACAGCGGTGCGGGAGGCGTTGGCGCGTTTCATGAGGGTGGGCACGGACGCGTAGGCGACGCAGTGCCGGTCGCGGCACCGGTCGGCGATCAGGGCGAGGACCATGCGGGCGGTGCCCTTGCTGCGGCTGTGGTCCCAGACCCATTCGCGGGCGTCGTAGCTCATCGGGCGGCGGCTCCTAGGTCAGGACGGGGAGGTGCGATCGGCCCTCGTCGGGCGGTGCACAGGGAGGGGGTTGCACACAGCCCCGGTCCGAAGGCGCGGGGGAGGGCTGGTGGCGTCGTATGGCCAAGACAGCCACACCCATGCCGCACAAGTCCAGCATTCCGCCGGGAAATCAGACAGCTGACGGCGAACGTGTGCTGCGAGGCAGGAATAAAACCATAAACCCGGATCGCCGGTTGCCGAAATAATGCACCGTCAGGTGAAGCCAGAAGCATCACATCGGGAACCCGTTGACTCCCGCTGAGAGTGCAAGCTACAACACAACACCCCACGTCAGAGCATGCCATCGGGCTGGCGAAGACACCGCCAACCGGACACTCGGAACCCGGCCCAGAGGTAAGCCCCGCCCGTTCGCCGGGCGCAACATAGCCGACGATCGCCGGTTAACCAAACCGGTGAATGGAAGCTACAAATGGAGCCATGGCAGCACGATCCCTGGAAATCGGGCCGGCCGGAATACGGACCGCTCGCACCATCGAAATTCTCCGCACCGAACGCGGCCTCGCCCAGCGCGAGCTCGCCGCCCGCGTCACCGCCCTCGGCCGTCCGATGACCAACACGATGCTGTCCCGCATCGAACGCGCCCAGCGCCGCTGTGACATCGACGACCTCGTCGCCCTCGCCCAGGCTCTCCGGGTCTCGCCCCTGGCTCTCCTCCACGGGACCCGCACCGCGTAGTTCCAGGCGACGCCGCCGAACGGCCTGCCACGCCCAACCACATCCGAGTAAAGGACCCAACGCCCTTGCGCCGACCCGCAATACCCCCTGCCTTTCCCCGCTCCCAGCGCACCGCCTGCACCGCCTGCACCGCGCAGGAGGTGACCGCGCATGGCTGACCGCCTCCTGACCGTGGCCGAGGCCGGCGACATGCTTGGCACGGGCGAGCGCTTCGTCCGCCGCCTGATCGCCGAGCGCCGCATCCGCTACGTGAAGCTCGGCCGCCCGGTCCGCATCCCCGAGAGCGCGATCACCGAGTACGTCGAGGCACGCACCGTCGAGCCGGTCCGCCGCCTCCGTGCCCGCTACGGGAAGGCGGCCTGATGGCGGCACGCAAGCCGCAGCGGCGGCGCGAGTTCGGCACGGTACGCAAGCTCGCCTCCGGCCGATGGCAGGCCCGCTACCTCGGACCGGACGGCCAGCGGCACAAAGCACCGGAGACGTTCGAGACCAGGTCTGACGCCCAGGACTGGCTCAACCTCGTCCGCGCGGACATCGAGCGCAACGCATGGAGCGACCCGGACGCCGGCGCGGTCAACTTCGAGAAGTACGCCCTGCGTTGGATGGAGGAACGCGGCCTGGCCCCGACCACGGTCGACCGCTACAACGCGCTGCTGAGCCTGCACATCCTGCCCACCTTCGGTGGTAAGGACCTGGACGAGATCGCCCCGCCCTCCATCCGTACCTGGAGGGCCGAGCGACTGAACGCCACCGGCGCCACCACCGTCGCCAAGTCCTACCGCCTGCTGAAGGCCATCCTCCAGACGGCGGTCGACGACGACCTCCTGCGCAGTAACCCGTGCCGTATCAAGGGCGCAGGAAAGGAGGAGGCCGACGAGCGCCCGACCGCGACCGTCGACCAGGTATTCGACCTCGCCGACGCCATGGGCCCGCGCTGGCGCCTCATGGTCCTGCTCGGCGCCTTCGCCTCCCTCCGCCCTGAGGAACTCGCCGAACTGCGCCGTCACAGTCTCGATATCGACGAATGCTCCCTGCGCGTCACGCATGCCTCACCGGAGCTGACCAACGGAAGGAGGGTGACAGGCGACCCCAAGTCCCGTGCGGGGAAGCGCACCGTGTACCTGCCCGACTTCATGCAGCCCGAGCTACGCCGACATCTTCAGTGGTTCGCCGAGAAGGAGCCCGACGGCCTCCTGTTCGTGGGTGAGAAGGGTGCACCCTTCCGCCGCTCGACCTTCGGCCGCAAGTGGCGCAAGGCGCGTACCAAGGTCGGCGTGCCGGAGAACTTCCGCTTCTACGACCTGCGCCACACCGGTAACAACCTCGCCGCCGACACCGGCGCCAAGATGAAGGACCTCATGGTCCGCGCCGGTCAGTCCTCGGAACGGGCCCAGCTGATCTACCAGCACTCCACGGCGAAGCACCAGCGCAAGCTCGCCCAGGACATCGACGCCGAGGTGCGACAGCAGCTGAAAGAAGCCGACGGCGGGCGTCAGCAGGCCCTTGAGGCATGATCCACGGCAGCTCCACGTGGCTTCGGCCGAGTTCCGGCCGGGGCCACGTGAGCGGCATGACCCCAGCGGCTCTGTACAGCGGGGGAGGGGGACCAAGGCGAAGTCGGGCTTGACCTTCGAGCTGGGTTGAAGGTTTACCGTCGGTGGTGTGACGAGCTACCGCATCTCGCAGCTGGCCGAGCGCTCAGGTGTTCCGGCCACGACGCTGCGTTTCTACGAGACCGCCGGGCTGCTGCCCGCCGAGCGGACCCCGTCCGGGTACCGCGTCTACGGCGAGGACGCGGTGGAACGGCTGGCGTTCATCTCCTCGGCCAAGCTGCTGGGTCTGGCGCTGGAAGAGATCCGCGAGCTGCTGGATGTCCGCGAGGAAGGTGTGTGCGCCTCGGTCCGGGCCCGGATGCTGCCGCTGGTGGCCGACCGGATCAAGGACACCGACGGTCGGATCGCCGAGCTGCGCGCGTTCTCGGCCCACCTGGCCGGAGTTCATACCGTGCTGTCGGGCCCGGCACCGGCGGGTGCGTGCGGCTCGGACTGCGGCTGCACGACCACCAGTGTCCCGGCGGCCGGACCGGTTCCGGTGACGCTTTCGCCGACCCGCCCCACCTCCGGATCGGAGCGGGAGACGTGGCGGGACGCCCCGGTCGCCTGCACGCTCGGCGGCGCCGAACTGGGCGAGCGCGTCGAGCAGTGGCGCACGCTCGCCGGGAAGGCCGAGCAGCGCGAGGAGATCGGCGACGGGCTGCGGCTGTCCTTCCCGCCGGAGGCCGAACTCGCCGGACAACTCGCGGCGCTCGCCGCGGCCGAGCAGAGCTGCTGTGCGTTCTTCGACTTCACCCTGCACCTGACTCCCGATGCCCTTCAGCTGAGCGTGCGCGCGCCAGAGAGCGCCGCCGGAATGCTGGCCGAACTGTTCGGAGCGACCGCATGACGCCTCCCTCATCCCGTCCACCTCGCCCGTGGGGCACACTCGGCGCGGGCACGGCTGCCATCGCAGCCTGTGCCGTGTGCTGCGCCGGCCCGCTGCTGGCGCTGCTCGGCGGTATCGGTATCACCTCCGCGATCGGCGCCCTGTGGATGCCCGTCCTCGCGGTACTGGCCGTAGCCGCCGCAGCAGGAATCCTCGTCGTGCGTCGGCGGCGACGGGCAGCGGCCTGCCGCACCACCCCGGCCCCCGCCGATCTCGGCATGCCCACCGTCCGGCCGGCGCCGAAGGACAGCGCGCCGTCGCGCTGAGAGGCCGAGCATCGCCGGTGTCCGAGCTGGTCGTGTGACCTGTGAGGATGGGCGAGAGGTCTGCCGCGGGGCGGCCGGTACGAACACGAGGGAGCAGGCAGGGTGTCGCAGAAGGGACCGCAGGGCCTGGTCGAGCGGATGGAACACCACCAGGTCGCGATCTATCTCGCGGCGATGGCCGTCGGCGGGCTGCTGGGCCGGCTGGCCCCGGTCGTCGGTCCGGGGCTGGAGCACGCCATCAACCCCCCCGTTCTCGGCACCCTCCTCTTCGTCACCTTCCTCCAGGTCCCGGCCGCCGAACTGGTCCGCTCGCTGCGCGACGGCCGTTTCCTCGCCGCGGCCCTGGCCGTGAACTTCGTGATCGTGCCGCTCATCGTCGCGGCGATGTTCACGTTCCTGCCCGAAGACCAGGCCGTGCGGGTCGGTGTGCTGCTGGTACTGCTCTGCCCGTGCGTGGACTACGTGATCGTCTTCTCCGGGCTGGCCGGCGGCTCCAGCCGCCGCCTCCTGGCCGCGACCCCACTGCTTCTCGTGGCCCAGATGCTCTTGCTGCCGCTGTTCCTGTACCTGTTCATGGGCTCCGAGCTGGCCGAAGTCGTTGAGGCGGGCCCGTTCCTCGAAGCCTTCGCCTTCCTGATCCTCATCCCGCTCGCCCTCGCCTGGGCCCTGCAGGCGTGGGCCGCGCGTCGGCCGGCCGGACAGAGGGTCTCCGACGCGGCGACCACCACGATGGTGCCGCTGATGGCCGCGACCCTGCTGACCGTGGTCGCCTCCCAGATCCCCAAGCTCGGCGACAGCCTCACCGACGTCGCCGTCGTCGTCCCCTTCTATGTCCTGTTCCTGCTGGTGATGGCCTTCGCCGGGAAGGCGATAGCCCGGCTGTTCCGGCTCGACACTGGCGCCGGACGGGCCATCGTCTTCACCGGCGCGACCCGCAACTCCCTGGTCGTCCTGCCCTTGGCCCTGGCACTGCCCGACGCCCTCGTGGTCGCAGCGGTCGTCGTGGTCACCCAGACGCTGGTCGAGGTTCTGGGGATGGTCGCCTACGTCCGGCTCATCCCAAGCCTGCTCCCCCTCGACAAGCGCGAGGACGACGTACCCGCCGCATCGTGAGCGATGGCCGGCAGTCAGCAGCACGACACCGCAGCCGACGGCAGCGCGAACTGTCGCTTTGCGTATGCGACTTCACCACCCCGACGCCTGCAAGTGGTGCAGGTCACAGAAAATGCGTCTCACTATTCGAGACAAATGGCTGACGTGTTGTCAGAAACTACCCTCTAGTGGTCCTCTGGTGGGCACATTCGCGCGACTTAGGGCACGCGGAGGGCACGAAGCCCTCAAAATGGTCTAGACAACAAACAAACCCCAGGCTGCTGACCTGGGGTTTCTCTCTGGAGCGGGTGACGAGAATCGAACTCGCGCTCTCAGCTTGGGAAGCTGATGTTCTACCATTAAACTACACCCGCGTAAGACGCCGGTCGGTGCCGGTGTCGGAACGCGTCGTTACTTTACCTCATGTCGGGCCCCGTGCGCTGAAAGCGTGGGGCCCGGACGTGTTTCCGGGGCAGGGACGGGGCTGCGGGGCGCGGGAGTTGGGGCGTACGGTGGAGGCGTGGAAGAGGGTCTGGGTGGGCCTTCGACGGGAACCGGAGTGCCGCCTGGAGGGCCGTCCCAATCATCCCGTAATGTGGCGCTTCGTCGTCAGGTCGACGTAGGTCGACAGCCAGACGCGGCTCTTGGGGAAGGGACTCTTGGACTTGATGGAGCGCACCGTCGTCCGTTGTGCCGATGGGCACGTGTTCAGCACCGCTTCGTTCCCGATGCAGCAGGCCGAACGCCTCGGCCCCGGCCGGCTCATGCGCTGCCCGCGCTGTGCCCGGCTGCGCAGTGTCGTACCGGTGGCGCTGCAAAAGCGGTAGAAGCCGCAGAAGCGGCAGAAGCCGACTAGGCCGGGATAAGCGGAAGTAGCGGAAGTAGCGGGAGCAGTAGCAGCAACCGAGGCGCGCGGGTTCGTCCGGCTGGTTAGGGGCGGTCCGCGCGTCTTGCGTATCCTCAGGGCGTGCTTCTCTCAGACAAGGACATCCGGGCCGAGATCGACGCCGGTCGGGTGCGGATTGATCCGTACGACGAATCCATGGTGCAGCCGTCGAGTGTCGACGTGCGTCTCGACCGCTTCTTCCGGGTGTTCGAGAACCACCGCTACCCGCACATCGACCCGTCCGTCGAACAGGCCGATCTCACGCGGCTCGTGGAGCCCGAGGGGGATGAGCCGTTCATCCTGCATCCGGGCGAGTTCGTGCTCGCGAGTACGTACGAGGTCATCAGCCTCCCCGACGATCTCGCCTCGCGGCTGGAGGGGAAGAGCTCTCTGGGGCGGCTCGGGCTCGTCACCCACTCCACCGCCGGGTTCATCGACCCCGGCTTCTCCGGGCATGTGACGCTCGAACTGTCGAATCTCGCGACGCTTCCCATCAAGCTCTGGCCGGGCATGAAGATCGGGCAGCTGTGCCTGTTCCGGCTCAGTTCACCGGCCGAGTTCCCGTACGGCAGCGAGCGGTACGGGTCCCGCTACCAGGGGCAGCGCGGGCCGACCGCCTCCCGGTCCTTCCTCAACTTCCACCGGACCCAGGTGTGAGCGCCGAGGAGGCCGTGACGGGCGGTGACGCGATCGTCCGCGAGAACCTCACCTACGAGGCGTTCGGCACCGCCGTACGCGAACTCGCGCAGACCATCGCCGACGACGGGTACGAGCCCGACATAGTGCTGTCCATCGCCCGGGGCGGCGTGTTCGTCGCCGGCGGTCTCGCCTACGCCCTGGACTGCAAGAACATCCACCTGGTGAACGTGGAGTTCTACACCGGCGTCGGCACGACCCTCGACATGCCCGTCATGCTCGCGCCCGTTCCGAACGCGATCGACTTCTCCGACAAGAAGGTCCTGATCACGGACGACGTCGCCGACACGGGCAAGACGCTCAAGCTCGTCCACGACTTCTGCCTCGACGCCGTGGCCGAGGTCCGGTCCGCCGTGATCTATGAGAAGTCCCACTCCCTCGTGAAGTGCGAGTACGTGTGGAAGCGGACCGATGACTGGATCAACTTCCCGTGGAGTGTCTTGCCTGTAGTACGGAAGTCGGGGGAGCCTGTTACTCCGTCCAAGGAAGCGCTCTGAACTTGGTTCGTTGCGACGGGGAATTGTGCCGCCAGCGATCTTGAAAACCGTCGTGGCGCGAGTCACCGCGGGTTCAAATCCCACACCCACCGCAGGCGAACGGCCCCTGACCAGGTGAATCGGTCGGGGGTCGTCGTGCTGCGGACTGTCCGGTGGCGACCGTGGTTCCCCACGGTTTCTCGCACGATCGGGCACAAATGGGGCACGGTGCCCGCGGTGCCGGTGAGGCAGCGGACTCGTGTTGTACTCGGGCCACGGCCTTGCCGTCAGGCCTGGTGTTCACTACGTACATGACAGATAACTCAGAGTGGCAACGACTGCGAAGTGCAATCTCCGCCCTCAGCGATGCTGTCCCCGGGAATCTTCGACGGTCTCCCCTCGGCTGGGCCGGCGTACGGGCGTGGGAAGCCGCTTGCGGAGTCGAACTGCCGGAGCCCTACCGGACGTTTGTCGCGGAGGTGTCCAACGGTTCGCTGGAGGGCGCATCCACTGCACACCGGCTCCTGCCGTTGGGAGGACTGCCTGAGAAGTGGCAAAGCTGGAAGGCTGATTGCTGGCTCAGCCCCGAACCATTCGACGGAACGGCGGTACGCAGGTTCACTGAGCCGTTCCCGCTGGAGGAGGAGTGGCAGTGGGAGTACGACTACTACGACCATGATGAGCACTCACCTCTACTCCACGGCATCTATCAGAACGGCTCGGTCCTCCTGGGCGGCAACCGTGACTGCGAGTTCTGGGCACTTGTGGTCACCGGGCTTCAGCGCGGCCGGGTCTGGTGGCTGGGAGACGGATGCGCCGCCCCGTACGCGGACGCGGGGGAGGCAGGCGAGTCGGAGGCCGACTTCGTGGCCTGGTTCCAGGATTGGCAAGCCGATCGAGGATGGTGGTCTGAGCACGTCGACGGGTAGGTCTCAGCCGACGATTGCCCGAGAGGGCCTCCCCTGAAGGGCAGGCCCTTGCACAAGCGCCTGCTGACCCGTAGCTCTAGCCGGATCGGGCAGTCACAGCCATGCCGGCCCCTGGGCGGTCCCGCAGGGACACGGCCGTGCGGGGCGATTGCCGGGGTTGCGATACCTGGCTGCTGTACCGCAAGATCCAAACGGGGGGTGACCATGGAACGGCATGTGCTGGAATCGCTGTTGGCTGGTGACGACGAGGCGTCCGTGATAGCTCTGGCCACCCTCCGAAGCGGCGCCACCTACTGGGTGGGAGATCGGGCACAACCCGCAGGCCAGCATGCTGGAGTCTTCAAGCGCCGTCTTCAGCGCATGCGGATGCACGGACTCGAACCTCTTGGGCTGGAACGAGCAGTGCAACTCATCCGCGAACATGGCCGGCCCGTGCGCACAGGGCTGATCGATTCTGCCGATCGGACATGGACCACCCTGCTCTTTCTCAACGAGGACGGCGGCGCACTAGTGGCCTGCGCCGGCTGGCCGCTGCCGCTGGTTGTCAGGGAGCCACCGCTTTAGGGGAGAGGCTGGGGCGTCTTGCCGGTGACCTGCGGCTTTCTCGGCTGCGACAGGAGGCAGTAACTCGCCCGCCAGTCACCCTTGTTGACCCTTTGTGACTCCTGCATCTGGCACGGCTGTGGCACGCGGTGATGCGATCCTTTACCCGCCGCTCCGATCGTTGATCTTGTCGGTCCTGGTGCGGGATTCCGAGCCCGAACGAACCGGAGGGAGACGTGACGTGGCTGTCCCGTGGGGACTCCTGCTTGTCCACGGGCACGTAGACCACCTGGCAAACTGCCCCGACCGATCGTGCCGGCCAGCGCAGTGCCTCGTTGTCGGTTGGCGTTGGGTGACCTCGTACGGCCCGGAGACGGCCCGGAGGCAGCCCGGAGACGGCCCGGAGACAGCCCCGTCGGCCTGTAGGCCTGTAGGCGTGGACGACGGCCTCGTCTCCTCCGACTGGACGTCTCCCGCACCACGGCCGTGCAGCCCCCGGCCCCGGCGGGCGCGGCACGTGGTACTCCGCGACCGAGGTCAGGTCGTCCACCGCTTCCCCCGCAGCGCCGAGCACTGCCGTGACGATCAGCAGACGGCCTGCCAGCCGTGGCCACCTGGCTCTCTTCCGCGGAAGCCTCGAAGCGCTGGTCAGCACGAGGCTGCCTCAACTCGCCGCGGCGGCGAGTGCCAGGTTGCCGAGGTCAGTCGCCGTGGAGACCGTGGGCGACAACCCCACCCTGTCCTGTGCTGCTTCGGTCATGGCGGGTACGCAACCCGAGCGCGCCGACAGTACCTAGGGCGCTAGCGTCCGTGAGCATGACGACTGGCACCCTGCAGAGACTGCGGTCCGAGCTGAGAGATCATGCGGAGCCCCGTGTTCGGGCGCAGCTCGTGCGGGTGCTCAGCCCCGCGGACGACGACGAGCTGCTCGGTGTGCGCGTTCCCGTGATGCGTGAACTGGCCCGGCAGTACCGGGAGTTGCCTCTGACGGACGTAGACGTTCTGCTGCACAGCCGCGTGCATGAGGAGCGGTTCGCAGGTCTGCTGGTCCTGGCTGAGCAGATGCGCAGTGCGCGGGGCGCCGACCGTACGGAGCTGGTCGATTTCTATCTGGCACGCACCGATTGCGTGGACAACTGGGATCTGGTGGATGGTTCCGCGCATGTCGTGCTGGGGCCGTGGCTCCTGGACGGACCGTTGGATGTGCTGGACGACCTGGCCGGCTCGGCGCGGCTGTGGGACCGCAGGATCGCCGTGCTGGCCACCTTGGCGCTGATCCGGGCCGGCCGCTTCGAGCCGACCCTCCGACTCGTTCTCAGGCTGCGCCGGGATCCGGAGCCGCTGATCCACAAGGCGTTGGGGTGGATGTTGCGGGAGATCGGCCGCCGGGACGAGCGGGTGATGGTGGACTTCCTCGACCGGAACCACGCAGAGCTGCCGCGGATCACCGTGCGGTACGCGACCGAGCGTGTGGCACCGGGCCTGCGTGCCCGGTTCGTGAGGACGCGGTAGGGCCCGTCCGACGGATCGGGCCGGCGGAAGATCCAGGGTCCCTCGGCCCGGGGAAGCGGCGGGATTCCGATTCCGAGGATCTCGGTATGGGCCTGTGCAGGGATGTAGGGGGTGCAGGGACGTATGAGTGTGCATGCCTGTGCGTGTACGGGCATGCGACGGGGCCCCCGGCGCAGCGACTGCGCCGGGGGCCCCGTCCTGTCGTACGGCGGTGTCCCGCCTAGAACGTGCCCAGCTTGATCAGCGACAGGATCGCGACCAGCTGGATCGCCGAGGCGCCCAGGGCCTTCGGCCAGGGGAGGTCGTGCGACTTGGAGACCATCAGGGTCAGGAGCGCGCCGGCGGCGACCCAGGTGATCCAGCCGAGGATCTGGACGAAGGAGGCGTCGCCGCCCGCGAACATGGCGACGACCAGGCGGGGCGCGTCCGTGAGGGACATGATCAGCATGGAGAGGCCGACCGTGGGCTGCCAGGCGCCGTCGCCGCCGATCTGGCGGGCCAGGGTGTGGGTGACCACGCCCAGGATGAAGGTGCTCACCACCATCGTCACGGCTGTGACGAGGACGATCGGTACGGCGTTCGAGAGCGTCGCGTTGATCGCGTCTTCGCGGGCGCCGTCGAAGCCGAAGACGGCCAGCAGGCCGTACAGGAACGTCACGATCAGGGCGGGGCCCCACACCGCGTAGTCGCGCATCACCAGGAACGTCTGGTTCGGGCTGGTGACGATGCCCTTGAGGAGGGCCTTCCACGGCAGCCGCGGGCCGAGCGGGGCCGCCGGGGTGTTGCCCGCGCGGTAGGTGTCGCCCTGCTGGTACGGGTCCTCGCCGACCGAGAACATCTGCGTGTGCCCCGGGTTGTTGGCGGCGTACGGGTCCGCGCCGCCACCCTGCGGGTGGGGGTGCGTGCCGTCGTCGCCGAAGTACTCCGGCTCGCCGTGGTTGCCGTGGCCCCCGTGGTTGCCGCGAGCCCCGTGGTTGCCGGGGTGTCCGCCGCCGTGCGTCTGCGGCCAGCCGCCCTGACCGCCGCTCCGGCCGCCGCCGTACGGCGGCCCTGGGGGCGTCTGGGGGTAGCCGTACGACGGGCCGCCGGCCTGCGGGGCCTGCTGTCCGTACGGAGGGTTTTGCGGTCGCGCTTGAGGAGCGCCGTTGTCCCGGCCGCGTCCGATCCTGAATCCAGCCACGTCATCGAACGTACCTGGTCCCGGGCTGCAGCGTGCCGGGCCGGGGCCAACCGGCCCGGCTTTGCTGCCGAGCTGTGACATCCCCTAAGGGATCGTCAGGGATTCCTGAGGGGTTCGGTCGGGGCGCGTATGGGCTGGTCCCAGGGCCGCGGCCCCGATGCGGAGGCGTGTCAGTGGCTGCTCAGGTACCGGCCGTACGACAGTGCCGTCGTGGGGGACGGGAGGCCGAGGTTCTTCGGGGTGAGGGCGCGCGAGTTCGTCACGGAGGTCTTCGGGAAGACCCAGACGCCGCCGGACTTCGCGTTCTCGCCCGGGGCGCCGACGGCCGTGTCCGGGGTGCCGTCCCGGTCGTAGTCGCCGGTGGCGACGGCCGTGCCGAAGGCGTCGTTCGTCTCCGCCACGCCGGGGACGCGGGGGCGGTCCTGGTGGTACTGGACGGAGGTCGCCTCGCCGAACTTGTCGACGATGCCGTCGGCGTGGCCCAGCAGCAGGGTGGCCGCGCCGGCCGCCTTGCGGGTGCCGATGGCCTCGCCGGGGGCGCCCGCGACCAGGTCGTCGCGGCCGTCGCGGTTCCAGTCCAGTACGGCGAGGGAGGCGCCGAAGCGGTCGCCGTCCTCGGCGACGCCGTAGACGCCGACGGTGTCCTGGTTGAGGGTCTGGGAGCGGTAGCCGAAGGAGCCGTTCTTGTCGCCGTACTCGATGTGGATGCCGCCGCCCTTGGCGTACGACTCCGGGCCGCACGGGTCGTCGATGTTCTCGTCGGCTATCTCGCGGCACTCGCCGAGGGCCAGGTCGTCCAGGCCGTCGCCGTCGAAGTCGCCGACGGCGAGCGCGGAGGCGGCGCCGTTGTCGGAGTTCCAGGTGTTGACCATGTGCCGCTCGGCCTCGTCCCACGACCACAGCCGGACGTGCGACTGGGTGTAGGGGGCGTTGATCGTGTGGTAGGCGACGGCCAGGTCGGCTGTGCCGTCGGCGGTGAAGTCGCCGGTGGCGAGGACGGGGGCGCGGCCGCCCATGGGGGTGGCCAGGACGGTGGTGGTGACGACGTCCTCGCCGTTGTCGACGACGGCGCGCAGGACGACCTTGTCGCGGCCGCCGACCACCAGGTCCCTCTGGTTGTCGCCGGTGAGGTCGGCCGCGGCCACCGACAGGCCGTACGCCGACTTCGCCGACGGACCGGTGAGGGCCGTGGACCCCGGGCCCGTGCCGTGCCTGGCGCCGCCGACGACGGTGACCGCGCCGGCGTCCGCGCCCCGCCCGTCGACGTCCTCACCGGGTGCGCCGATGATCAGCTCCGCGTCGCCGTCGCCGTTCAGGTCCTCCAGCACGACGGACGCGCCGAAGCGGTCGCCCTTCTCGGGGGCGCCGGGGACCTCGGCGGTGGCCTGGCTGACCCGCATGCTTCCGTCCCTGCCCAGGCCCTTCGCACCGCCCCAGACGAGGTTCACATAGCCGGCTTTCGCCTTGCCGTTCACGGTCGCGTCCGGGACGCCGACGGCGAGGTCCGCGTAGCCGTCACCGTTGAAGTCGCTGGTCACGGCGGTGGGCTGCGGGGCGGGCTCGGTGCGCGGGGTGGCGACCGCGGCCGGGGCGAGGGTCAGGGCGAGAGCCGCCGTGGTGGCGGTGGCGGTCGCCACGGTGGCGGCGGCCAGGGCGTACGTCCGTCTGCGCGTCCGTCTGTGCGTCTGTCCGTGCACGGGAGGGCTCCAGGTGGGTGGCCGGATGTCGGGGGTGTGGCTGGTTCACCTGTGTGACACCTGGAAGCCGTATGGGGTTGTGCGGGCGAGAACGAAAGAGTCTCGCCTCGGGGGGCTACGACCAGAACGCGTTCTCCTTGTCCATGTCCTCCTGGCACTCGTCGATGTCCGTGATCTTGTCTCCGACGATCCGGAAGACGAGGCAGCCGTTCTGCTCGATCCGCTTGTCGCCCCGCTCGGCCGTGTAGCGGTGCACGGAGACGGCGTGGCCGCGGCCGTCCACGCAGACATGGCTCAGGTCGACGCGGAACGTTCCGGCGGTCTCCTCGAAGAGCCGCTGATACAGGCCGATCATCGAGTCCTGGCCCTTGTAGTCGCCCGAGAGGAGGTGGCTGCCGGGGACGTGGTGGGTGCAGTCCGAGGCCATCAGGCCGCGGAGGGTGTCCATGTCGCCTCGGGTGAAGGCGTCGTAGCCCTTGCGGACGAGGGTTGCGTTCGGGTGTTCGGCCATGATGATCGCCGGCTTTCCGCTCTCCGTGAGGTTTGTGACCGTACGGGGTAATTATCCCCGTGGGTGCGGGTCTCCGCGACCGTGTCACGGTCCTCGACGCGGGGCTCCGGCCGGCAGCGGACTCTCGGTTCGTCCCTCACCAGTCCCGGGTGCTGATCAGCGTTTCCACGTCCGCGTCCGTGAACCCGTAGACGGAGGCGACGAACCAGAAGTCCTCGGCGATCTCCTCCCGCGCGACCGTCTCTATGTCACTCCCGGCAGCCTCGAACTCCGCCTGCAGCACGTTGAATTCCTCCGTGGCGGCCTGGGTCAGCGCGTACAGCGACGTCAGGTCCGCCGGTTGATCGGCTTCGATGCGGTCGCACAGCCGCAGCAGGATCGCCCTGCCCTGGTCGACGACATGATCGGGGTAGTACGCGTCCGCGTAGAGCTGCCGCAGGAACGCGCGCCCTGCCACCTGCTGGTTTGTGATCGCCATGGCGTTTCCATCCCCCTCGAAGGTCCGATGCGCCGATCATGCACCACGCCACTGACATCGGGGCGGGACGGCCCGGGCGCCCGGGTGGGCGTCGAGCAGGTGCGGGCCTCGGCCGGAGGTGGCGGTGGGGGTGGTGATCGTCGGGGGGTGTGAGGTCCGTGTCCCAGCCGCCGACGCGGGTGGAGGGGCCGGACTGTCTGAGTTTCAGGGCCGCCGGGCCGTTGGTGTGGCGGAGGGAAGTCCTCTTTTCTCCGCGGACGAAGGCGCTCCCGACCGCCTTGGGATCGCCGCCGCCCCGGAAGGGGTGCACCTCCGCGAAAGCGGAGAGCCCGGCCAGGTGGTCGTCCACACAACCCCCGCCGGGCTCGCCGCCCTCATACGCCCTCATACGCGCGCTACGCGCCCCGCGTTACTGAAGCATCCCCCGGACCGCGTCGCCGTCCACCGCCATCGAGTCGGCGGTCGTGACGCCCTTCGACGAACCTCGCAGGACCATCGAACCGTTCTCCCCCAGCACGTACAGGTCGGCCTTGCCGTCGCGGTTGGTGTCGCGGAGGCGGATCGTGTGGCCGAAGTAGTCGCCGGCCGCCAAGTCGCCCGGCATGCCTGCGGTGTTGCGGGTGAGGAACTGGGATCCCTTGGCCGTCAGGCCCGACTTGCTGCCGTAGAGGACGTGGATCGCGCCCGCCTCGCCCTTGCCGTTCAGGCTCTCGCCCGGCGCGGCCACCGCGAGGTCACGGTAGCCGTCTCCGTTGATGTCGCCGGAGGTCACCACGTCGCCGAAGGCGTCGTACGACTCCGGGGTGTCGGCGATACCGGACGTGGACTGGGTGAAGCGGGCCGACTTCGACGGGCCCGAGGACGCGCCGTACCAGACCGTCACGCGACCCTTGGTCTTGTCGTAGACCGGTGTGCCGATGGCGATGTCGCCGTAGCCGTCCTTGTCGAAGTCGTCGATGACGCCGTCGCCGCCGCGTTCGGCCTGGCCGCCGTTGGACTTGATGGATTCGAGGCGGAGGGTCTTGCCGGGGTAGAGCTTGGTCTTGCCGCCGGAGATGAACCAGGCGTCGGAGGCGAGGGTGGTGTCGGTGACGACGTCGCCGATGATGACGAGGTCGGTCCTGCCGTCCTTGTTGACCTTGCCGGAGATCAGCGCGGTGGAGTAGAAGCCCGCACCGTCCTTGTCCAGGACCGTGACCGAGCCCTTCACCCCCGACTTGGCGATCGCGCCCCGGTAGACGTACGTCTTTCCGTCGCGGACGAGGGCCAGGTCCTGGCTGCCGTCGCCGTTGAAGTCGCCGGTGGCGAAGTCGCGGGCCTCGCCGGAGACACCCTTCGGGCCCTTGAACGGGACGGTCGTGCCGCCGGACAGGCCCTTCTTGCCGCCCCAGAGGATGGTGACCGTGCCGTTGTCCTTGTACTTGCCGACGTTCTCGCCGTTGGCGGAGACCGCGAGGTCGCCGTAGCCGTCCTTGTTGAAGTCGGCCGCCGTGCGGACCTCGCCGAAGTAGTCGTCCGTCTCGTCGGCCCCGGGCACGCCCGCGCTCGCCTGGTCGATGAACTGGGTCTTCTTGCCCGGGCCGTTCGCGTGGCCGAACGTGACGAGGACGCCGCCGCCCTTGCTGAAGCGGGTCTCGGTGCCGTACGAGAAGACCGCGTTGTCGCGGTAGCCGTCGCCGTTGAAGTCGTCCGCGTACTTGGCGGCCGCGGCGGCGGCCGGGCCGATGGAGAGGGAGAAGGCGAGGGGGGTCACGGTCGCCGCCACGAGCGTCGCGGCCATCGTGGCGCTACGGAATCGCATGTATGTCCTTCGCAGTGAGGGGAGAGGAGGGGAGGGGAGTGGGCGCGGCTACTGGGCGAGATGCGCGCCGAAGCTGTTCGCGGTCCCCTTGAGTCCGACGTTCGCCGCCGTGATGCTCTTCGCGCCCTTCGTGGTCAGGCCGGAGGCCGTGCCCTTGAGGACGAGAAGGGCGCCCTTGGCGTTCTCGCCGGGGGCCGTCGTGACCAGTTCGGCCTTGCCGTTCTTGTCGAGGTCGATCAGACGGACGGCGCTGCCGAAGCCGTCCTGGGTCTCGGCGGTGCCGGGGACGCCCGCGGTGTCCTGGCTGTAGGTCGCGGCGCCCTTGGTGGTCAGACCGGCGGCCGAGCCGTACAGGACGGTGACCGTGCCGACCCACCGCTTGCCGTTCAGGCCCTCGTACTGAGCGCCGACCGCGAGGTCTGCGTACTTGTCGCCGTTGATGTCGCCGAGGGAGAGCGAGCCGCCGAAGAAGTCGGCCTCCTCGCCCGTACCCGGGACGCCGGGGGTGTCCTGGTTGATGACCGTCGGGGTCTGGGTGAGGTCGGGGCCGCCCTTGCCGCCGTACCAGATCTCCACCTGGCCGCCCAGGTGGCCGGCGCCGTCCTGGTTCGCCGGGTCCCCGGGGTCGGCGAGGACGAGGTCGCCGTAGCCGTCGCCGTTGATGTCGCCGATGGTGACGCGGCTGTTGCCCTCGGCCTTCGGCATGTCGACCACGACGGTCTTCTTGCCGTTGTACGTGTGGTACCTGACCTGGCCGCCGGGGTGGGAGGTCGTCGCGTACGGGTAGACGCGCTCGGCGGCCTTGTCCCCGGTGAGGTCGCCCGCGCCGACGTCGCGCGTGGCGCCGACGGTGCCGACGTAGCTCGCGCTCGCCGCGTTGCCGGTGGTCTTCTTGAACGGACCGTTGTAGATCCGGGTCTGCCACTCGCCGGTGACCGTGAGGTCGGGCGAGCCGTCGCCGTTGAAGTCGGCCGCCGCGAGGCCGTGGCTGTAAGCGTGCTCGGCGGCGATATCGGACGGCTGTGGCAGGGCGGTGCCGCCGGACAGGCCCTTCTTGCCGCCCCACAGGATGGTGACCTGGCCCACGTACGAATCGACGCCGACGCCCTCGCCGGTCGCACCGACGGCGAGGTCCGCGTAGCCGTCCTTGTTGAAGTCGGCGGAGGCGAGGCTGGCGCCGAAATTGTCCTGCCTTTCGGCCGAACCGGCGACTCCGGTGGTGTTCTGCGTGATCACGCTCCGGTTGGCGGCCGAGGCACCCGACTTCGAGCCGTAGAACACGACCACCGCGCCGGCCGACGACGCGCCGCCGACATCGGTGCCCGGCGCGCCCACCGCGAGGTCGCGGTAGCCGTCACCGTTGTAGTCGTCCGCGTACTTGGCGACCGCCGCGCCGGCGGGCGTGGAAAGGGCGAGCGGCGTCAGACCGGAGGCGAGGAGGCCTGCGGCCAGGAGGAAGGAACGAGTGCGCAAGGAGAACTCCAGGAGAGAGGAGGGCGCGCGCCGAGCGGACCGGCCCCACTGCCGTCGTAAGGGTGTGCGAGCAGAAGACCCGTGAAGGGGCAGGAGGGTTGCACGGGAGGGCGGTGAACTTCGGGGCGCGGGGCGCGGGGCGCGGGGCGCGGGGACGGCGGGTGGTGGCGGGTGGGGCGTTCGCCGTCGTACCCGCCCCGCCTCCGCCCCGCCCCCGTCAGCCGCGTCAGCCGTTGCCCGTCCCCGTCCCCGTCCTCGTGTCCGTCAGCCCCCGAGTACGTCCCCGAAGTACGCGTCGCCCGAAGGCCCGCCCAGGGTCTTGCCGTTGAAGGACTTCGCGCCGGTGCCCGTGATGCCGGAGGAGCCGGACTTCAGCAGCCAGACGGCACCGTCGCTGGAGTTCTCGGCGTAGGCGCCCGCGACCAGTTCCGCGAAACCGTCGAGGTTGCTGTCGGTGAGACGGACCGCCGCTCCGAAGAAGTCGTACGACTCCGCCGTGTCGGGGACTCCCGAGGTGTTCTGGGAGAAGGACTTGGCGCCGCTGCCGGTGAGGCCGGACTTCGAACCCCGCAGGACGACGACGGCACCGGCGTTCTTCGCCGAGCCCACGCTCTTCTGGGGGACGCCGACCGCGATGTCGGTGTACCCGTCGCGGTTGACGTCCCCCGCGGACAGGCTCCAGCCGAACCTGTCGTTCCTCGTCGCGGAGCCGGGCACGCCCGCGGTGTCCTGGTTGATACGGACCGGGGTACGGGTGCTGAGGCCCGTGGCGCTGCCGTACGTGACCGTGATCGCGCCGCCGGGGCCGCCGTTCGGCTCGTCGGTCGACTTCTCCATGAAGTTGCCGGTGACGATGTCGCCCCGGCCGTCCTTGTTCACGTCGGCGATGACGGCGTCGTAGCCGCCGGCGACCTTGCCGCCCGCCTTGAGGCCGGAGGCGGAGCCCTTGTAGAGGACGCTGCGGGTGCGGTAGCCGTTCTTGATCTCCTGCTGGCCCATGACCAGGAGGTCCGTCGTACCGTCGCCGGTGACGTCTCCCGCGACGATCTTGTCGGTGTTGATGCCGGTCTGCCCGTACGTGTCGATGCCGACGAGTCCCGTGGCCTTGCCGGTGCGGGAGATCGGGCCCTTGAAGACGTTCAGCTCGGGGAACGCGAGGTTGGCGGCGGCCAGGTCGGTGTCGCCGTCTCCGTCGAAGTCCCCGGTGGCCACGGACCAGCCCAGCTCGTTGCGGTTCTCGGGGAGGGGCGAGGTGATGTCGGTCGCCGTCTTGAGACCGCTCGCGCCGCCCCACAGGACGGTGAGGGCGCCCGAGTCGCCGGACGAGCCGAGCGTGCGGGCGTGCGCGCCCACGATCAGGTCCGTGTAGCCGTCGTCGTCGAGGTCGCCCGTGGTCAGGCGGTCGCCGAAGTAGCCGGACGACTGCGGGGCGCCGGGCACGCCGGTCGTGGCCTGGCTGATGATCTGGCGCTTGGCCGTGTCGATGCCCTTCGCGGTGCCGTAGACGACCGCGACGTAACCGGCGCCCTTCTTGCCGGAGACCTTGGCGATGGACGCGGAGATCGCGAGGTCGCGGTAGCCGTCGCCGTTGAAGTCGCCGGACAGGCCGGAGGGGGCTGCCGAGGCGGTGCCCGGGAGCGCGGTGAGGAGGCCGGTGATGAGGCCGGCGGCCAGGAGGAAGGAGCGAGTACGCAAGGGGACTCCAGGAGGGAGGAGGGCGCGCGCCGAGCGCGGCGGGCCCCACTGCCGTCGTAGGGGTGTACGAAGTCGTCGTAAGGGTGTGCGGGCAGGAGAACGGTGGAGGGGCGGGAGGGTTGCCCGGGAGTTCGGTGAACGCTCGGGGTCGCGGCCCGCACCTCGTGTGGGAAGGTCCGCTCCTCGTGTGTGAGGGGCCCGCACCTTGTCGGATGCGGGCCCCCTTCACAGGCCGTGCATGTCAGCCGGTGCTCAGTTGGCCGCGTTCGCGCCGAAGACCGGCTGGCCGGAGGTGGAGACGCCGACCGCGGACGGGGCGATGGAGCGGGCGCCGGTCGTGGTGATCTTCGTGCCGTTGGAGGGCAGGTAGAGCAACGAGCCGTTGTAGTCGTTCTCGCCGTACGAGCCGACCGTCAGGTCCGCCCGGCCGTCACCGGTGACGTCGGTGAGCTTGACCTCGCCGCCGAGCAGGTCGTCCTTCTCGTCCGAGCCGGGGACGCCGGCCGTGGACTGGGCGAAGTACTGGAGGCCGGAGGTGGTGTTCACGCCGGACGCCGAGCCGTACAGGACGGTCACCGCGCCGGTGTTGACGACACCGCCGAGGTTCTCGCCGGGCGAGCCGACGACCAGGTCGGCCTTGCCGTCACCGTTGATGTCGCCGAGCGACAGCTCACTGCCGAAGAAGTCGCCGCGCTCGGACGAGCCGGGCACGTTGCCGCTGTTCTGCGTCACCGCGACCGTGGTGGTCGGGCCGTCGGCGGAGCCGTAGATGATGTGGACCTTGCCGCCGGTGGACGAGCCGGGCACGCTGGGCTCGCTGCCGTCCTTGGACGGGTCCCAGTCCTGACCGGTGACCACGTCGCCGAAGCCGTCGCCGTTGACGTCGCCGATGCCGGTGATGACACCGCGCCTCAGCTCCCGGTCACCGCCGTCCGCGCCCAGGCCGCCGGCCGCGCCCGGCACGTACCAGTTGGTGTTGTAGCCCCAGTCGCCGTCGGTCTCGTAGCCGTCGACCACCAGGTCGGTCCGCTTGTCGCCGTTGGTGTCGCCGGCGGTGAGCATGACCGCGCCCGTGCCCTTGCCGGAGCGGATGTCCATCTTGATGCCGTACTGGTCGCCGAGCGACCCGGACTTGGTGATGCCGTCGCCGACGATGTACACGAGGTTCGACGTGTTGCCGATCGCCAGGTCCTCGGTGCCGTCCCCGTCGAAGTCGCCCGAGGCGAGCGACTTGCCCCACTGGTCGTGGGACGAGGGCGCCAGGTCCTTGATGGTGGTCGCACCGGAGAGGCCCTTGGCCGAGCCCCACACGACGAGGACGGTGCCGCCGTCGGTGTCACCGGACACGTCCTCGTCCGGCGCGGACACGGCGAGGTCGTCGAAACCGTCGCCGTTGTAGTCGCCGTACGCGGTGGACCAGCCGAACCAGTCGTCGGCCTCGGCGTCGCCGGGCACGCCGGTCGTGTTCTGGCTGATGGTCGTGCGCTTCGTCGAGGTCACACCGCTCGCGGAGCCGTACAGGGCGACGACCTGCCCGGCGGCCTTCTTGCCGCCGACGGTGGCCCCGCCCGCCGAGTACGCGACGTCGCCGAAGCCGTCGCCGTTGAAGTCGGCCACCGGGTGGTGGACCGAGTCGGCCGCCGTCGCCGTCGCGGCCGAGAAGGTGAGCAGACCGCTGGTCAGCGCGGCCGCGGAGGCCGTCGCGAGAGCGAGTCGCAGGTGCTTGCGCATGCGGGAATCTCCTGCCGCATGCGGGACGCCTGGCAGACGTCCCGCAGTCAAATGGGGTGCCCTTCTGTCCGTGTTCGCCCGGAGTTCGCCTGGGCTTCACAGGAAAGTTGGCGAACAAGAGACCGGTGGGGTGGCGGGAGGGTTGTACGGGAGTTCGAGAAATTTTTGGGCCCAGCGGGATTAGTAGGCCCAGCGGGGCCAGTAGAGCCAGCGGGGCCAGTGGGACCAAGGCCTGTTGGGACCCGGAGGGAGGGACCGGTGGGGCACCGGCGGCAGCCTCTGGCCCGCACGCCCCACCGCCCGCGCCCCTCACTCGCGGAGGGCGCCCCCGTACTGACCGGGGACCCGGGTCAGTTGGCCGCCTCGCCGCCGAAGTTCGGTGAGGCGTGTGTCGACACGCCCACGGAGGACGGGGCGAGGGAGCGCGTGCCGGTCGCCGTGATCTTCGTGCCGTCGGACGGCAGGTAGACCACCGAGCCGTTGCCGCCGTTCTCGCCGGCCCTGCCGACCGTCAGGTCCGCCCTGCCGTCGCCCGTGACGTCGGTGAGTTTCACCTCGGAGCCGAAGTGGTCGTAGATCTCGTTCGTGCCGGGGACACCGGCCGTGGCCTGGGTGAAGTACTGGAGGCCGGAGTCCGTGTTCAGGCCGGAGGACGAGCCGTGGAGGACCGTCACGGCGCCCGCGTCGACGACACCCTTCAGGTCCTCGTCGGACGTGGCGACCACCAGGTCCTGGAAGCCGTCGCCGTTGATGTCTCCGAGCGACAGTTCGAAGCCGAAGCTGTCGCCGGCCTCGGAGGCGCCGGGTACCTTGCCGGTGTTCTGGGTCAGCGCGGTGGCCGTGGCGGTGGCCGGGCCGTCGGCCGAGCCGTAGGTGATGTTGGCTTTGCCGCCGGTGACGGAGCCGGGTGCGGACAGCACGTCGGGGTCGTCGGTCGGGTCCCACTCCTGGCCGGTCACGATGTCGCCGAAACCGTCGCCGTTGATGTCGCCGATGGCGCTGACGATGCCGGGCTTCAGCTTCCGGGCGGCGGCGACGGACAGACCGGAGGCCGTGCCGGGCACGTAGTAGTTGACGTTCCAGCGCCACTCGCCGCCGGTCTCGATGCCGTTGACGATCAGGTCGGTCCGCTGGTCGCCGTTGACGTCGCCCGCGGTGAGGTTGAGCGCGCCCGTGAATTCATCGGACCTGATGGGCGCCTTGACGGTGTAACGGCCGCCGGCCTTGCCCGACTTGCCGATGCCGCCACGGAACACGTGGACCGTGCTCGACGCGGTGCCGACCGCGAGGTCCTCCGTGCCGTCGCCGTCGAAGTCGCCCGCGGCCAGCGACTTGCCCCAGCCGCCGTGGCGGGAGGGCGCCGGGTCCGCCAGCGTCGTACCGCCGGACAGGCCGCTCGACGAACCCCACACGATCACGACCGTGCCGGTGTCCCTGTCGCCGCCGGTGTCCTCCAGGGACGCGGACACGGCGAGGTCGTCGAAGCCGTCGCCGTCGAAGTCGCCGTACGCGCTGACCTCGCCGAAGCTGTCGCCCTGCTCGGCGCTGTCGGGGATGCCGGGCGTGTTCTGGCTGATCGTGGTGCGGTTCGTGGACGTGACGCCGCTCGCCGAGCCGTACAGGGCGACGATCTGGCCGGCGTACGTCCTGCCGTCCACGGTGGCGACGGCGGCCGAGTACGCGACATCGCCGTACCCGTCGTCGTTGAAGTCGGCCACGGGGTGGTGGACCGGGTCGGCCGCCGTCGCCGTCGCCGTCGCCGTCGTGAACGTGAGCAGACCGCCCGTCAGCGCGGCGGCGGACGCCGTGGCGAGGGCGAGTCGCAGGTGCTTGTGCATGCGGGGATCTCCTGCTGCATGCGGGGACGCCGGGAAGCGGACGTCCACAGTCGATGGGGTGCCCGTTCCGCCCCCATGCGCCTGGAGTTCTACAGGAGTTGGGGAGGGCTTCGGCAAACAGGAGACCGCTGAGGGGGTGGCCGGGTTGTACGTGAGTCCGGGGAGGTTCCTGGGGCATCGGGCGGGCCGGGGCGTCCGAACGTTCCGCTGTGGTCGTGCGTCTGCGGTGCGAGGCAACGACAGACAGTCAACGACAGACAGTCAACGACAGACAGTCAACGACAGACAGTCAACGACAGACATGCCGTCGAACCGGTAGGAGACATGATGCTGAGCATTACCCGTGTACGGATCGCCCTGACCGCCCTGGCGATGACCCCCCTGGCCGTCGGCTGCGCTGCACTGGAGACAGGCGGGACGAGTTCGGCGTCGTGCGTGTTCGCCGTGGACTACGACGACCGGGTGTACATCGATGCGGGCAAGGTCGACCACACCCTCGGCGCCGAGGTGGGCACCGCACGGGACTCGGTCTGCGACGACACGGGCGGTGACGAGGAGGACCAGGTGGCGGTCGAGGATCTGACCGCCTACACGGCGTACGCCATCAAGGGCATCGACACCGAGGACGCGATCGCGGTCCGCGAGTCACCGGGGGACGAAGTGCGCGTTCTGATCCACATGACCGAGGACGGAGGCGTGAACGAGGCGGCCGAGCGCCTCTTCGGGAGCGACGAGCAGGGCGGTGAGGACGATGCCGGCGGTCCTGACAGTGGCGACAGCGACAGCGGCAGCGGGGAGAGTCCGGAGAAGTGCGCGCTCGTCGTGGAGTACGGAAAGGACAGCTACAGCAACCACGGCGACGCGCGGATCGAGCTGGGCGCCAAGGCGGGGAAGGCCCGTGCCGTGCCCTGCGGCGACACGCCCGGCGAGGTCGACCCCTCGGCCGAGCCGGCGGCGTTCCAGGCGTACGAGGTCAAGGGGCTGGACCCGGCCGACGCCATAGCCATCCGTTTCTCGGCGGACGAGGAGCCCTTCCTCATGGTGCGCATGGACGACGACCTGCCGCCGGAGGTCGAGGAACTGCTCCCGGCCGAAGAGCGGTGAACTGACGCACGGTGAACCTGACGCACGGTGAGCCTCATGCACGGTGAGCCTCATGCACGGTGAGTCGATGAAGCGGTGACACGACGACGCCCCCGGTCCGAGCGGCGGAGACCGGGGGCGACGTACTGGTGGTACCGACTGCCGTGGTACCGACTGCCGTTGTGGGAGGGCTACTTCACCGGCTGCGGCTCCGGCTCGGATTCCGCCTCCGCCGTGCCCGCCGGGGGCTCGTCGTCGTCCGGGACGGGCGTCTTCACGGACTCCAGCAGGAGCTGGGCGACGTCGACGACCGTGATGGACTCCTTGGCCTTGCCCTCGTTCTTCTTGCCGTTGACCGAGTCGGTCAGCATGACGAGGCAGAACGGGCAGGCGGTGGAGACGATGTCCGGGTTGAGGGAGAGGGCCTCGTCGACGCGCTCGTTGTTGATGCGCTTGCCGATCCGCTCCTCCATCCACATCCGCGCGCCACCGGCGCCACAGCAGAAGCCTCGCTCCTTGTGGCGGTGCATCTCCTGCTGACGCAGGCCCGGGACGGCGGACATGATCTCGCGCGGGGGCGTGTAGATCTTGTTGTGCCGGCCCAGGTAGCAGGGGTCGTGGTAGGTGATGAGGCCCTCGACCGGGGTCACCGGGATCAGCTTGCCCTCGTCGATGAGGTGCTGGAGCAGCTGGGTGTGGTGGATGACCTCGTAGTCGCCGCCGAGCTGCGGGTACTCGTTGCCGAGCGTGTTGAGGCAGTGCGGGCAGGTGGCGACGATCTTCTTGGCCGACTTGGGCTTCTTCGTCGACTCGTCCTCGTCGTCCTCGCCGAACGCCATGTTCAGCGCGGCGACGTTCTCCATGCCGAGCTCCTGGAACAGGGGCTCGTTGCCGAGGCGGCGGGCGGAGTCACCGGTGCACTTCTCGTCGCCGCCCATGATGGCGAACTTGACGCCCGCCATGTGGAGCAGCTCCGCGAAGGCCTTGGTGGTCTTCTTGGCCCGGTCCTCCAGCGCGCCGGCGCAGCCGACCCAGTACAGGTACTCGACCTCGGAGAGGTCCTCGATGTCCTTGCCGACGACCGGGACCTCGAACTCGACCTCCTTGAGCCACTCCAGGCGCTGCTTCTTCGCCAGGCCCCAGGGGTTGCCCTTCTTCTCCAGGTTCTTGAGCATCGTGCCCGCCTCGGACGGGAACGCGGACTCGATCATCACCTGGTAGCGGCGCATGTCGACGATGTGGTCGACGTGCTCGATGTCGACCGGGCACTGCTCGACGCAGGCACCGCAGGTCGTGCAGGACCACAGGACGTCGGGGTCGATGACGCCGTTCTCCTCGACGGTCCCGATCAGCGGCCGCTCGGCCTCGGCGAGGGCGGCTGCGGGCACGGAGGCGAGCTGCTCGGCGGAGGCCTTCTCCTCGCCCTCCGCGTTCTTGCCGCCACCGGCGAGCAGGTAGGGGGCCTTGGCGTGCGCGTGGTCCCGCAGCGACATGATCAGCAGCTTGGGGGACAGCGGCTTGCCGGTGTTCCAGGCCGGGCACTGCGACTGACAGCGACCGCACTCGGTACAGGTGGAGAAGTCGAGGATGCCCTTCCAGGAGAACTGCTCGACCTGGGAGACACCGAAGACGTCGTCGTCACCGGGGTCGGTGAAGTCGATCGGCTTGCCGCCGGAGGTCATGGGCTGGAGACCGCCGAGGGCCGTGGCGCCGTCCGCGTTCCGCTTGAACCAGATGTTCGGAAAGCCGAGGAAGCGGTGCCAGGCGACACCCATGTTGGTGTTCAGCGAGACCGTGATCATCCAGATCAGCGAGACGCCGATCTTGATCATCGCGGTGAAGTACACCAGGTTCTGGAGGGTGGAGGGGTCCAGGTCCTTGAAGGCGAGGACCAGCGGGTACGAGGCGAAGTACCCGGCCTCGTAGTGGTCCACGTGGTGGATGGCGCCCTCAAGGCCGCGCAGCGTGTAGATCGCGAGGCCGATGGTGAGGATGACGTACTCGACGAAGTACGCCTGCCAGGCCTTGGAGCCCGCGAAACGCGACTTGCGGCCGGCCCGGGAGGGCAGGTTGAGCAGCCGGATGGCGATCAGCACCAGGATGCCGAGGATCGTCATCACACCGATGAACTCGATGTACATCTCGAACGGCAGGAAGCCGCCGATCACCGGCAGCGTCCAGTCCGCCTGGAACAGCTGGCCGTACGCCTGGGCGAGGGTCGGCGGCAGCGTCAGGAAGCCGATCGCGACGAACCAGTGGGCGAAGCCGACGATCCCCCACCGGTTCATCCGGGTGTGGCCGAGGAACTCCTTGGCCAGGGTGATCGAGCGCGCCTTCGGGTCGTCGGTGCGGCTGCCCGCCGGTACCGGCTGACCGAGCTTCACGAACCGGTAGATCTGCGCCACGGCTCGGGCGATGAGCGCAACGCCGACCACGGTCAGGACCAGCGACACGATGATCGCGGCGAGTTGCATTGGGGGCTCCTCGGGCCTGCGAGGGTCTTTCTCCGGGTGCCTGCCGGGCCCCTCGGAGAGATCATTACTAAGCGGTAACTTATGCAGTCCGTCTGAGACTACCCAGTTCTCCTGCCGCACTGTAGCCAGGGGGGCGGTGATCTGCGTCGCTGAGGGTTGCCTGAGTGCGGCCCTGTCGAACCGGGGTCGATGTCGACGCGATCGTGCTGTTTCAAAATGATCGTGTTATTCATCAGAAATTGTGACATTCACGCCTAACTTGGATCCGTGCTGTACGGAATCCTTGCCGCTGCCTCCGCCCTGTTGCTGACCGCCCTGCTCTCGGCGGCCGTTCGCGTGCCCGCGCTGCGGCTGGGGATCGTGGAGCGGCGGCGGGGGCGGCGGGTGCCGTTGCTCGGTGGCGTCGCCGTGATGGCCGGGGTGGGGGCCGTGGCGTGGGTGGGGGAGAGGAGCGGGGTTGCTCCGTTGGGGGGCGAGGCGGGGTGGCTGATCGTCGTGGGGGCCGGGCTGGGGGTGCTCGGGCTGGTCGGTGATGTCTGGCGGCTTCCCGCGGTGGTGGGTGCGGCGGGGGTGGTCGTCGCCGCCGCGCTGGTCGTGCCGTACCGCGACCTGGGCGTGCTGGGCGGGGTGTCGGGGGTCGTCTGGATCGTCCTCGTGGTGCACGGGTTCAAGGGGATGACGCGTTCCGACGGGGCCCTCGGGGTGGTCGGGGCGATCACCGCGTTCGCGTTGAGCGGGTGTGCGGCGGCCGAGGTCATGGACGGTCTGGCGACACTGTTCAGTGTGCTGGCGGCCGCGCTCACCGGGTTCCTGATGCACAACTGGCCGCCCGCGCGGGTCGTGCTCGGCACCTGCGGGGCCCTCTTCGTGGGCTTCGTGCTCGCGGGGGGCGTGCTGCATGTGTACGTCGTCGGATACGGGTCCGGGTACGGGGTCGGCATCGGGGCGCCCTTCGCCCTCACGGCCGTGGCGACCGCCGATGTCCTCCTCGTCCTCGTGTCGCGGAAGCGGGCGGGGCGGGAGCTGTGGCGGGGTGGGCCCGACCATCTGGCGCACCGGTTGCGGCGGATCGGTCTCACGCCGCCGGGGGTGGTGGTCGTGCTGGGGATCGCCGCGGCGGGCTCCGCCGGAGTCGGGTTCGCCATCCACATGCTGTGGACGGAACCGCGCTCCGCGCTGTGGGTCGCGGGGGCGGCCGGGGTGGTCGTGCTCGGGATGCTCTTCGTGCCGGTCGGCGGCGCCCGCCCCGCCCC
>NZ_LRTR01000757.1 GCF_001550375.1 Streptomyces europaeiscabiei | reverse complement strand
TGGCACGTCCCTGCGGGACCGGCTCGCCGCGACCGCGGAGGCGGAGCGCGGGCAGGTGCTCACCGAGGCGGTGCGGCGTGAAGTCGCCGTCGTCATGGGCGTGTCCGGGGCGGACGGCGTCGGCGCCGATCAGGAGCTCAAGGAGCTCGGCATCGACTCGCTGATGGCGGTGGAGCTGCGCAAGCGCCTGTCCGACATGGCCGGTGCCGCGCTCCCCTCCGACCTGGCGTTCAGCCATCCCACACCGCGGGCGATCGCGCTGTTCCTGCTCACGGAGGCGTTCGCCGACCTGGGCGCTCCCGCCGGGACGTCCGCGAGCCGGGCGGCCGGTCCCGAACTGCCCGCTCTGGCGCGGGCCGAGGGCGCCACGACGTACCCCGCCACGCACGGGCAGCGCCGCCTGTGGTTCATGGAGCACCTGCACCCGGGCTCCGCGCAGTACAACTGCGTGCTCCGCCAGCACACCGCCCGGCCCCTCGACCCGGACGTCCTGGCACGCGCCGTGGCCTGGGTGGTGGACCGGCACGAGTCTCTGCGCACCACGCTGCGCGCCGAGGGCGGCGACGTCGTACAGGTCGTGCACCCGTCCCTGACGGTGCCGCTGGTGCACGAGGACCTGTCGCACGCCGACGAGGAGGCCGTGGCGGCGCGCCTGCGCGAGGAGGAGCTGACCCCGTTCACGGTGGATGGCGGGACGCTGCTGCGGGGCCTGGTCCTGACCCTGCCCGGCGGCGGGCAGCTGCTCTGCTTCGTGCTGCACCACGCGATCACGGACGGCTGGTCGTCGGGCATCTTCCTGCACGACCTGTACGAGGCCTACCACGCGCTGCGCGACGGCCGCGATCCTCAGCGGCCGCCGGTGGAGCACCAGGTGGGCGACTACGCGCTGTGGGAGGACCGCTGGGTGCGTGAGGGCCGCTTCGCGCCCGCGCTGGACTTCTTCGGCAGGGAGCTGGCGGGCGTGCCGCGTCTGGAGTTCCCGCCCGGCCCGCCGGGCGCGTCGGACAGCGGCGCGGACGGTGACGCCGTGTACTTCACGGTGCCAGCCGGCCTGCGCGACGCCGTGGAGAGCCTGGCCACCGACGCGAACGTCACCCCGTACACGGTGCTCGTGACCGCTTACGCGGTGCTCCTCGAGCGCTACTGCGGTCAGGACGACTTCGCGGTCGGCACGGTGTGGGGCAACCGGCAGGTGCCCGGCACGGCCAACCTCGCCGGATTCCTGGCGAACACGCTGCCACTGCGCTGCGACCTGAGCGGCGATCCGACGTTCACGGGACTGCTGGCCGCGATGCGGTCGCGGGTCCTGGGCGCCCTGGAGCACCAGAGTGTGCCGCTCACGGAGATCGTGCGGACGGCCGCCGGTGAGCGCACCGGCGAGGAGAACCCGTTCTTCCGCGCAGCGTTCAACTACATCAGCGCGTCCGCGCCGGCCCTCGGGGAGGGCGAGGACGCGTGGACGCGGCCCGCCACGGGCAGCGCGCTCGGCAACGTCCGGGGCGCCGCCAAGTTCGAGCTGGGCCTGACACTGGTGTCCGACGAGACGGGGCTGCGGGGCGAGCTGGAGTTCCAGTCCCACGTCCTGGACCGGGCGGCGGCGCAGCGGATGGCGGAGAACTTCACGGCGCTGCTTGACTCGGTGGTGCGGGACCCGAGCACTCCCCTGGGGCGGCTGGAGGCACTCGGGCAGAGCGAGCTGTCCTTGCTCCGGGAACGGGCCGGGACGGTCACACCCGAGCTGACCGACGCGCGCACCGCCCTGGGGAGGATCCTCGACCAGGCCCGCTCCACCCCGGACGCGGTAGCCCTGGTGCACGGCGAACACCGCCTGACATACCGGGAGTTGGTGTCCCGCGCGGGCTCGGTGGCACAGCGTCTGCGGGCCCATGAGGTGGGTGCGGACGTCCTGGTGGGCGTGCACGCGCCGCGCTCGGCGGCGTTCGTGGTGCTCGCCCTGGGCGTGTGGCTGGCCGGAGGCGCGTACGTGCCGATCGACCCGGCGTACCCGGCGTCGCGCATCGAGCACGTGGTGCGGGACAGTGGCATGCGGGTCGTCCTGACCACCCCCGGTCATCCGCTGGCCGTCGACGCCGGCGGCCTGGAGGTGCTGTCCCTCGACGCCGTCGCATCACCCGGTGCGGACGCCGAGGTGCCGGATGCGCTTCCGGCCCTGTCGGACCTGGCCTACGCCATCTACACCTCCGGTTCCACCGGCACCCCCAAGGGCGTCCTGCTGGAACACGCCCAGTTCGCCAACTTCTGCACCGCCATGGACGACCGCGTCGGCGGCGGTCCCGGCCACACCTGGCTCGCGGTCACCAGCCCTTCCTTCGACATCTCCACCGTCGAACTGCTGTGGACCCTCACCCGCGGCTACTGCGTGATCGTCGCCGACGGCACGGTGGCCGACTGGGGCCGCTACCGCGACGCCGCGCCCACCCACCTGCAGTGCACCCCGTCCCTGGCCCGCATGCTGCTGGCCGACCGCGACGGCCGTGCCCTCCTCGGCGGCCTGGACCGGCTGCTGGTCGGCGGTGAGGCCCTCGACCGGGCCCTGGCCAAGAAGCTGCTGCGGCACTGCACCGGCCGGATCACCAACATGTACGGGCCCACCGAGACCACCGTGTGGTCCTCCGCCTGGACCCTCGAACCGGGCGAGGTCTCCCTCGGCGAGCCGCTGCACGGCAACCGCCTGTACATCCTGGACGCGCACCGGCAGCCCGTCCCACAGGGTGCGCACGGCGAGCTGTGGATCGGCGGCCACGGCGTGGCCCGCGGCTACCACCACCGCCCGGAGCTGACCGGGGAGCGCTTCGCCACCGACCCGCACAGCCCCGTGCCGGGCGCGCGGATGTACCGCACCGGTGACATCGTCCGCCACCGCCCCGACGGCACCCTGGAGTTCTGCGGACGCACCGACGCCCAGATCAAGCTCCGCGGCCACCGCATCGAGCTCGGCGAGATCGAGTCGGTCGCGGGTGACCACCCGGCCGTGCTGGAGTGCGCCGCGATCGTCCGCGAGGACACCCCCGGCGATCCTGCCCTGTTCCTGTACTGGACACCCGCCGCCGGCACCGACGACGACACGGACCTGCGCGCCCATCTGGCCGAGCGGCTGCCCGCGTACATGGTCCCGGCCCGTCTGGTCCGCATGGCGGAGCTGCCCCACACCCCCAACGAGAAGACCGACCGCAACGCCCTCAAGGCCCTTCCCCTGCCCGCGTTCGACTCCGTCGCCGAGGCGGCCGGTGACGGCTCCGCCGAGGCCGCGCACGCGACGGACCCGGCGCAGTCGGTGGAGGACGTCGTCGCCCGCGCCTGGCAGGCCGTGCTCGGCCTGCCAGGCGTCGACCGCGACACCGGGTTCTTCGAACTCGGCGGCACGTCCATGTCCGCGCTCAGCGCCCACCAGGCGATCTGCGCGGAGCTGGGCCGCGAGTTCCCGCTGGCCACCGTCTTCCGCCACCCCACCGTGCGCAGACTGGCCGCGCACCTGAGCGGTACCGGCACGTCCACCGGCCCGGCCGCCCGCGCGGCCCGGCACGCCTCCGGTGACCCGGCCGAGGACGCCATCGCCGTCGTCGGCCTGGCCTGCCGCCTGCCCGGAGCGCCCGACATCGACTCCTTCTGGCAGGCCCTGCGCGAGGGCCGCGAGCTCATCAGCCGCTTCACCGAGGCCGAACTGCGCGAGGCAGGCGTCCCCGAAGCCCTGCTCACCCACCCCTCGTACGTCAGGGCCAAGGGGTACGTCGAGGACGTCGACCAGTTCGACGCCGGCTTCTTCGGCTACTCGCGTACCGAGGCCGAGGCGATGGACCCGCAGCACCGGCTCTTCCTCGAATGCGCCTGGGAGGGCCTGGAGAACGCGGGCATCCTGCCGCAGGAGTTCGACGGCCCGATCGCCGTGTTCGGCGGCTCCGGGTCCGGCGGCTACCAGCAGCGCGAGATCAACGACCTGTCGTCCTTCTTCCGCAACATGGTCGGCACGAAGGGAGACTTCCTGGCGCCGCGCGTCGCGCACAAGCTGAACCTGCGCGGACCGGCGCTGAACGTGCAGACCGCCTGCTCCACCGGTCTGGTCGCCACGCACCTGGCCCGCGAGAGCCTGCTGCGCGGCGAGTCGGACATCGCCCTGGTCGGCGCGTCGTCGGTGTCCGTGCCGCTCAAGAACGGCTACCCGTACCAGGAGGGCATGGTCGTCTCGCCGGACGGCAGCTGCCGGGCCTTCGACGCGGACGGCGCCGGCACGGTGTTCGGTGACGGCGTCGGCGTGGTGGTGCTGCGCCGCCTCTCCGACGCGCTCGCCGCGGGCGACACCGTCTACGCGGTGGTGCGCGGCAGCGCCATCAACAACGACGGCTCCGACAAGGTCGGCTTCACCGCACCGAGTGTGGCCGGGCAGGCACAGGTCATCGCCACCGCGCAGAGCACCGCGGGCATCAGCGCGGACAGCGTCGGCTTCATCGAGGCGCACGGCACCGGCACCGCGCTCGGCGACCCCATCGAGGTCCAGGCACTGCAGGAGGTGTTCCGCAGCGGCGAACGCGACGAGCCGTGCGCGCTCGGCTCGGTGAAGACCAACATCGGCCACACCGACGCCACCGCCGGAGTCGCCGGACTCATCAAGACGGTGCTCACCCTGCACCACCGTGAGCTCGTGCCGACCCTGCACTTCAAGCGCCCCAACCCGGACATGGACCTGGACCCGGACCTGTTCTACGTCAACACCGAGACCAGGGACTGGGTCGGGGACGGGCCGCTGCGGGCGGGCGTCTCCGCGTTCGGCATCGGCGGCACCAACGCCCACGTCGTCCTGGAGGAGGCCCCCGCGCCGATCGTGGACGAGTCCGCGGCGGACGGGACGGACGGTGCACTGCCCGTCGTGCTGTCGGCGCGTGACACGAACGCGCTGCGTGCGCAGGCCGCCCGCTGGGCCGACTGGCTCGCCACCCACCCCGAGGTGCCGCTGCGGCGCGTCGCGGTGTCGGCGGCGACCCGCCGCGAGCACTTCACCGCGCGGGCGTCCGTCACGGCGG
>NZ_LRTR01000756.1 GCF_001550375.1 Streptomyces europaeiscabiei | reverse complement strand
GCCCTCGCCCTCGCCCTCGCCCTCGCCCTCGCCCTCGCCTACACCGGCGTGAGCCCCGGCTTGCCCGCCTCCACCGCGAAGGACGCCACCGTCGAGATGCCCGCGCCCGTCGTCGTCACGTACGGCACGGCCTTGAAGTCGGCGCGGGCGGACCGGCGGTCGAGCCTGACCGTCGTGTAGCCGCGGCGGCCGTTGTAGAAGCGCATGTGGGGGTTGGCGGTCATGTAGGTGTCCCAGTTGGCGGGCTTGTCGGAGCCGTTGCCGCCACTGCTGACGGAGGAGGCGACGAGCTCCGTGCCGACGATCCGCGAGGAGCGGTCGTCGAAGTCGCGTTTGATGTCGAAGGCGTAGCCGACGTGGACGTCACCCGTGAGGACCATGAGGTTCTCGATGCCGGCGGCGTCCGCGCCGGCCAGGAGGCGTTCGCGGGAGGCCGGGTAGCCGTCCCAGGAGTCCATCGACACCTTGTAGACGTCGCCGACGGCGTTGCGGCGCTGGGAGAAGGTGACCTGCTGCGGGAGGACGTTCCAGACCGCGTCGGACCGGTCCCAGCCGTCGAGGAGCCAGCGCTCCTGCGTGGCGCCCGTCATCGTGCGCGCCGGGTCGGCGGACTCCGGGCCGGGGATCTGCCAGCCGTCGCCCTGCGCCTGGTTGGAGCGGTACTGGCGGGTGTCGAGTATGTCGAACTGGGCGAGGCGGCCCCACCGGAAGCGGCGGTAGAGCGTCATGTCGGGTCCGTCGGGGCGCTGGGGGCGGCGCAGCGGCAGGTTCTCCCAGTAGGCGCGGTAGGCGGCGGCGCGGCGCAGCAGGAACTCCTCGGAGGGCTCACCGCCGTCGGGGTTGTCGCCCGCGTAGTTGTTCTCGGTCTCGTGGTCGTCCCAGGTGACGACGAAGGGGTGCGCGGCGTGGGCGGCCCGCTGGTCGGGGTCGGTCTTGTGGAGGGCGTACCGCAGTCGGTAGTCCTCCAGGGTGACCGTCTCGTGGTTGAAGAGGTCGGGCAGGACGCGGTCGGTGTAGTTGCGGGCGCCGCCGACGGAGTTCACGGCGTACTCGTAGAGGTAGTCCCCGAGGTGGAAGACGACGTCGAGGTCCTCGTCCGCGAGGTGCCGGTAGGCGGTGTAGTAGCCCTGGTCGTACCGCTGGCAGGAGACGGCCGCGAAGGAGAGCGCCGTGGAGCCGGTCAGATGGCCGCGGCCGGGGGCGGTGCGGGTGCGGCCGGTCTCGCTGATCCAGGTGCCGGTGCGGAAGCGGTAGTAGTAGACGCGGCCGGGGGCGAGATGGGCGGCCTCGACGTGGACGGTGTGGTGGAACTCGGGGTGGGCGGTGGCGGTGCCGCGTCTGACGATGTGCCGAAATCTGTCGTCGTGGGCCAGTTCCCATCGGACGGCGACGCGTTCGGCGGGCAGCCCGCCGTCGGGCTGGTACGGGGCGGGCGCGAGCCGGGTCCACAGGAGCACGGAGGTGGGGTGCGGGTCGCCGGAGGCCACGCCGAGGGTGAAGGGGTCCTCGGTGATCTGCCGCGGGTCGAGCGTGGCCGCGGCCGCGGCACCGGCCGCGGGAAGGTTGGTGGCGAAGGCGAGCGCGGCGGCGGCTCCCGTGACGGTGAGGAAGCGGCGGCGGTCGAAGTGCCGGGCGGCGGTGCGGAGTTCAGGCGCGTGGGAGGAGCGGGGCTGCGTCGACCGGTGGGCTGTGGGTGTCATCTGGCCCTCTATTGAAGGTAGTTGTGTTTGTGCATTGGAGTGGCCAGGTTCGACGATCTTCTGTCACGTACACAACACCCAGATGGCGGACGAATGAGTTCCGGATGATGGGCCCCACCTGCGCGACCGAGCGGGGGCCCTCCCCTACGCTGCGAGCCCATGAAGGACAACGGAACCAAGATCGCGATCGTGACGGGTGCGGGCTCCGGCATCGGCCGCGCCGTGGCCGTGGAGTTGCTGCGCGCCGGCTGGTCGGTGGCGCTGGCGGGCCGCCGCGAGGAGAAGCTCGCCGAGAGCGCGGCCCAGGCCGGCACCGCGACGGACGCGGGTGTCGGGCTCGGGGCCCCGGAGGCGCTGTGCGTCCGTACGGACGTCTCGCGGCCCGGCGACGTGGACGCGCTCCTCGCCGCCGTGCGCGACCGGTTCGGGCGGCTGGACCTGCTCTTCAACAACGCGGGCACGTTCGGTCCGGGCGGGGTGCCGGTGGAGGAGCTGGACTACGCGGCCTGGCGGCACGTCGTGGACACCAACCTCAACGGGGCGTTCCTGTGCGCGCAGGCGGCGTACCGTCAGATGAAGGAGCAGGACCCGCGGGGCGGCCGGATCATCAACAACGGCTCCATCTCCGCGCACACCCCCCGCCCGCACTCCGTCGCGTACACCGCGACCAAGCACGCACTGACCGGCCTCACCAAGTCGCTGTCGCTGGACGGGCGGCCGTACGGCATCGCGGTCGGCCAGATCGACATCGGCAACGCGGCCACCGACATGACCGAACACATGGCGAACGGCGTCCTGCAGGCCAATGGCCAGCTCGTGCCCGAGCCGGTGATGGACGTGACCGATGTGGCGCGGACCGTGCGGCACATGGCGGAGTTGCCGCTGGAGGCGAATGTGCAGTTCGCGACGGTGATGGCGACGACGATGCCGTACGTCGGGCGGGGCTGAGCCGCCGGAGGGCGGGCCGGCCCGCGCCCATCGGGTCCGACGGCATTCGTCCAGGGCTCAACTTACACAAACGGAAGATGTTGCTCCGGTCCATTGGAGCACGTGGCAGGCATATGCTCAGGGCTCGTCTCCACGAGAGCTTCACACTTGGAGGCGCAGGCTTCCGTGACCATCCCGAGGGGGAGCGGGCAGCCGTTCCGTGCTCCGGAAGGGGGCGGACCTCGCGCGGGACCGCGAGGGAAGCACCGGAGCACGGAACGGCTGCCCGCCCATTTTTCTTCTCCGGGCGGTATCCAAGCGGGTTTTCCTGGCAATAGCCCATGAACCGCTCAGGAATGCGCTGTCTTATCGAAATCTGATCCCGGGCCTCGTTTTCTCAGGCATTGCACATTCCCTACTCAGGACCCCTCAAAGGTTCCTCCCTAGCTTGTGACCGCGCCCACAGCGGGCGCCAAGAACCTTTGAGGAACGGGATGTTTGGCATCTATCTCAAGCGCGAGCTGAGCCGGCGCAAGAAGGCGGCTCTGGTCATCGCCATGGGTCTGGCGCTCGGAATCGCGCTGGTCATCACCGTCACCTCGGTCTCGGCGGGGATGCGGCAGGCGCAGGACAAGGTCCTTCAGTCGCTCTACGGCCTGGGCACCGACATGACGGTCACCAAGGCCAGGCAGGCGCCCTCCGGGGACGGCGAGGAGCAGGGCGGGCCGAGATTCGAGTTCGACGCCACCGCCGACGGCGACGACGGCGAGGAGCAGAGTTCCGACCGGGTGATGACCCAGGGCGGGCAGACCCTGAAGTCCTCGCTCGTCGCCGAGGTGGCCGAGCAGGACGGTGTCGCGGAGGCCGTGGGCGCGCTCAGCCTGAACGTCACCAAGGTCGACGGGTCCTTCACCCAGGGCGAGGCCCGCACCGACGACTCCTCCGCGCAGCAGCAGGGCCAGGGCGGCCCTGGCGGAGGCAACACCCAGGGCGGCTCCAGCCAGCCCCGTGTCGAGGGCGGCGGTGCCTCTTTCGGCGTCAACAGCTACTCCGTCGCCGGTGTCGACGTCACCGAGCAGGACCTCGGCCCGCTCGCCACCTCGAAGATCACCAAGGGCAGGACGTTCACGGCCTCGCAGACCGACGCGAAGGTCGCGGTGCTCAGCAAGTCGTACGCCAAGGAGAACGAGTACACGGTCGGCGAGAGCATCAATATCTCCGGCACCAAGTACAAGGTCATCGGTATCGCGACGCCCGACACCAGCGAGTCGACCACCGACGTCTACCTGCCGCTGAAGCAGGCGCAGACCCTCGGCGACGCGAAGAACACCGTCACCACGATCTACGTCAAGGCGACCGACTCGCAGCAGATCGACGCCGTCAAGGCGACCATCCAGAAGAACATCTCGGGCACCACGGTCACCACCTCCGCCGACCTCGCCGAAACCGTCTCCGGCTCGCTGACCACCGCCTCCGACCTCGCGACCAGCGTCGGCAAGTGGCTGTCCATCGCCGTGCTCGCCGCCGCGTTCCTGGTGGCCGCGCTGCTCACCTCCTCGGCCGTCTCCCGCCGGGTGCGCGAGTTCGGCACGCTGAAGGCGCTCGGCTGGCCCAGCCGCAAGGTCACCCGGCAGGTCGTCGGCGAGTCCGTCGTCAACGGTCTGCTCGGCGGCGCCCTCGGTATCGGCCTCGGCCTGGCCGCCGCGTACACCGTGACCGCGATCAGCCCCACCCTCAAGGCGGAGCTGGGCAACACCGGTGGCATGGGCGGCGGGATGGGCCGCGGCCCCGGCGGGGGCGGTGCTCCCGGTCAGCAGACCTCCAACGCCCTGGAGATCGCGCTGTCCGCGCCCGTCTCGCTGTCCACCATCGCGCTCGCGGCGGGCCTGGCCATCGCCGGCGGTCTGATCGCCGGGGCCATGGGCGGCTGGCGCGCCTCCCGGATGCGGCCCGCGGACGCGCTCCGCAGCGTGTCGTAGCCGACCGGCCCCCAACCTCCCCAAGGACAAAGGACAACAGGACACCCATGTACAAGCTCACCGGCGTGACCAAGCGCTACAAGCGGGGCAAGGAGACGATCGAGGCGCTGCGCGGCATCGACCTCGTCATCGAGGACGGCGACCAGCTCGTCATCCAGGGCCCCACGGGTGGCGGCAAGTCCACCCTCCTGCAGATGATCGGCGCCCTCGACCGCCCCTCCGAGGGCAGTGTCGAACTGGACGGCGTGGACCTCGCCTCCATCAGCGAGGCCAAGCTGACCCGGGTGCGCGCCGAGAAGATCGGCATCATCTTCCAGGCGTTCAACCTCATCCCGACGCTGACCGCGCAGGAGAACGTCGAGACCGCGCTCGTCCCGCTCGGTGTGAAGGCGAGGGAACGGCGCGAGCGGGCCGCCGAGGCGCTGCGCTCGGTGGGCCTCGGCGAGCGCCTCACCCACGCCCCGTCCGAGCTGTCCGGCGGTCAGCAGCAGCGCGTCGCCATCGCCCGCGCGCTGGTCAAGCGGCCGAAGGTGCTCCTCGCCGACGAGCCCACCGGCAACCTCGACGAGGGCACCCGCGACGAGATCATGGCCCTGTTGGAGGGGCTGTGGCGGGAGCAGGGCCTCACCTTCGTCCTGGTCACGCACGACTCCTCGATCGCCCGGCGGGCGCCCCGGCTCGCCACGATCAAGGCGGGGCAGCTGACGCTCACGGAACAGGTACAGGAACAGGAACAGCAGCAGGAACAGCAACCGCAGCCGCGGGAGCAGGAGGAGTACGCGGGCTGAGGCCTCCTCAGTGACTGTCGTACGGGCCGTTCACCGCCCCAGGACCCGGTCGATCCCGGCCACCTGGTCCGCGGTGAGCGGCCCCTTCGCGAGGGCGCCCGCGTTCTCCTCGGCCTGGGCGACCGAGCGGAAGCCGGGGATGGGCACGGTCCGCGGGCTGCGGGCCCAGATCCAGGCGAGGGCGCCCTGCGCGAGCGTACGGCCCTCGCTCGTCAGGATCTCGCGCAGCGCCTCGACCCGGCCGAGCCACTCCGGGTCGGCGCCGGCGCCGGCGGTGAAGCCCGGCAGCCAGGCCGGCGGGGTGCTGCGGATGTCACCGGCCTCCAGGGCGCGCCCGGGGGTGTGCTTGCCGGTGAGCAGGCCCATGGCGAGGGGGCTGCGGTTGATGCTCGCGAGGTTCGACTCCTCGCACAGCGCGAGGAGTTCGGGCGCGTCCTGCAGGATGTTCAGCCGGTGCTGCACGGCCGCGCAGTGCGGCCCCTCGGCGAACACGGCGGCGCGGTCCGGGTCGTCGGTGCTCCACGCGTACGCCCGGATCAGGCCCTCGCGCACGAACTCCTCGCAGGTGTCGCGGAGTTCGGCCGCGCGCTCGGGGTCGGCGTCGGAGAGGTGCAGCTGGTACAGGTCGACGTGGTCGGTGCCGAGGCGGTCGAGGGAGGCGGTGAGGGCACGGCGGGCGTGGGCGGGGGTGTCGTCCTGGCCGGTGAGGGTGCGGGTGGCCTCGTCGAAGACGTTGCCCCACTTGGTGGCCACGACCACGTCCGCACGGCGCTTGCCGAGGGCACGGCCGAGGACCCGCTCACTGTGCCCGGTGCCGTACGCGTCGGCCGTGTCGAAGAAGGTGACGCCGAGGTCGAGGGCGCGGTGCACCGCCCGTACGGACTCCTCGTCGTCCACCTTCCCCCAGCCGAGCGGCTGCCCGTCCGGGGCCTGCCACTCGCCGCCGATCGCCCAGCAGCCGAAGCCGAGGGCGCTGACCTGGATGCCGCTGCGGCCGAGGGGCCGGGTGTACGGGTGCGTGTCCGTGTGCGAGTTCGTGTCCGTGTGCGAGTTCGTCTCCATGACCATGACGTTAGGAGTTGGAGTGCACACGAAGGCAAGGGTCTGCGGCCGACGCGATGTGGCGAGGGGGGAGAGGTGTGACGAAGTGCTAGGCCTGGCCCGTCTCGAAGCGGCTGATCCTGCCGTCCTCCGACACGGTGAAGCGCCACGCGGTGCGCATCTCGCCCCAGGTGTCGTTGCGGTAGTTGGCGACCAGGGCACGGCCGCCGGCGGACTCGCGCTGGACCTCGATGTGGCCGTGGGAGGAGAAGATCTCCCGGTCGGTCCAGTCCGGGAGGTCACGGTCGGAGCCGTCGTCCGACATGGTCGCGTCGTCCGTGAGGAGCGCGAAGAACGCGTTCTGGTCGTGGGAGTTCACCGCGGCGACGAAGGCCCGGACGGCCGGGTCGCTGAGTTTGGCGGGTGCGATCGTCATGGCGGACAGCCTCACACCGTCGGCGTGGGTACGCCACCGGAGACGCGCGACGGATTCGGCGCCACCCGAACGGCGGCCAGGGCGGGTCGGGCAGGTGTGATCGGTGCGACGGTGGATACGCGGGAGGGGACCTACGCACGGGCTGCCCGGGAGTGATCATGACCTCATTCGACCGACGTGATCTGGGACTGCTGCTGCTCCGGCTGGGCGCGGGCGGCGTACTCGCCGCGCACGGCGCGCAGAAGCTGTTCGGCTGGTTCGGCGGGCACGGGATCGAGGGGACCGGCGCGTTCATGGAGTCCGTCGGGTACGCGCCCGGCAAGGCGAGCGCCACCGCGGCCGGGCTGGCCGAGACGGGCGGCGGCGCGCTGCTCGCGCTGGGCCTCGCGACA
>NZ_LRTR01000755.1 GCF_001550375.1 Streptomyces europaeiscabiei | reverse complement strand
GACGAGGTGGGTGGCGAGCTGCCGGCCGAGTTCGCCGGTGCCGCCGGTGATCAGGACCGTGCCGTCGGGGTCGAAGCGCGGGGTTTCGGGCTGGTCGGGCTGGTCGGTGCGGGTCAGGCGGGCGACGAGGATCCGGCCGTCGCGCAGGGCGATCTCGGGCTCTCCCTCGACCGCGATCGCGCGTTCCAGCAGCTCGGCGTCCAACGCCCCGGCATCCAGATCCACCAGACGCACCGAACGCTCCGGGTACTCCGCACGGGCCACACGGACCAGGCCCCACACCGGTGCGTGCGCCAGGTCGTACGCGGCCTCACCCACGGCGCCACGAGTCGCCCAGACCACCTCGGTCCCGGCCAGTCGCGGCTCGGCGACAACGCCCTGAACCTGCGCCAGGACAGCCGCGGCGGCATCCCGAACGGACTCCGCGTCCGGCACACCGCCGCCCGACACGGCACCCGTGGTGTCCACCACGATCCGCGCGGGCGCCGGCTCGTCCTCGCCGAGCCCGGCGAGTGCGGCCGCCAGGTCCGCTACGGCCTCGGCGCCCAGCGCGCGGGCGAGATCGCCCGACCCGCCGAGCACCCACAGGTCCTCGTGCGGCACTTCACGCAGAGCACGGGCCGGCGTGAACGCGACCCGGTACAGATGCCGGGCGGACCGGCTGCCGCGAATCTGCTCGCGCGTCGCCTCGCGCAGCGCCAGCGTCCCCGACACCACCACGTTCCCGGCCGGATCGGCGGCGAGCACCCGCGCCGACGTCTGCGCCTCGTCCAGCTCCACCCGGACCCGCAGTTCGCCGGGCCCGGTCGAACGCAGCTCGGCGTCGCTCCACTCGAAGGGCAGGATCACGGCCTCTTCGGTGCTGCGCAGCGCGGCGAGGGTGTGCAGGGCGGCGTCGAGCAGCGCCGGGTGCACGCCGAACTCGCCCGGACCGACCTCCTCGGGAAGGCGGACGAGGCCGTACCCGACGCCGTCCTTGCACCACAGCTCCCGCAGGCCCTGGAAGGCGGGCCCGTATCCGAGGCCCTGCCCCGCCAGCCGGTCGTACAGACCGTCCAGTTCCACCCGCTCCGCTCCGGGCACCGGCCACTGCGCGAGCGCGGTCATCGACCCGGAAACGGCGGCGTCCGCGCCGTCCTCGTCCGAAGCGCCCCCTAGGACACCGGTGGCGTGGCACGTCCAGGTTTCCTGACCGTCTTCCTGCTGGCTGTAGACGGCCACCTCGCGCCGGCCCGATTCGTCCGGCGCGCCGACGGTGACCTGGAGTCGTATGTGGGCGCTGTTGTCGCCGGGTTCGGGCAGGACGAGGGGTTCGGCGAGGGTGAGTTCCTCGACGCGGGTGGCTCCGGTTTCGGTGGCTGCGGTCCAGGCCAGTTCGAGGAGTCCGGTGCCGGGGAGGAGGGGGGTGTTGTAGACGGTGTGGTCGTGGAGCCAGGGGTGCTGGGTGGGGGAGAGGCGTCCGGTGAGGAGGTGGCCTTCGCCGTTGGCGAGGGTGGTGGC
>NZ_LRTR01000754.1 GCF_001550375.1 Streptomyces europaeiscabiei | reverse complement strand
GCTCGGCCGCCGTGGTGCCACGCCTGGCCAGGGCCCGCGCCCGGCGGGCGACCCGCCCCGGGCCGTACAGATAGGCGGCGAGGGCCGTGGCCAGGAAGACGACGAGAAGGGTGCGGGTGCTGTCGCGCAGGAAGCGCAGGAAGGTGTCGAAGATCGCCGAGGCGGCGTCGGGTGGCAGTGCCCCGGGGGGTACGGCGTCCAGGTAGACACGTCGGACGACGGCCAGCGCGACGAGCAGCACCACCATCATCAGGGTGAGGCCGAGGGCCGTGATCAGCAGCATCACCCGGTGGCCGGGTGCGGTCCACACGGCCAGGGCGGCGAGTGCGACGGTGATGACGGGCAGCCAGGTGCCGAGGATGTCCAGCAGCCGCATGGCGTCCTGTGCCTTGCCCAGTTCGTCGGTGTGGAACAGCGTGACCGTCCGGTCGCTGTCGGGGATGGCGGCGGCCTTGTCGAAGCCCGCGTCGACGAGGCGCTGCCGTACCTGGTCGACGACGGAGCCGACGTCGAGCTGGATCGTGTCGCCGGTGGCACGCAGGGCGCCCTCCTGTTCACCGGTGAGCATGTGCACCACCGCGGCGTGCGCCCGCCGGTTCGACCCCTCCCATGCCTGGCGGAAGAGCTCGCTGTCGATGACCCGGGTGACGTTGCGCTCCACGACGGTGTGGACCACGGAGCGCAGCGGACCGTCGAGGGCCCCGGCCCCCGCCACGACCTGTGGTGGCGCGCCGTTCTCGGCGAGCACCTTGGTGAGGGCGTCCGTCACCGCCTTGACGTCCACGTTCTTGACCACCTCGTTGGTCAGCCGGTCGATCACGACCTGCTGGACGGCAGGTTCGGAGGCCAGCGGGGCGACCGTCTCGACGTACCGGTCGGTGTCGGCGACCGTCTCCTGCACCCAGGCCGCGACGACGGCGAGGGGCGCGAGGAGCAGGGTCACCACCAGCAGGACACCTGCACCCGCCTTGCGCAGCCGGCGGTGTCGTACGCCCGCGTGCCGGCGCAACCGCTCGTATTCGGCGCGCTCCGCGGCGCTCAGCGGGTGACCCGCTCCACCGCCCGAGCCGTTTATGTCGTCCGAGCCGCTTTCGCCGCCCGGTCCGGAGTGGGGTGGTACGGATTCCTTGCCCGGGACCATGGCTCCTCCTCGCTCGGGGCTGGGGGTCAGGCGGTGCCGGCGGTCGTGTCCCGCGGACCCGTGGGGCCCGCCCGGCGGAGGGCGGCCCGCCAGGCGAGGGCGACCGCCACCTCGGCCAGGCCGAGCAGGACGAGCCACAGGCCGAGCAGCCGGGTCAGCGCCGTGGCCGACTCGGTCGGCAGGGCCAGCACGACGATCCCCGCGACGATGCCGAGCACCGCGGCGACGAGGACGAACCCGCGGTGGGGCAGGTCCTTCGCGGCGAGGGCGGTGTGCAGGGTGAGGATGCCGGTCGCCAGCCAGACGATCCCGACGATCAACGAGAGCGCGGCGATCGTCTGCAGCGGGTTCCGCAGGCAGAGCACACCGGCCAGGACGTACAGCAGCGCGAGGAGCAGCCCGGAAAGCCTCTCTCCCGGTTCCTCCCGGGCGAAGACGTCGACGAACCGGAAGGCTCCGATCGCGAGCAGGTACAGGCCGATGAGGACCGCGAGGACGTGCAGGGTCTCGTCCGGCCAGACCAGGACGACGATGCCCGGCACCAGCATGGCCAGCGCCGCGCCGAGGATCCATTTCCAGGACCGGCCGACCCGCGCCAGCGTCTCCGCCGGGTCTCCCATCGCTCCGGGTACCGCCCCACGGGACATGCCGCCCGTTCCGCCGGGCCTGTCGGCGGCCCCGCCGGGCCGCTCGTCCGGCCCGGTACGCGGTTCCGGGCCACGGGACTCGGTCATGGCTCCTCCTCGCGGCCGAGCGGGCCGCTTCCGCACCGTCGGCGCGCGACGGTGTGCGGTGACCTGACGGGGCCAGCGTCCCGCCGCCCGCCACCCGCCGGATCACCCCCGGCGGGTGATCCCCGCGGCAGCGGACACGGTGAGGTGGGAGACATGCCTGGCCGGCGGTTCACGAGGTGTGTCATGACGCGGTCGAGCGCATTCACGGCATCGCTGTCCGTGCCCGAACGGGCTGCGTACGTCCGCGACGCGCGCACGCGCGCCTCGCGGTCCTGCCACGGCTGGTTCGAGGCCGACGCGGACGCCGGACGGACCGACCCGATCGAGGTGATAGAGCGCCAGTCGGCCACCCGGCTGCAGGAATTGGTCCCGATCCGCTACGGCCGCATGCTCGAATCCCCGTTCCGCTTCTGCCGGGGCGCGGCGGCGATCATGGCGTCGGACCTCGGCACAAGGAGAGCAGACGCCGTACCGCGGAGGCGACGGCCAAGGCCCGGACGCGCACCCATCTCCAGACCTTCGAGAAACTCACCCGGGTCACGGCCGAGCGCCGGCATCTGCTGCGCCGCTACCACGTCGTCGACATGGCGCGGAAGGTGGTGGGCGGTCGGCAGCGTCGGAACGCGCTGCCGGATCGTGCTCCTGCTCGTCCGCGACGACACCGACCCGCTGCTGCTCCAGGCCAAGGATGCGCAGCAATCCGTCCTCTCCATCCAGCTCGGCGGCGACCACTACGACAACCAGGGCCGCCGTGTGGTGTCGGGGCAGCGACTGATCCAGACGACCAGTGACATCTTCCTGGGCCGGACCCGCGTCGTCGGCCTCGACGGGCGCGCACGGGACTTCTACGTACGGCAGTTGCGCGACTGGAAGGGCGTCGCGCGGCAGGAGACCATGGATCCCGGTCTGCTGGGGCTCTTCGCACGGCCGTGCGGGGCCGGACTGGCGCGGGCCCACGCCCGCTCCGGCGACCCCGTCGCCATCGCCGCCCACCTGGGCGGCAGCGACCGCTTCGACCGCGCCCTCACCGAGTTCGCGCAGTCCTACGCCGACCGGAACGAGCGGGACTTCGACGCGCTGGGCGTCGCCTCGCACACGGGCAGGGTTCGCACGGAGAGCCTCTGACACGGCGCTTTCTCCGGCTCACTGAGTCACGCCCAGTGACTCAGTGAGCAGTGGTTCGGTGGTTCGGTGGTTCGGTGGTTCGGTGGCTCACTCCGGCAGCTGGCGCATCTCCAGGACCCTTAGGCCCAGGGACTGGCAGCGGGCGAGCAGCCCATACAGGTGCGCCTCGTCGACGACGTGTCCGAACAGGACGGTGTGGCCGGACATCTCGACATGGTCCAGCTCGGGGAAGGCGCTGGTCAGCGCCTTCGACAGCTGTCCGTCGACGCGGATCTCGTAGCGCATGAGCGATGTTCCCCCATGGCCTGGTGCGGGCGGGCTGCGCCCCTTCTCTGCGATGTGCTCCTGTGATGTGCTCCTGTGATGTGTTCTCTGCGATGTGCTCCTGCGATTGCTTCACTGCGATCGTCCGTCCCGGAGGCCCTGCCGGGCCTCACCCCCGGAAGGTGAGTCAGTGGGTCAGATAGAGCTTGAACGCGATGATCAGGAGACCGAGCAGCAGGTTCACCGAGGCCGTGACGGCGACCAGTCCCCACGAGGCGTCGGCCCGGCGGGCAGCGGCAGCCGACCAGCCCACCTGTCCCGCCACGGCCACCGAGAGCGCCAGCCACAGGGCTCCTGACACATCGAGGCCGAGGACGGAGCTGACGGCCACGGCGGCGGCTGGTGGGAGGGCGGCGTTGACGATCGGCCACTCGTCGCGGCACACCTCCAGCACGATCCGGCGGTCCAGGCCCCGCTGCGCAAGGCGCGCCCCGAACAACTGGGCGTGCACATGCGCGATCCAGAACACCAGGGCGGTGAGCAGCAGCAGGAGGACGAGTTCCAGGCGGGGGTAGGACCCCAGAGTGCCGACGCCGATGATGACGGAGGAGGCGAGCATGGATCCGTAGACACCGCCGGTGTAGTCGGCACGGGCCCGGTGCTCGGCGCCGCGCTCGGTACGGGACCCTGCGGGCCCGGTCGCGGACATCGTCTCGGCCTCCTCCCGGGGGGGGCAGCGCGTCGAGCCGCGCTTCCGGTGCGCCGGCTCGGTTCCGGTCGAACGCAGTCCCGGTTGCCGTTACCGTCGCTGTTGCCTTCTCCAGTCCTATTGGCTGTGGCCCGTCCCGGACGGTCGCGCACGGTCCGTCCGCCCGCTCGCCAACCGCGGGGTGACCAGGAACGCGGCGAGGGTGATGCCGCCGGCGGCGAGGATGGCTTCGACGTCCTCGACGAGTTGGCTGATGGAGACGTTCACGAGGGCCGTGTCCAGAACCATCGGGCACTGGGCCGTCCCCAGGACGATCAGAGCCCGCCAGTGCTTCACGGTGTTCTCCTCGCCGAGTCGGACCGGGACACCGCTGGGCGTCACCCGGACAGCGACCGTCACCGACCGGTCGCCACCTCCATCGCAGCTCAGAAGCCCCTTCGGCGCCTCACCCGCCACGGGGGATCTGCCCACCGCGCGACCGGTGACCGCAGACCGGCGAAGTCGAGCACAGGTCATGGCAACGGCAGCTCGCATGCCCGGCGCACGGCCTCGAAATCGCCCACGATCAGCCCTGGGGAGACCAGGGGAGACCCTGGGGAGACCAGGGGAGACCCTGGGGAGTTTCGACCGGCAGGCCGATCCCCCTTGTCTTCCAAGCAGTCCGTCGATGACGGTGCGCCCCTTACTGTAGGGCCTCCGGAATGAAGTGGTGGGCCACCGGTAGAGCTTTCTTGCACGTCGAATTAAGGCGCGCACGGTGACGAACGCGGCGGCGAGGTACAGGTAGAAGTCGATTACTCGGCCGTCGCGTTCGAAGCAGCGGCGGATCTTGCCGTAGCCGTTCATCCAGGATTGGGTGCGTTCAACCACCCAGCGCATGCCGACTTGGATCGGAGCGGGCACGCCCTTGCGGGCGATCTCGCCGATGAGGTCGTGGTCATCGAGGATCCGGCGGCTGGGCTTGCCGTCGTAGGCGGAATCGAGATGCACGGTGGCATGGGTGGGCAGGTTCCCGACCTGGTGCTTGGCCGCGTTGATGGTCGGTTCAAGCAGGACCGAGTCGTGCCGATTGGCGCCGGCTGAGGCCAGACCGAGCGGTATCCCGTCGCCGTCGACCAGGGTGGAACGCTTGAGCCCTTGCTTGGCCCGGTCGACTGGCGACGGCCCTGCCTTGTCTCCCTTGCATGGGGCCTTGGTGTGACAGCCGTCGACGGACAGCTCGGACAGCTCCAGGCCGATCATTTTGTCGTACGCGGTCAGCGCGATGCGGTGCAGTTCGTGTGCCAGTCCCAGGTTGCTCCACTCTCTGAGCCTGTTGCGGATGGTCCAGTCCGAGCAGTCGGCAGTGGCGACTCGCTCGTATCCGGAGCCGTGTACCAGTGCGTCGACAACCAGTCCGAACACCGTCCTGTCTGGAACGCGCCGACGGTGGCAGCCCAGCGGATGCGTGGGGTCGAACTCGGGTCGCTCGGGCAGGAGAGCCGAGAACTGCTCCCAGAGAGGCTCATAGTGAGATGACGGCACGGAGGGCAAGGCATCTCCTCAGCTTGCTCGGCGAACAGAGCGGCGAGAACAGCAGAGCCGCGCCTGATCGCCACGTTCCCGGGCCGGGTCAGGGCAGCAGGTGTGCTGCGAGTTGCTTCCACCGCCGTGTGGGCGGGGTGTGGGGTGTGGTGGTGAGGAGGTGGAGGCTGACGTGGTCGGCCCCGGCGTCAAGGTGCTCATGGACGCGGCGGGCGATGTCCTCGGCGGTGCCGTGGGCCACGAGTGCGTCGACGAGTCGGTCGTCGAGCGAGTCCACGTCCTCATACCCCAGGTCTGGGAGCAGGGTGCGGCGGTTGGGCAGGGCAGCTGCTGCCGTGGTGCGAGCCAGCGCGGCGGTGTGCGAGCGGTCCGGGCCTAGCACGCACAGCTGGGTGACGGCCAGGAGCCCGGTGGGTCCGAGCACGGCTCTGGCGTTGCGGGTGTGTTCGACCGACATGCCCAACGGGTTTGCGCCCCAGGATCGTTCGGCGGCGAGTGCGAGCATGCCGGGGTCCAGGGCCGTGAGTACACGGTGTGGTGAGGCTGCTGTGGCTGGCGGCCCGAACGGGGCGGTGTCCAGCGCGTCGAGGTAGGCGCGCATGGTGGGCAGCGGGGAGCCAAAGCGGTGGCCGCGGATATCTTCGGCGAGGCTGGGGTGGCTGTCCCACAGGCCGAGCAGGAAGCGTCCGGGGAATGCCTCCTCAAGGGTGCGCTGTGCGGCGGCGGTTGTCACCGGGTCGCGCGCGTAGATGTCCGTGCTGCCGGCTGCCACCACGATCTTTCGGGTCTGTGACAGCAGGATCCCGGCCTGTGCCATCGCTTCCCGTCCTGCTGTCTCGGGGAACCACAAGGTGCCGAAGCCGAGGTTCTCGACCGTGGTCACGGCCTTGCGGACACTGCGCGCCGAGCAGCTGTCGAGTTCGCCTGCCCAGATGCCGATGCGCCCGAGGTGGGGCCTCTGACCGCTCACGCGTCCTGTCCCTCTGCATCCTGGGCGTCCAGGAACGCCGTGATCTGGGTTGCGCCGGTTCGCTCCAGCCAGGTGCGGAAGTCCATCGCGGCGGGGTGGATCCGCCGTGTAGCGGGGATGTCGGCGCGGTAGCCGCGTTCGTTGAGCCACTCGTGGGCGAACGCGAACTGCTCGTTGACGGCGCGGATCGTTTCCATCGGGATCTGGGCGTACGGAAGCGGGCGCCCGATTGCCGTCTCGATGTGCGCGGCGATCTGGGTTGGGGTCAGTTCATCGCCGGCCAGGGCCATCGCTCGCCCGATCCACTCCTGGGGCCGGGAGAAGGCCAGCCTGGTGAAGAAGCCGACATCGTCCACGGCCATGATCTGCAGCGGGACGGCGGGTGCGATACCCGAGACCAGGCTGCCTCGTTGCAGGGCGTATTCACCGGTGTAGTTCTCCATGAAGGAGACCGGCCGCAGAGTCGTCGCGGGCATGCCGAGCTTCGCGATGTGCTGCTCAATCCGCCACTTGCTGATCAGGTTCTGCGGCAACGCCTCACTGCTGTGGCGGTCGGCGCCGGCGACCGAGCTGAAGACGAGGTGCCTGATCCCGGCGGTTTGGGCGGCCTCGGCGATGTTCATTCCCCAGCGGACCTCGTCCTCGGCGCAGAAGTCGGGCGCCGTGCCGGGGGAGCCCACCATGGGCTGGACGCTGAACAGGCCGTAGGCGCCTTCGGTAGCGTTGATAAGGGAGGATATGTCCTCCATCTCCGCGCGTACGATCTGCGCGCCGGTGCTCGCCAGGGCCTTGGCCGGTACCCCGTCCGGATTGCGCGTGAGGGCGCGCACATGCCAGCCACCATCGAGCAGATGCCTGGTCACCGCCCGGCCTTGCAGGCCGGTCGCGCCTGTTACCACGATGGTCTTGTCCGTCGGCTCCACTGTCTCTCCTAGATCTCGCACGCACCGGGGAGGGTGAGCCCATAAGTGGAGTGGCCCTCCGGTTAACGCTCGATACAATATGGAGGACCACCCCGGTTAGCAAGCCGTCAGGAGCCTCCGTGTCCCAAGACGCCACCGTGCCGTCCCCGCCCAGGCGTCCCATGCGTGCCGACGCGCGGCGCAACTATGAGCGGATCCTGGCCGCCGCCGGGGCCGCCATCGCTCAGCACGGCGTTGAAGCCTCCCTGGAGGAGATCGCGCGGCACGCCAGGGTCGGCTCAGCCACACTGCACCGGCACTTCCCATCCCGACAGGCGCTGCTGGAGGCCGTCTTCAAAGACCGGGTGGAGACCCTCTGCGCCAAGGCACGCGACCTCGCGGCCGAGCCTGACCCTGAAGCCGCGCTCGTCACCTGGCTTCACGCCGTCGGGGCACACGCCGTAACCAACAAGGGCCTGGGGGCAGCTCTGATGCCTGGTGTCGGCGACGGCGGTCCGACGCTGGGGGACACCTGCCACACGCTCATCGTGAACGCCGGCGGCGAACTACTCGCGCGCGCTCACCACGCACACGCCGTACGCCCCGAGGTCACCATCACCCAGCTGCTCAAACTCGTCGGAGCCATCGCGCTGGCTACCGAACACGACAGTGACGGCGCAGCCGAAACCGACCGCCTGCTGACACTCGTCATCGACGGGGTGCGCCAGCACCGGATGGCGCAGAGCGGATCCTCCGACATGACAGGCGAGGACCAGTAGAGCATTTCCATCGCCATGAGATCCCTGAGCTTCCGCAACCCTCGGGCCTATCCTCGGTCGCTCTTAGTGACGAAGCGTGACCGCCGGTGAAGAGTGAGGAGCAGGCGATCCGGCAGGCCGCACTGGATCACAGGCCTTGAGACCTTGGGCCGGCCGCGGGCGTCGGCGCGAAGCATGGGCTGGTGTTCGTCGACCGGTCACTGCTGCTCGACAAGGCCATCAGCGAGGACGGTCAGACGTTGGGGACCTGTAGCTTGTCCCAACTGATCTTGCCGGGGATGCCGTTGGCATCATCGCCTGCGAAGTCGAGCTTCTGCTGCCAGGCGGCGTAGGACTTCACATCACCCGGACCCCATACGTCGCCATGGGCACTCGACTGGTACCGGTTGCAGCCTTCGGCGACGAGCCGATCGTGCATCGCGGCGACGATCGGCGACTTCCTTCCGGTATGGAAGAACGACGCACCAGGGAACGGCTCGGTATCCGAGCCGGGGACGGGGTGCGCATCCTTGAAATGGTCGTACGCGTCCTGAGCCGCCGCGAGGACCTTGTCGTACAGGTTGTCCATGTGCGGGCCGGCGCATTCGGTCGCGGACCAGTGGTGGTGATAGAAGAGGTTGTTCTTGCTGGGACGTTCGCCGATCACCTTGACGAAGAGCCAGCCGGCGAGACGTGCGGCGTTCTTCCAGGTGGTCTCGGCGACCGTCCAGGCGGGCGCGAGCGTTGCGTTCGCCATTTCGATGCTGATGGTGCGCTGGTTGCCGACCGTGTTGCCGACGGCCCAGGCGTACTCGTTCACCTTGACGTACTGAGCGACGGCACCGACGGCGTCCACGTCGAAGTGGGCCGAAGTCGGACGCGTCTTCCAGAGGTCGAGCACACCCTGGTGCGAATGCCGGCCGGCGTTGTGGTGCAGCGTGACCGACGTCTTCTTGTAGGACTTGTGGGTGACGTGGCCCGTCGCGCTGAGTTTGTCGATGAAGTTCGAGACGGTACGGTCGTAAGCGATGGTGGCGGTCATTCGGGGGGCCTCCGCGTCCTTCTCGACGCCGTCCTCGGCGAAGGCGACGAAGTCGCTCTCCGGAAGGGCATCGAGGTTGTCGGTGCCTGGCCCGTCGGCGGTGCCGGTCTTCTCGAGGGCCGCCTTCACATCCTCGTGGTCGAAGTTCTTCTCGGACACGACGCCGTCCTTTCACTTACCCCGACTCTGCGTCGCCGGCTCCAAGCTCGACGAGCGGACTCAAGACGTAGAACTGCTGGTTGAATCAGCAATGCGTTGCGCGTCATGTTCAAGTCTTAGACGTTGGGGACCTTCAGTTTGTCCCAACTGGTCTTGCCGGGGATGCCGTTGGCATCGTCACCTGCGAAGTCGAGCTTCTGCTGCCAGGCGGCGTAGGATTTCACATCACCCGGACCCCATACGTCGCCATGGGCACTCGACTGGTACCGGTTGCAGCCTTCGGCGACGAGCCGATCGTGCATCGCGGCGACGATCGGCGACTTCCTTCCGGTATGGAAGAACGACGTACCAGGGAACGGCTCGGAGTTGGCGGGACTGGCGGGGCCGCCATCCATGTACTGCTTGTAGGCCCCGCTCGTGAACGTGGACCATTGGTTCCAGTTGTGCGCGTGTTTGATGGCCTTTGCCGTCTTGGCGTTGTAGAGCGGATCCTTGAGCTTTGCCGCAACCCTGAGCGTGTCCGGCGGGGAGAACTGCCCTGGGTGCTTGAGCGAGCGGATCTGGAAGAGACCGATGGACGGCCCCCACTTGTGGTCGACCAGATGCTGGTCTCCGATGACGACTGGGTCACCTTTGGACTCTGCCTTGGCGACGGCCGCCGCGATGGCGATGTCGCTGCCGGTGAACCCTGCCTGCGTGGCGAGGGTGCGCAGCTCGGTCAGGCTCATTTTCATTCCCGACGCCCCTCTCACCTCTCACTTGGTGATCAGAAGCCGTGTCCACATGGCGCATTACGGTGCCGGATCGAGGACCGGTTGTCGGCCGGAATTCTCAGCCGGGGAGGAGACACTGCTGGAGTGTGATAACCGCGCCTGCGGTAAGGGACAAAATCACGCTGCGAGCATCCCCTGATTGGCAGCACGTATACACATGGAGATCAGGATCCTCTTGGCCGCGACTCAGTGGGGTGCGAGCGGCTTTGCGAGGCATGACAGATCGGTCATTTCCACCATATGACAATGCCGGATATGGGGCAATCAGAGTACTGGCGAGCTCGTGCACGGTTGACGGTGAGACACCGCGGACTTCGGTGTCGCCCGTCTTCACGTCTGCCTGCGCGGAGTTGGCGAGGGGCACTGTCACGTTGGCTGACCGGTGGGATGATCTTCTGGTGATCAGCCTGGGAAGGGTCGTCGGTGGGGAGCGTGTCGC
>NZ_LRTR01000753.1 GCF_001550375.1 Streptomyces europaeiscabiei | reverse complement strand
CTGTACGCGCTGGCCGCGCTGCTCCTGCTGGGCCTCGCCCCGCTCGCCCGGAACGGGCCCGCACCGGAGCCGGGCGGGGCGCGCTCCGCAGGGGTGCGCGGAGGAGGGCGCGGCAGTGTGCTCAAGGACATCCGGGAGGGCGTCGGCTTCGTCCTGCGCCATCGCACCCTGCGGCTCACGCTGGCCGCGAGCACCCTGTACGGATTGGTCTTCTCGGCGACCTTCTCGATGCTGGTCCTGCTCAGCGACCGCACTCTGGGGCTGAGCGGCACCGGGTACGGACTACTGCTGGCCGCCGGGTCGCTGGGCGCCGTCGGGGGCAGCTGGCTGGCGCCCCGGGCCGCCGACCGGCTGCCCACCGTACGGCTGGCCTTCTGGTCCCTGGTGGCGTCCGGGGCCGCGTACGTCCTGCTGGGAACGGCGCCCGGCCCCGTGCTCGCCGGGCTGGCGCTGGCCGCGAACGGCGTCTTCATGATGGGCTGGAACATCCCGGTGATGTCGCTGCGCCAGCGGCTGACGCCCGAGAACCTCCAGGGCCGGGTGATGAGCGTGTCCCGGCTGTGCGCCTGGGGCACCATGCCGCTCGGCGCGCTCCTCGGCGGGCTGCTCGCCGAAGTCCTGTCCGTTCCGGCGGTGTTCGTCGTCTGCGGCACCGTCCTGGCCGCCGGCGCCCTGCTGCTGCTCGCCCTCCTGCGCGACTCCCCGGCCGCGCCCGGGGACACGCATCCGCGTCCCGATCCGCACACAGACCTTTTCGACAAGGGGTGACCATTGGACACGCAGCTCTACGACACGGTGATCGTCGGGGGCGGCCCGGCCGGCCTGAACGGGGCTCTGTACCTGGGCCGTTCGCGCCGCCGAGTGCTGCTGATCGACTCCGGCGACGCGCGCAACATGGCGGCCGGGGTCATGCACAACGTGCTCACCAACGACGGCGCGACCATCGCCGACTTCCGGGCCCGCTCCCGCGCGCAGCTCTCCGAGTACGACGTGTCGTTCCGCGACGACGAGGTGGTGTCCGCGGCCGGCGAGGGCGACCACGTGGTGGTCGCCACCAAGGAGTCGGGCACCTTCCGCGCCCGCACCCTGCTGTACGCGGCGGGCGTGCGCTCCCTCCTGCCACCGGTGCCCGGGATCGCGGACCTGTGGGGGAAGACCGTGTTCGAGTGCCCGTACTGCCACGGCTGGGAGGTCCGCGAGCGGACCATCGCCGTGTACGGCGGTGCGGTGCCCAGCGAATGCCTGGCGTCGATCCTCACGGCGTGGTCCGACGACATCACCTACCTCTCCGACCGGCGGGAGCTGCCCGTGGACGAGCGGGACCGGCTCACCGCGGCCGGGGTACCGGTCCGCGCGGACAAGGTGGCGGGGCTGAAGCCGCACCCGAAGGGCGTGCGGGTCGAGTTCGAGGACGGAGGCGGCGCGAGCTACGGTGCGCTGTTCCTCCACCTCGACATGGAGCCCCGGGTGGATCCCTTGCGCCCCTGGGTCGACGCCCCGGACCTGGAGTCGGTGCAGACCGACGACCGGGGCCGTACCAGCGTCCCCCGCCTGTACGTGGCCGGCGACCTGGGGCGCAACATGCACCAGGCGGCGATGGCCGCGTCCAGCGGCGGACTGGCGGCCATGGCCGTCAACACCGACCTGATCCGCGAGGACCGGCCCGGCTCCCTGCCCGCGCCGCCGCCTCCCGCCCCGGCGCCCTGACAGCAGCCCGCCCTCCACCGCGCACACCGACGGGAGCACCGCAGCGATGACGTCACCCCGCGCCGAGTACACGCCGCACATGGAGCACTACACCTTCGTCCTGGAGGACCAGCCTTATCTGGGGTACTTCCAGTACGGCGGTGAGAAGACGCCCGTCTATGCCACCGACCGGCACGGTTTCCGGATCACGCCCGGCCCCGGCGGGCAGCGGGCCACGGTCGGCGACGACCGGCCCGAGGGGGCCGCGCGGGTGCTGGCGGGCAGTTCCGCAGTGTTCGGCGTGGGGGCCACCGGGGACGCCGCCACCATCGGCGCGCGTCTGTGGAACGCGCACGCGCCCCGGCTGCCGTGGCTGAACTTCGCCGGCCAGAGCCACAACTCGGCGCAGGAACTGCTGCTGTTCACCCTGTTCCAGCACGAACTGCCGCCCGTCGAGGACATCGTGCTGCTGTCGGGGGTGAACAACATGGTGCTCAGCCGGTTGCCCGAGGAGAAGCAGGGCCGCCACGGCGCGTTCTTCGACTGCGGTCCCGCCCCGGACGTGGTGCCCCCGCCGGACCGGCGGGTCGCGCACGCTGCGGACCTGACCCTGCGCCACCTGCGCGGCTGGAAGCTGCTCGCGGACGGGCTCGGGGCGGGTCTGACGTTCGTCCTGCAGCCGCTCGCACCGTGGGTGCGCGAGGAGCCGCTGGCGCGCGAGACGCTCCTCTTCGAGGAACTGGACGAGGTGTCCAACTTCCGCCGGTTCCACAACGACATCTCCACGATGGCGGTCGGCCGCTCCTATGCGCAGCGGCTCGCCGTCGGATGCGCCGCGCTGGACGTGCCGTTCCTGGACATGAACGTGGCGCTGGGCGAGGCCGCAGCGCCGGAGGACTGGCTCTTCATCGACCGGGTGCACTGCACGGACCTGGGCTACGACCTGGTGGCCCGGCAGTTGGCGGACCGTCTGGACCTGGCGTGAGGGGGCCCGGCGAGGAGCGCGGGAGGGTTAAGGCCCCGGCGGCCCGCCGCCTCTCGTCCTGGCTGCGCGCCCGGAGCCGCATCGGGCGGCCCGCCGACGCTCCGAACGCGGTCGAGTCCCCGGCCGCGCCTGCGGCGGACCGGACTGCCGAACCGGCCCCGCCCCCGCCACCGTCCCGATTGCGCCCGCAGCCGGAGGACGATGCGTCCGTCTACCCGTTGTTCTGACATGGGGAAGCGGACCGGCGGAGGGCGGACCGGCGGCGCGGGCCGGGACGGTCCGGTACTGGGAATCTCCGCCTACTACCACGACAGTGCGGCGGCCCTGGTGTCCGGGGGTGTTCCGGTGGCCGCCGCCCAGGAGGAGCGGTTCAGCAGGCGGCGCCACGATGCCGACTTCCCGGCCCAGGCCGTCGCCTACTGCCTGCTGGAGGCGGGTCTGCGCCTGGACGAGCTGGCGGCCGTGGCGTTCTACGAGGACCCGGCGCTGAAGTTCCGCCGGGTGATGTCCACGTGGCTGGCGACGGCGCCGCACGGCTTCCCCGTCTTCCGCCGGGCCTTCCCGCAGTGGGCCGGCTGGAAGCGGCACGCCCTGGACGACGTGCGCGCGCGGCTGCGCGTGCTGTCCGGCGGGCGGCCACTGCCGCCGGTGGTGGCGCATCGGCACCACGCCTCGCACGCCGCATCGGCGTTCCTGCCCAGCCCGTACCCGTCGGCGGCGGTGTTGTGCGTCGACGGCGTCGGCGAGTGGGCGACGACGACTCTGTGGCACGGCCGGGGCACCGAGCTGGTCCCGCTCGCCGAACTGCGCTTCCCGCACTCGCTGGGCATGCTGTACTCGGCGTTCACCCACTTCTGCGGCTTCAAGGTCGACTCGGGCGAGTACAAGCTGATGGGCCTCGCCCCGTACGGCACGCCGCGCTGGGCGCCCCTCATCCGGGATCGGCTGATCGACGTCAAGGCGGACGGCTCGTTCCGCCTCGACCTGCGCCATTTCACCTTCCAGTACGGCCAGACCATGACCGGCCGGTCCTTCGAGGAGCTGTTCGGCGGGCCGCGACGCACCCCCGAAGGAGCCCTAACGGAGCGGGAGTTCGATCTCGCCGCCTCGGTCCAGGCCGTGACCGAGGAGGTGGTACTGCGGCTGGCCCGCACGGTGCTGAAGCGCACGGGCGAGCGGCGGCTGTGCCTGGCCGGCGGTGTCGCGCTGAACTGCGTGGCCAACGGACGGCTCGTGGACGAGGACGTCTGCGACGAGCTGTGGGTGCAGCCGGCCGCCGGGGACGCAGGCGGCGCGCTGGGCGCGGCCCTGGCGGAGTCGCAC
>NZ_LRTR01000752.1 GCF_001550375.1 Streptomyces europaeiscabiei | reverse complement strand
GCCACCGCGGCCGATCCCCGTCCGGCACTCGCGCTCCCCCGGCGCCCTCCTGCGCTTCCCTCGTTCTCGGGGTCGCGACGCCTTCCCGCGCCGCGCGTGCCGCCTCCGCAGGGGCCAGCCCGGCGGACGTCAGCCGGCACATCGCCTCGACCACCGCCACGTCCTGCGGGGTCCAGCGCCGGTGCCGGCCGTCGGTGCGGACCGCGGGCCCGATGCCGTAGCGGCGGTCCCAGGAACGCAGGGTCGTGGGCGACACACCCAGCCGACGGGCCAGGGCACCGCTGGTGAGCCCGGGATCGGCGGCGTTCTCCTCCACGTACGCACCCATGAGGGCGACTATACGATGCACAAGCGATGCAGGTTGAAGCCCGGACTCGCGGGCTCGCACGATGGCGGCATCCGCACCGCCCCACGTGAGGAGCCGCCCTCATGAATCCCGTGTGTCCGCGCGTCGTACCCACCGACGAGGAACTGGCGCGGGGTCTGGTGGCGGGCGACGACGACTGCCTGGCCGCCGCCCACCACCGCTGGTCGGCGCTGGTGCACTCGCTCGCCCGGCGCAGTCTCGGCGACACGGGCGAGGCCGAGGACGTCACCCAGCAGGTGTTCCTGGGCGTGTGGCGCGGCCGGCACGGCTACCGGTCCGAGCGCGGCGCGATGGGGGCCTGGATCGTCGGGATCACCCGGCGCCGGATCGCCGACGCCCTGTCCGCGCGGACCCGCCGTGCGGACCTGGTGACCTCGGCGGGCACCGCGCTCACGCTCGTCGACCGGCCCGACCGCGCGCACCCCGAGGCCGCTCTCGACCGCGTACTGATCCGCGCCGAACTCGCCCGGCTTCCCGCACCCCAGCGGCAGGTACTTCACCTGGCCTTCTACGAGGACCTCAGCCAGACCCAGATCGCGGAACGCACCGGCATGCCGCTCGGCACGGTCAAGAGCCACACCCGGCGGGCGCTGCGACGGTTGCGCAGCCGCCTGGACCACGAGTTCCACCCCCACCCTCCCCACACTCCCGACCACTACACATAAAGGGAAAATAAGCGCAGAATGAACGTACGCGGCGCTTACCGCATACCCCACCAGACGCGGTCGGGCCTGCAGAGTTCAAAGGAGTCGAGTCATGGCCAACGTCTCACACCGGAGTGACATCACCAGTCACCCCGATGCACCCGAAATGCAGGCCCGGTACGCCCGCATGCTCGGTGATCGCGATGTGGCGCTCGTGGACGGACCGGTGTTCCTGCTCGGTCTGTACTGCGCCGTGTCCCCGTGGATACTCCACTACACGACGAGCCAGCCCGCGCTGGCGTCCCACAACCTCATCGTGGGCATCGCCATCGGTCTGCTGGCCCTCGGCTTCACCGCCGCGCCGGAGAGGATGTACGGCCTGAGCTGGGCCATGTGCGCACTGGGTGTCTGGATGATCGTCTCGGCCTGGATCGTCGGCGACAGCCCGGACGCCGGTGTCGTGGTCAACAACATCATCATCGGCTGCCTGGCGCTGCTGCTGGGGCTGATGTGCGCCGGCGCCTCGGCCAAGGGCAACACGCGTGCGGGCCGCACGCCACAGGTGTAAAAAGGACGCCCGCGAGGGGTAACGGCGGCCGATCCGCTCCGGCGGGTCGGCCGTCGCCGTTCGCCCCGACCCGCCGGACCGGGCCGCACCCACCGGAGCGGGCCTCGGCACGGTCGCATCACCGGGGGCGCGGCACCTCCCAGGGCCGCCGCGGCAGCACCCTGCCGGTCTCCAGCAGCGACTTGAGGTTGGACAGCACCGCGGGCCAGCCGAAGGACACCTCGGCGAGCGCGCCCTCGTCCGCCAGGTCCTCATGGGTCATGGGTCACCGTGAGGCGCACGATGTCGCCGTGCGGCTCGATGGCGAAGGTGACGCGCGAGCACGTGTCCTCCTCGCCCTCGTTCTCGGGTGAGGTCCAGGTAGTGACCAGGCGGGTCGGGGGCTCACTCACCGCGACCGTGCCGACGACGTCCTCGACGCCGGAGCCGTCGGTGCGGACACGCGCCCGGCGCGAACCCTGCCGCCAGTCCGACCCGTTCCGGTGCCCCCAGTAGTCGGCGGTCAGATCGGCGCTGGTGAGCGCCTCCCAGACCTTCTCGGGCGTGCTCGCGACATAGGTGACGTACACGAAGGTGGGCTTGTCGGTCATGGCTTCCTCGGCTCGTCGCTTCACGGCACCCAGCGCCCTCAGGCGCGGGCGCTCGAACTTGCCGGTCCACCGCTCCTGCGTCTCGTGGAGCGGGACCGGATTGAGGTGGTGCAGCTTTTCCCGCCCACGCCGCACCGTGCCGACCAGGTCGGCGGCCTCCAGGACGGCCAGGTGCTGCGTCACGGATTGCCGGGCCATGTCGATCCGCTCGCACAGCTCGCCCAGCGTCTGCCCCGGGTCGCTCTCCGATCGCACACTCAACGTCATGCAAGCAATCACCTGCATACCAGCCGGCATGTCAAGCACCGGCAACGGCGGGCCCCGGGGGACCGCAAGCGACACCCCGCCGACCACGGACGATATTCGTTGGCCGCCCTCCCAGCACGGCCTTCAGACTGTCGCCGTGAGTCGAACCTTCAGCGCATGGGTGACATCGGGTGCGGACTTCCTCGGGGTCGCCGGTCCGCTCCCCGTCGACGTTCCGTGGTGGGCCGAGGTCGAGCCTGTCGTGGCGCGGTTGGAGCACGCACTCGGGGTACCCGTGTTCGTACTGCGTCTGCTGGAGACGGACGGGGGCGAGAGCGGGCGCGACGGGCATGTGACGTACCACGTGGAGGCGTTGGAGCGGCCCCGGGGCGGGGTCCTGGACCGACGTCCCGTGGACCGGGGGCTGTTGCACACCGACGACGCTCTGCGATCACCGTGGGCGCGGGCCGACGGGCTGCGGGAACTGCTGGACTGGGCCTCACGGACGCTGACCGCACTGGGACGGCCGGTGACGGGACCGGTCGAGCAGCGGCGGACATGGAACCTGGCAGGACTCTTCCGGCTGCCCACCGGGCAGGGGCCGGTCTGGCTCAAGGCGACACCGCGCTTCGCCTCCGACGAGGCCGCGGTCATCGCCGCGTTCGGCCGGTGGGACACGGACCTCGTACCGACGGTTCTCGCCGCCGGCGAGCGCCGCGTGCTGCTGGAGCACATCCCCGGCCGGGACTGCTGGGAGGCGGACGCCGCCACGGTCGAATCCGGGGTACGCCGGTTCGTCTCCGCGCAGGCCGCGCTGACCGACCGACGGCCGCCGGGGCTCCGGGACCGGCGGGATGGGGTCCTCGGCGCACTGGTGCGCGAACTGCTCGACGGACGAGTCGAGTTGGACATCACCGACGAAGAGCGGGACAGAGCACGGGAGTTGACGTTCCGCTGGGAGCGGCTCGCCGAGTGCGGGCTCCCCGACACGCTCGTCCACGCCGACTTCCATCCGGGCAACTGGCGCAGCGACGGCCGGCCACCGGTCGTCGTGGACTTCGCCGACGCCCACTGGGGCAACCCCGTGCTCGACTGTCTGCGCCTGTACGACTTCCTCCCCGAGGCGGTACGCCCCACGGCCGTCCGCGTCTGGGCCGACGCCTGGAAGGCGCACGCCCCGGCGAGCGATCCCGCCCGCGCGCTCGCCCTGGCCGAGCCGCTGGCGCACCTCGCGTACGCCGTGCGCTACCAGGAGTTCCTCGACGGCATCGAGGCGTCCGAACGGCCGTATCACGAGGGGGACCCGGCGACGGTGATCCGCAGGGCGCTGCGGTGCGCGGCGCACCCGAGTCTCGCCTCCGTGGAGGTGGCGGACTAGACGGACCGTGCCTACGGATCGCACGGGTGCTCCTCACGGCCACCGCCGAGACGACCGAACGGCGGCTCAGAGGTCGGGAGACCGGCTCCGAGGTGGAACGGGAGCCGGCCGGCGGTGCGCGCAAGGCACGTCCGCTGGAGGAGCGGGCGCCGCCGGACACCGTCCGGATCGCGACCGACGGGCGCACCGTCGTCGACATCTCGACGGAGGTGCCGGCCGTCACGGGACGGGGGACGGGCTCGTGAAGAACGCGGCATCCAGGCGGACTGCACTCGCGTTCGAAGGGCACTCGCACGGTGGCGGGTAACCCGACGAACAGGGGCGGAGATCAGATGGAGATCGACGGCATCATCAGTGCCATCGTCATCGGCGTCGTCATCGGCGTGATCGGTCGGCTCGTCGTGCCGGGCCGTCAGCGGATCGGCATCCTGCTGACGATCCTCGTCGGCGTCGTCGCCGCGCTGATCGGCACCGCGATCGCCGCGGGGGTCGGCGTGGCCGACACCGATGGCGTCGACTGGGCCGAGTGGCTCATCCAGATCGCACTGGCGGCACTGGGTATCGCGGCACTGGACCGCACACGGGCACGACGCTGAGGGGCGCGGGGCGACGGCGGGCGGTCGCGTAGGTTCCGGACGGCGATCGGCGGTCTCGTACGTCCCGAACAGCGATCGCCGGTCTCGTGCACCCGGCACGACGGTCGGCGCCCGTGCGCGCCGGGTATTTCCGTTGCGGGTCGCCGCGCCCGGCGGTTAGCGTCGCCGGGCCTCGCCATCCGCCCGCCGACCAGCCCCGGAGCCCCCTTGCCCCCGCGCGTCACCCAGCTCATCGACCCCGCCGCCACGTCGTCGAGCCACCGTCTGGCCTGGCTCGCGTCCGGGGCGGACGGCGTCCCCCTCGGTTCCGCCTTCCTGCGGCTGTTCACCAAGGAGGGGCAGACGCATCTGGCAGAGCTGGACGGCGCCGTGCACCCGGCCGAGCGGCGGCAGGGCGTCGGGACCGCGTTGCTCGACGCGGCGGTCGGCTCGGCACGCGCCGAG
>NZ_LRTR01000751.1 GCF_001550375.1 Streptomyces europaeiscabiei | reverse complement strand
GCACAGGGCGGGGACGGCCGGGTGCCGGCCCGCTCCGAGACCGCCGCCTGCTGACCGGCCCGCCCGACGGGCCGGCGAAGGGAAGGGAGAACACCGGTGACAGCGCATCAGTGCCAGGAGACGACGCGGACCGCCCGGGGCTGCCCGGCGCCCGCGAACCCGGGCTTCTTGGAGGTGTGGGCGAGGTGCGCCCCGATCCGCCTGGCCGGGTACGAGGACGACCTGGCCGAACCGCACATACTGCAGGGCGTCGACTGACGCCGGCCGACCGTGAGCTGCCGGGTGGCTCCCCCTTCGGGCGGACCCGGCAGCTCAGGCGTGTCCCATCGGTTTCTTCGATATCACTTGGAAACCCGCATGCGGGTTTGTTCTTCTGTGGGTAGAGGACTGACCGTAGTGAAAGGGCTGACATGCCTAGTGACCGCATCCGCGTGGCCGTGATCCTGTCGAGCGTGCGCAAGGGCCGCTTCGGCCCCACGATCGCGAACTGGTTCGTCGGCACCGCCGACCAGCGTGACGACATCGAGGTCGATCTGGTCGACCTGGCGGACTTCCCGCTGCCCACCGCGCTGAGCGCCGAGCCGGAGCCGGAGGTCGCCGAACTGCTCGCCGCGTTCTCGGCCCGGCTGTCGGCGGCGGACGGCTTCGTCGTGGTGACACCGGAGTACAACCACAGCTTCCCGGCCTCCCTGAAGGCCGCCCTGGACTGGACCCAGCACGAGTGGCACGCCAAGCCGGTCGGTTTCGTCGGCTACGGCGGCCTGGCCGGCGGTCTGCGGGCCGTCCAGCAGCTGCGCCACATCGTCAACGAGCTGCACGCGGTCCCCGTCCGCGACGCCGTCAGCTTCCACGGGCCGTGGGGCCAGTTCGACACCGACGGCAACCTCATCGAGCCGGCCGACGCCGAAGCGGCCGCCAAGGTCCTGTGGGACAAGCTGAGCTGGTGGGCCCTGGCCACCAAGGAGGCCAGGGCGCGCCTGCCCTACGACAGCTGACCTGTCCGCTCCACCCGGCCGCGGGCCGCACCCGGCAACCCCGGGCAACTCCCCCGCCTCGCCCCCCCACCCCGCGGCCGAGGCCCC
>NZ_LRTR01000750.1 GCF_001550375.1 Streptomyces europaeiscabiei | reverse complement strand
AGCGGAGCAGCCGATATCGGCTGCTCCGCTGTTCCCCGAGGCCGTACTGGGTGGCTAGTTGGGCAGTTCGGCCCAGAAGTTGGCGAGGGAGGTGAGGTTCAGGTTGTTGGCGTCGAGGAGGAGGGAACCCTTGCCTGTGGGGCCCGAGGAGGTGCCGGGGAGGATCTGCAGACGGCCCGCTTCGGGAGCGGCGGCGATGAGTTCGGCCCGGCCGTCCCGGGTGAAGTCCCGCAGGAGGAGCGAATCCCCGAGCCAGGCGTCGTTGCGCTCGTCGGGCTCGCCCTCGACACCGGCCGTGGCGTAGTCGTACAGGCGCGCGTTCTTGCCGGTGAGGCCCGACTTGCCGCCGCGCAGGACCGTGACAGCGCCCATGCGGAAGAGGCTGTCGCCGATGGCCTCGCCCGGGGCGCCGATCGCGAGATCGGGGTAGCCGTCGCCGTCGGTGTCGCCGGCGGACACGTCGCTGCCGAAGGTGTCGGAGGATTCCGGAGAGCCGGGCACTCCGGGCGTCGCCTGGGTGATCTGTCGAGGCGAGCGGCCGGGGCCGGTGGAGGTGCCGGGGAAGACGTACACCGTGCCGCCCTTGCCCGAGCGGCGGCTGCCGAGCGCGAGGTCGCCGTAGCCGTTCCGGTCGAAGTCGGCGATGGTGGCGCTCGCTTGCGTCAGGAGGTTGGCACCGTCGGGCAGGGGCATCCTCTTGGTTCTCTTCGGGGCGTCGGGGCCGCCCTTGTAGAACCAGACGCCGTTGCCCTCCTTGCCGAGGCCGTGGGCGTCCCAGTCCCAGCCGAGTACGGCGAAGTCGGCTGTTCCGTCCTTGGTGACGTTCCCGGACACCACGGTGTACGACTCGATGTGGTCGCCGTGGGTCGGGTCGAGGTTGGTGGCCTTGCCGCGCTTGCCGGACTCGGTGAACGGGCCCCGCAGATACCAGATGTTCCGTCCGTCGACCGCGACGACGTCCTGCTTGTCGTCCTTGTCGAAGTCGCCGACGGCCAGGTCGTACGCGAAGCCGCGATCGCGGTACTGCGGGTTGTGGTAAGAACTTCCCGTGGTCAGACCTGACTTCGAGCCCCACAGGACGGTGAACGTGCCGTTGTACCGGCCGTCGTTCTCGCCGGGAGCCGTCGCCAGGACGTCCGCGTAACCGTCCGAGTTCAGATCCGCCGTGGTGATGGTGGTACCGAAGTGGTCCGACGCCTCCGCGGCGCCTGGAATGCCGGGGCTGTTCTGTGAGACGACCGTGCGTCGGGCCGGGTCGAGTCCCTTGGCCGTGCCCCAGATGACGATGACGGCGCCCGCCCGCTTCTTGCCGTCGATCGTGGCGCCACGGTCACCCATGGCGAGGTCGCGCCAGCCGTCGCCGTTGAAGTCGTCGGCGTGCTTGGCAGGGGCGGCGGTGGCGGTGGGCGTGGGGAGGGCCGGAACGGCTGCCAGGAGGGCGGTGGTCAGGACGGTCAGGGGGAGCGTGCGCTTGCGCAAGGTGAGGGACTCCGTGGCGGGGGCGGGGAGGGCCGGCGTCCTCGGCAGACACGGGCCCCGGACCGGATTCTCTGGCTGTCAAAGAGGTTGCCGAACAGGAGACTGATGAAGTGGCAGGAGGGTTGTGCGGGAGTTCCGGGAGATCTTGGGGTGGTTGCGGCCCATACAGCAGCACCTGAGGTGGCTTCCAGGGCGGCCGCCACAGCTGCGGTGAATTGTGTTGGTCCAGTCCGGATTCGCACCGTGTGCGGCCTCGCCCACCAGGCCGCCCCCTCGGGAGCGGGAGCCTTCTGCGACACATCCCTGCGCTGATCACCTCGGCCTGCCTGCCGGTCCGGAAGCAAGCGCGTTCGGCCTTGGGGATCAGTGGACATCTCCGTCGGCCAGGGCCGTTGTCAGTGGCGGCGGCTAGCCTGCGGGCATGATCGAGACGACCGGCGACGACCGCCGCTTCCCGCCCGCCCTGGCCGCCGTCGCCCAGGTGGAGTTTGACTACGACGACGGCGAGGGCGTGGACTTCGAGCCCTACGACGCCTTCGACTCCGCTGAGGAGACCACCGACTGGATCCGCAACTGGACCGGCAACCACGAACTGGACGGCGACGCCTACCGGGTCTTCGGACAGGACGGCACCGGTGGCCTCGTCGCCCTGTGGCGTGTGAGCCCGGGCCGGCCCCTCGCCGAACAGCCCGTGGTGTTCCTGGGCTCGGAGGGCGGGCGTGGCGTCGTGGCCGGAAGCCTGTCCGACTTCCTGTGGCTGCTGGCCGACGGCCTCGGCCCGATGGAGGTCGTCGAGTACGAGCAGCGCGAAGCGCGACCGAACCCGGCACTGACCGAACTCGCCGAGCGCCACGCCACCACGGCGCGCCGACCCGCCCGGGACATCATCACCGAGGCACAGGCCGAGTTCCCGTCCTTCTCGGAGGAGCTGGACAAGCTCTGCCGCTGACGCGGTCCCTCCAATCGGGTTTGCGTGACTTCCTATCGACGCAGCAGAACGAAACACACATGACACGCGCGTGTCGCCGCCTGCAGTCCGGCCTTGGGGGTCAGTGGACCAGCCGTTGACGGCTGGTCCACTGACCCCCAAGGCCGGACTACGGATCTGGGAGCAGCCACGTAGAAGGAAATACGACCGTCGCAGGAGCAGGAGTGCCGACGGCAGCAAGAAGCCCTCTGGGGGCCAGACCCGTTGTGCTGCTGAAGTACACCCGGCCACCGGAGAACACCGCGCTGCCGACGTACACCGTGCCTCCGGAGAACGTCACACCGGTGAAGTACACCTCGCCTGCCACGGCGCGCGGCGGTATGAGTGGCGAAGTCAGGCGGCCAGGCCCAGGGAGCGGGTCGGGTTCTGGTTCCAGGGGACCTTCTTGCGGCGGTAGGCGTCGAAGGTGGTGCTGCGCAGGGAGTGCCGTGAGTGCACGGCGACGATCTCGGGCGGGTTGCCGGCGGCCAGGGCCTGCTGGATCCAGCCGCGTCGGAAACTGTGGCCGGTGATGCGGCGGGCGGCTGCGCGGGCTGCGCGCCGGGTGGTGCGCCAGGTCTTGAGGATGGCGTTTGCTTCTTCGGCGGTGGGTGCGGCGTCGGCGGCCGAGATCGCCTCTTGTTCGGCCCGGGCCGCGGCGGCACGTTCCTGCGGGGCGGGGGCGAGCTGGGCGGCGCGGGCAGCGGTCTTGGTGATGTCGTTGACGGTGTCGGCGGTGATGCCGCCGCGGCGCCGGTCGTCAAATCATGCGCATCGAGTGGCCTCTGACCTGCCACCCCAGTCCTCGGCGGCCGTCAGCGGTACGGAGGCGGGCGGCTGCGCCGACGTCGTCAGCTCGATGCGCCGTCCCTCGGCCGACGAACGCAGCAGCGCGGTCATCGTCTCCAGTACGTGCAGGGCGAGTTCGCCGCTCGCGCGCGGTGCCCGCTGCCCGTCGGCGGCGATGAAGTCGAGCAGCCCCACTCCCCGTGCGCCGTCGACGTAGCCCGCGGACGGAGGGAGCGTGCGCCACTGCGTGTCGCCGAGTCCGAAGAGCCGTACGTCGCCGTCGAAGCGGTTCGGATCCGGGACGGCGAGGGTTCCCACCGCGCCGTGGACCTCGATCGGGGACGCCGTGGTGGCCACCCCGCCGAAGCTCGTCGTGATCGTCGTCAGCGTTCCGTCCATGTGCTCCAGCACACCGGAGACATGACTGTCCACCTCCACCGGTATCCGCTCTCCCGTGCGCGGGCCGGAACCGATGACCCGCTCGGCGCGCAGCCGGCTGGACGCCCCCGTCACGGCCCGCACCGGGCCCAGCAGATGGACAAGGGAGGCGAGGTAGTACGGCCCCATGTCCAACAGGGGGCCGCCGCCCTCGGTGTAGTAGAAGTCCGGGTGCGGGTGCCAGCGTTCGTGGCCCGGGGTGACCATCACGGCCGAGGCGAACAGCGGGCGTCCGATGCTCCCGGCGGCCAGGGCCGCCCGCGCCGTCTGCACTCCGGTGCCCAGCACGGTGTCCGGCGCGCACCCCACTCCGACTCCCGCCCGCGCGGCGGCCGCCATGACGGTGTGGGCGTCGGCGAGCGTGGCGGCGAGCGGCTTCTCCCCGTAGACGTTCTTGCCGTGACCGATGGCCCCGAGGGCGATTCCGGCGTGCGCCCCGGGGGTGGTGAGGTTCAGCACCGTGTCCACGTTCGGGCTGCTCAGCAGCTCCTCGACGGTCAGCGCCCGGACGCCGGGCAGTCCGGCGGCGACCGCTGCCGACCGGGAGGCGTCAAGGTCGGCGACCGCGGTCACACGCACGGCGGGATGACCGGCCAGCGTGTCTAGGTACGCGCGGGAGATGACTCCGAGCCCTACGACGCCGACGCGGTGCGCGTCGCCCACAGCATGCCCCTCTCGATGATGGTGCGGACGTTGGGGTTCTCCAGCACGTCGAGGCTGTGCCCCGGCGTCGTCACCACGATCCGCCCGGCCCCCCACCGACGGGTCCAGACCGCCGGTGAGGTCACCGGCCGGTGCCAGGGCTCCCACGGCCGGGTGGGATGCGTGGTGGTGGCCAGGACGTCGATGAGGTCGTCGTGGAGCACCCAGTACTGCTCGGTGTGCAGCTCGAAGTCCTCGATGCCCGCGGTGACGGGGTGCTCGCGGCCGGCTTCGGTAACGGCGATGGTATGCGGCAGGAAGTTGTCCTCCGGCCCGCCCCGGCGCTCGCACGGTTCCCTGCCCGGGTGCGTGGCGAACTGCCCACCCACCAGATGGAGATAGTCAGAGGAGGCGCGGAACGAGTCGGCGATCCCGCCGTGCCAGCCGGTGAACCCGGTGCCGGCCACGACCGCGGAGGTCAGCCCCGCGAGCTGCTCGCCCGTGATCTCCGACATCGTGACGCACTGCACGATCAGGTCGGTGCCTGCCATCTCGGCGGTGTCGGCGTAGACGTCGGTCGACTCCTCAACCCGGACGGCGTATCCGTTGCTCCGTAGGAAGGGCAGGAACAGTTCCGTCGCCTCGACCGGCTGGTGCCCCTCCCAACCGCCGCGGACCACCAGGGCTTTCTTCAGCGTCATCGTGATCTCACCATGCGCCGGGCGCCCGCGCTCACGCAAGAGGGCCGGGCCTCAGGAAAATTTCGCTGACGAGGCTCGGGCGCCGACCGTCCAACAGGCCGCGGTGAAGCGGACTTCCGTGCCGTGCACGAAGGGCCCGAAGGCGGCACGAACCGTCTCGACGACCCGTCCGCGGGTCTGCTCGTCCACCTCGGGCAGGTACATGCCCACCGGACCGAGCCGGGTGAAGTAACGAACCAGCTCCTTCTCGGGCAGGGTGCAGACCACGTCGACCGGCCGGATCTCGATCCCGGCCCAGCCGCTCTCCGCCAGGATGCGCCGGACCTTGTCCGCGTCCGCGAAGGCGAACTGCCCCGGCTCGTCCGGCCGACGGACGGGCAGGTCCGGGAGCAGCAATGACGCGGCGCGCTGGGCCGTCGTCATGAACGGGTTCTCGGCCGGATCACGCCAGACAACGCACCGCAGCGCGCCCTCGTCCCTGACAGCGCGCCGGAGGTTGGCGAAGGCCCGGACGGGATCGAGGAAGAACATGACACCGAACCGCGAGATGACGGCGTCGAAGGCGCCGGGTTCAAAGGCGTGGTCCTGTGCGTCGGCGCAGACGAACGACGCCGGTACGTCCTCCTGTTCGGCGTCCTCCCGGGCCGTGCTGATCATCGGTTCGGAGATGTCGACGCCGACACAGCGACCCCCCGGACCCAGCCGTCGCGCCACGGACAGCGTGAGGCCCCCCGTACCGCAGCCGACATCGAGCACATGCCGAGCCTGTTCGGCGGCGACGGCATCGACGAGAAGCTCCTCGATGGGCCTGAACATCTCGTCCAGTACTCCCTTCAGCTCGCCCCACGCCTGACCGGCGGGCCCTTTCCAGCGGGCTGCCTGCTCGTCGTCGGCACTGCGCGCAGAGTCCATGACTTTCTCTCCTTCTGGTTGCCTTCGTCGTGCCGGGATGACAGCGTTCTACTTCAAGTCGACTTGAGGTCAAGCAGAATGGCAGAAGTGGACATCGCCGATGTGTCGCACCGCGCCGGGGTCCCGGCATCGACCCTGCGCTATTACGAGGAGAAAGGTCTCATCTCCTCGACGGGTCGGCGGGGCCTGCGCCGCCAGTACGACCCGGGCGTACTGGAGCGGCTGGCGCTGATCGCGCTGGGGCGGAAGGCCGGGTTCTCACTCGACGAGATCGCGCTCATGTTCGCGCCGGACGGGAAGCCGCGTATCGACCGGCAGATGCTGGCGGCCAAGGCGGAGGAACTGGACCACAGGATCCGTGAACTGGGCGTACTGCGCGACTCCCTGCGCCATGCCGCCGCGTGCTCCGCGCCGAGCCACATGGAGTGCCCCACCTTCCGCCGCCTCCTCGACGCCGCGGCGTCCGGCGGTGTCGCGGTTCCGGGCAGGCGGGCTCCCGGCAGATATTGATCCGAGACGGTAGGTGTTCTGGGTCGTTGGTCCCTGCGTGAGTGAACTCGTGGGGGATGCACGGCAGTTGTCGCCGTCGGCGCAGGAGGCCCTTCGGCTGCGGGCGGTGGCCGCACTGGTGGCGGGCCGGACTCGCGAGGATGTCGCGGCGGTCTTCCAGGTCTCGCTCAAGGCGGTGGACAACTGGTGGGCGAAGCGGCTGGCAGGCGGGCGCGAAGCGCTCGTGGCCCAGCCGCATGGACGCCGGGGCGGCGAGCATCAGGTTCTCGATGCGGTCGAGGAGCAGGCGGTCCGGCAGGCGGTTCTGGATCACCGCCCCTGTGACCTGGGGCTGGCGGGGCAGCTGTGGACGCGGGCCGGGGTCGGGGATCTGATCGCGAAGCTGTACCGGGTGCGG
>NZ_LRTR01000749.1 GCF_001550375.1 Streptomyces europaeiscabiei | reverse complement strand
CCGCCGCACCCCCGCCACCCTGCTCCGCACGGCCGAAGGAGCCCGCCCGTGACCACCACGACCGCCCCCACCGCCCCCACGGACCTCTCCGACCTCCACATGCCACCCCGCCTCCTCGCCCCCGGCGGCACCCCGGCCGACCACCCCACCCACGAACAGCGCTACGGCCCCCTCACCGCCCTCGCACCCGCCGACCTGCTCCGGACGGCCGCCGAGTCCGGTCTCACCGGCCGGGGCGGCGCCGCCTTCCCCACGTACCGCAAACTCGCCTCAGTCGCCGAGGCGGGCCGCCGTACCGGCCGCGCCCCGGTGGTCGTCGCGAACGGGGCCGAGGGCGAACCCGCCAGTGCCAAGGACAAGACGCTGCTGCGCCTGTCACCCCACCTCGTCCTGGACGGCCTCCGCCTGGCCGCCGAGGCGACCGGCGCGGCCGAGGCGTACCTCGCGGTCGAGGAAGGCGCGGCCCACCTGGAAGCGGCCGTCGCCGAACGCGGCGACCCGGTCCTCGTACGAGTCGTCCGCGTCCCCGGACGCTTCCTCTCCGGCGAGTCCTCGGCCCTCACCCAGCACCTCGACGGCCGGGCAGCCCTGCCGCGGCACCGCAACCCCCCGGTCCGCGAACAGGGAGTGCACCGCGCCCCCACGCTCGTCCAGAACGTCGAGACCCTCGCCCACCTGGCCCTGATCGCCCGCTACGGCGCCGACTGGTACCGATCGGCCGGCACCCCGGCCGACCCCGGCAGCGTCCTGTGCACGCTCCACGTCCCGGGCCACGCCCCCCGAGTCGTGGAAGCCCCCTACGGCCTCCCCCTGCACCGACTGCTCCCGCTCCACGGCACGAGCGCGGTCCTGATCGGCGGCTACCACGGCACCTGGATCCCCGCCCATCGGGCCGCCCAACTCGCCCTCAGCGCAACCAACTTGGGCGCCGGAGTCCTCGCCGCGCTCCCCGCCGACCGCTGCGGCCCCGCCGAGACCGCCCGGGTCCT
>NZ_LRTR01000075.1 GCF_001550375.1 Streptomyces europaeiscabiei | reverse complement strand
GCGCCGCCACGACCGCCGTCGGCGGCATGACCGCCGCCCCCTACGCGTCCTTCGACCTGGCCGACCACGACTGCTGAGCCCCAGCCCCAGACCCGGCCCCCGCCGGGGCCGGCGTCACCCGTCCCGGCCGCCTGTTCATCCCCCACCGGACAGACGGCCGGGCGGGCCGCCGCTCACCGGACGGTCGCCACTGCCGCCACGTCACCCGGACTTTCGGTTCTCCGGCCCTCCGGCATCACCCGGACTTCCGGCTCTCGGCCGCCGCGAACAGGGCGAGCGCCAGGACGATCAGCGCGATGCTCACATAGATCTCGTAGCCGTCCAGGGTGCTCCACCGCTGTGTCACCCCCCACCCCAGCTTGCCGGTGAGTTCGTACAGGAGACCGCCGGTGCCCTGCAACAGGGCGAGGAAGCCGAGAAACTCCAACAACTGCTTCATGTCCAGGATCCTCGTCCCGCGGTCCGCCCACATTCATCGGCCGCAGGGCGAGGTCTGGCCGACGGGAGTACCGATCCGCGGGGCGGCGGGTCGCCGAAAGTCGACGAGGCCACGACTTTGGTCGCGATCATCGGCGGAGGGGAGGTGGCGGCGGCCGTCTCTGGCTAGATTTGTCGACCGTGAGTGGTGACAAGCCGGTGCAGGAGCCCCCGACCTTCCCGAGGCGGAGCTGGCTGTTGCCGTCGGCCCTGCTCGACCCCGACCCCGACCTCGGCCACGACTCCGACCGCCCCGGACGGCGGCCCAGGCGGACCGCGCGGGACTGGGCCGTCGACTTCACCTGCTTCCTGCTGGCCGTGCTCATCGGGCTCCTGGGTGCGGACACGGTCAGGAACGAGCCCGACCTGCCGCAGACCTTCGCCGTCCTGGACCAGGTACTGGGCGCGCTCGCCTGCGCCACCGTCTGGCTGCGCCGGCGCTGGCCCGTCGGTCTCGCCGTGGCGATGGTCCCGGTCTGCTTCGTCTCCAACACCGCGGGTGGGGCCGGCCTGGTCGCCCTCTTCACCCTCACCGTGCACCGGCCCTTCCGGTACGTGGCCTCGATCGGCGGTGTGTCCCTCGCCCTCAACCCGTTGTTCTTCTGGCTGCGCCCCGACCCGGACGTCGCCTACCCCTGGGCGGTCATCCTCACCGTGCTGCTCACCGCCGCCATCGTCGGCTGGGGCATGTTCGTGCGCTCCAAGCGGCAGCTCATGCTGAGCTTCCGGGACCGCGCCCGGCGCGCCGAGACGGAGGCGGCGCTCCGGGCCGAGCAGGCGCAACGCCTCGCCCGCGAGGCCATCGCGCGCGAGATGCACGATGTCCTGGCCCACCGCCTGACCCTGCTGAGCGTGCACGCGGGCGCGCTGGAGTTCCGGCCCGACGCACCCCGCGCCGAGATCGTCCGCGCGGCGGGCGTCATCCGGGAGAGTGCCCACGAGGCGCTGCAGGATCTGCGGGAGATCATCGGAGTGCTGCGCGCGGGCGAGCCCGACGACGCGGGGCGCCCCCAGCCGACCCTCGCCGCGCTCGACACGCTCGTCTCCGAGTGCCGCGAGGCCGGCATGAAGGTCGCCCTCGACCAGCACGTCACCGACCCCGCCGCCGTCCCCGCCGCCGTCGGCCGCACCTCCTATCGCATCGCCCAGGAGTGCCTGACCAACGCCCGAAAGCACGCCCCCGGCGCCGAGGTCACCGTCACCGTCGCGGGCGCCCCGGGCGACGGACTCACCGTCTCCGTACGCAACCCGGCGCCCCCGGGGGAGGTCCCGCCCGTCCCCGGCTCCGGTCAGGGCCTCATCGGCCTCACCGAGCGCGCCACACTGGCCGGGGGCCGCCTGGACCACGGACCCGAGCGGGACGGCGGGTTCGCGGTGCGGGCCTGGCTGCCCTGGGGCTGAGGGTCTGACCACGGGCCTCGACCGGGGGCCGGACACCGGTCATGCTCCTGGGCCGAACGCGGGCATCGGCGTGCGCGACGCCATCTCGTCGTCCATGATTGCGAGTTGACTCGCACGACACGTACGAGCCGTGGACGCGTACGAGCCGTGCGACGCGTACGAGCCGTGCGACGCGTACGAGCCGTGCGAACCGTTCGGCACAGAACACCTGGTGGGTCTCGGGAGGGACAACAGAGTGAGTTTCGGGGGACAGAACCCGTATCAGCCGCCCTGGCAGCCGAACGGAGGGCCGTACCCCCCGCCTCCACCACCACCCCAGGGTCCGTATGTCCCGCCCCAGCCGGGCCCGCCGTACGGACCCGGTTCCCCATACCCGTACGGGCCTTACCCCTACGTCCCACAGCCGCCGCCCACCCTCGTGCGGCGGTTGCGGGAGGACGAATGGCCGCCGCTGAGGGAGTTCCTGAGTGGGCTGCGGCTGCACGGCTGTCTCTGGGCGATGGCCGTGATGTGCGCCTGGCCGATGGTGTTCGGTCTGCTGGTGGGCTACCCGCTGGCCCGCTCGGCCCGCCGCCCGGCCCGGCGGATCTTCCCCTCCCGTGCCCGTCACCGTTTGGTGGACGACGACGTGACGCGGCTGCAGCGCAGACGCGCCTGGACGGCCACCGTGATGTCCCTGCTGATCCTGGCGGCGTACGGCAAGCCCGGGGACGTGGACCAGGCCCAACAGCAGTTCACGATGCGGCTGTTCATCACCCCCTGGCTGCTGCTCCTCAGCGCGCCCGTGGTCGTCGCGGCCCTCTTCCACTGGTCGTCGCCGGCCACGCGACGGGCCATGCGCGCTCCGCTGCGCACCGCCGGGAAATCGGCGCTGTGGTACGTCGGCGCCTTCACCGCCGTGCCGCTCCTCGGCGGCGCGATCTACTACACACGCACCTACCTGGGGAAGGACATGAACGTCTGGGCGCCGTTCGCCCTCCTCGTGCCGTTGCTCTGGGTACTGCTCTTCATCGCCTTCGCGTCCGGCCCCGCCGTGCGCAGCGCCTTCAACACCGCCGACGTGCACCCGGCGCTCCCGGCGCTGCTCACCGGCGGCCTGGTGTGGGAGTTCTCCGCCATCAACCTGGCCGTCGGCGGGCTGCCGCCGGGCCCGCCCCTGGTCCAGCTCGCCGCCCTCGTCGGCGGCCCGGCCTCGGTCACGGCCGTCGCGTGGTGGGAGGTACGCCGCCTGCGGACCCGGTACGGGGTACGCCTGCGCGGCTGAGGGGTCCCGGCCGGTGCCGACCACGCCGCACTCGGTGGACGCCGGCCGGTCGAGGGGCCCGCACGCGGTCCGGTCAAGCCGTACGCGGCACCACGCGCTGCCCCGCGGACCCGTACACCCATGCCGACGCCTCGTCGATGAAGTCGCCGGGGAAGCCGAGGCGGAAGGCGGTGGTCTCCTCCAGCCGGGACAGCACCTCCTCGGGGAGGACGAGCCGGGCGGCGCCGAGGTTGTCCATGAGCTGCTCGACGCGGCGGGCGCCGAGGATGGGGTGCACGGCGGGGGAGTGGGCCATGGTCCAGGCGATGGCGATCTGGGCCGGGGTGGCGCCGAGTTCGTCCGCGGCGCTCTGCACGGCCTCCGCGACCGCGCGCTCACGGTCCCCGATCGACTCGGCGGACAGCCGGGTCGCGGTGCCGGGCGTCACCCCGCCCGGGCGGGTGTACTTGCCGGACAGGACGCCGTTCTGCAGGGGACTCCAGGCCGCCACCGACATGCCGAACGCCTCCGCCATCGGCAGCAGCTCGCGCTCGATGTCCCGGTTGAGCAGGCTGTACGGCACCTGGAGCGCCGACAGCGCCGACCAACCTCGCCATTCGGCAAGGGTGTTGGCGCGGGAGACCACCCAGGCGGGGGCGTCCGAGATGCCGACGTACAGCACCTTCCCGGACCGTACGGCGTCGTCGAGGGCGCGCATCGTCTCCTCGACCGGGGTGTTCCGGTCCCAGATGTGCACCCAGTAGATGTCGATGTAGTCGGTGCCCAGGCGTCGCAGGCTCGTCTCCAGGGACAGCGCGAGGTTCTTGCGGTGGTTGCCCGCGGCGTTGGGGTCGCTGCCGTCGCGGGAGACGGTGTACTTGGTGGACAGCACGAACCGGTCGCGCCGCCCCTTGAGCAGTTCGCCGACGATCCGCTCGCTCTCCCCGCCCCGGTAGTTGACCGCCGTGTCGATCACATTGCCGCCGGCCTCCGCGTACACGTCGAGGATCCGCGCGCACTCCTCCGGGGGCGCTCCCACTCCACCCTGCTCCCCGAACGTCATGGCGCCGAGGAACAGCTCGGAGACGCGGAGCCCGGTCCGGCCCAGGAGTCGGTAACGCACCCAAAACCTCCGTCAGTTGAATGGCGTACCGACCGACACTAACGGGTCGGCCCAGGACAACGCGGCGGTCCGGGCGCGGCGTCATTACGGTAGTGCTCCATGACCTACATCCGAACGGTGGGCCGATGACCGCGATCCGACTGCTCCTCGTCGACGACGACCCTCTCGTGCGCGCCGGCCTCTCCTTCATGCTGGGCGGCGCCGACGACATCGAGATCGTGGGCGAGGGCGCCGACGGCGACGAGGTGGACGCCCTCGTCGACCGTACGCACCCCGATGTCGTCCTCATGGACATCCGGATGCCGACCGTCGACGGCCTCTCCGCCACCGAGCGGCTCCGCACCCGCGCGGACGCGCCCCAGGTCGTCGTCCTCACCACCTTCCACGCCGACGACCAGGTCCTGCGCGCCCTGCGCGCGGGCGCCGCCGGGTTCGTCCTCAAGGACACCCCGCCCGCCGACATCGTCGAGGCGGTGCGGCGGGTCGCGGCGGGTGACCCCGTGCTCTCGCCC
>NZ_LRTR01000748.1 GCF_001550375.1 Streptomyces europaeiscabiei | reverse complement strand
CGGGCCGCGACCTCGACGCCCCGGCGGAGTGACCTCACCCTCCGCCGGGGCAGCGCCCTCCCGCCGCGACACGGGGCGGCGGGCCGTCCGGCGGAACACGCACCGCCGATATGCGCTTGCACGCGCTCGTCACTCGGGTCAGCGTCGCCCCTGACACCGAACGAAGGCGGAGAAGATGACCACCGAGACCCACCCCGTCGATCACGAACTCATCCAGGCCGCGACCGACGTCGCACGCACTCGCTGCCGGGGCGACAACCACACCATGGCGGCCGCGGCCCGAGCCCAGGACGGCCGGATCGTCACGGCCGTGAACGCCTACCACTTCACCGGAGGGCCCTGCGCCGAGCTGGTCCTCATCGGCGCGGCTGCCGCCCAGGGCGCCTACGAGCTGGACACCATGGTCGCCGTGGGCGACCGCGACCGAGGGGTCGTACCCCCGTGCGGCCGATGTCGTCAGGTCCTCCTCGACTACTTTCCCGCCCTCAAGGTCATCGTCGGCGAACCCGACCGCATCCGCACCGTCCCCATCACCGACCTGCTGCCCGAAAGCTACGTCTGGGCCGACCACCAGCTCGACGCCGAGTAGACGGCTCACCTCGGCACGAGCCGACACCGCCTGACACAGCATCAGCTGAACGAGGCATCGGAGACCGGAAGGGGCGAGAGGGTCGGACCGGGCCCGTGAAGCGTCGGTGAAAACCCTGTGGAAGCGGTGTCGGTGGGGCCGTTTATGCTGCACCGGACGACCACGCGGGACCAGGGGAGGGCGCGGCATGTTCGGCAAGCTGTTCGGCAGGGGGGCGGAGAGACCGACGGCGGATCCACACGCCCTGCCCGTCCCGCGCAGACAGAAGAACGGGATGTACACACTGCGCGCGCTCGGGGACACGCGGGTGCTCGCACTGGTGGAGGCCGCCGACGCGGGTGACTGGGAGGCGGTCAAGGCTGCGCTGGCCCCCTTCGACCTCGGCCGCGACCACCAGATCCTTAGTGAGCTGGACGACCTGGACGGTGTGCAGGACTGGATCGGCCGGGCCGTCGAGGAGGACAAGGAGCACCGGGCGACCGCCCTGCTGATATCCGGGGCGCGCCACATCAGCTGGGGCTGGGAGGCCCGCACCGCCGAGCGCGCCGTGAACGTCACGCAGGAGCAGTGGAAGGTCTTCCACGACCGCCTCCGCATCGCCGAGGAACAACTCCTCGAGGCCGCCGAGCTGCGGCCGGACTGGGTCACGCCGTGGCGCCGTCTCCTCACTTCCGGCCGCGGCATGTCGCTCGGCCGTGCCGTCAACGAGACCCGCCGCGACGCCGCCCTGCGCCGCGACCCGCTGGACCTGGAGACCCACCTCGAGTGGGTGTCGCAGCTGCAGCCCCGCTGGGGCGGCGAGCCGGGCCAGGCACTGGCGTTCGCCCAGGAGGCCTCCGCCCGCGCCCCGCAGGGGCACCGCCTCGGCTGCGTGATCGCCATGGCGTACATCGAGGAGTGGGTCGAGTCGGACCGTGGGGACCACCTCGAAACCTCGGAGATCCAGGCGCAGTTGCGGGAAGCGGCGGGCCACAGCATCCTCCACCCCGCCTACGCGTGGCGCCCCGGCTGGCAGCACGACTTCAACATGTTCGCCATGGCCCTGTCGCTGGCCGGTGAGCGCCACACCGTCCGGCGCGTCTTCCAGACACTGGACGGCGCCTACACCAAGTGGCCGTGGACCTACTTCGGGGAGCCCGAGAAGCAGTTCGCCCGCCACCACCGCCGTGCCTGAGCGCCCGCCGGTCCCGGTCCAGGGCCCGCCCGGCCGCCACCGCCGTGTGCCTGAGTACCCACCGGCCCCGGTGCCGCCCGCCCGCCATCCGTCACCCCTCCCACCCCGGACTGCCCGATGACTCTGCCCGACACCACCGTCGACCCGGCCGGCGCCGACCGCACCTTCCAGGTGGACCTGCGCGGTCTCGTCGACCTCCTCTCCCACCACCTCTACTCCAGCCCGCGCGTCTACCTGCGCGAACTGATGCAGAACGCGGTCGACGCGCTGACCGCCCGGCACGGCCTCGAACCGGCCGCCTCCGCCGACGCCTTCGGTATCCGCCTGTACGCCGACGGGTCGGTGGTCCGCGTCGAGGACGACGGCGTCGGTCTCACCGAGGCCGACGTCCACACCTTCCTCGCCACGATCGGCCGCAGCAGCAAGCGCACCGAGGGCATCGCCGAGCAACGCGCCGACTTCATCGGCCAGTTCGGCATCGGCCTGCTCTCCTGTTTCCTCGTCGCGGACGAGATCCTCGTCCTGAGCCGCTCCGCCCGCGCCCCCGACGCCCCCGCCGTGGAGTGGCGAGGACGCGGCGACGGCAGCTACACCGTCCGCACCCTGCCCTCCTCCGCCCACCCCCGGCCCGGCACGACCGTCACGCTGACACCACGCGCAGACGCGGGCGAGTGGACCCGCCCGGCACAGGTGCACGCGCTGGCCCGGCACTTCGGCTCCCTGCTGCGCCACCCGGTGACCTTCGACGACGGCACGGGCGGCCCGGGCGCGGCCGTCAATCCCGAGCCCGCACCCTGGGCCCGTACACACCCCACACCGGGAGCCCGGTCCCGCGCGCTGGCCGCGTACGGCGCGGACGTCCTCGGATTCACGCCGCTGGACACCATCGAGCTGGACCTGCCGGCCGTCGGTCTGAAGGGCATCGCGTGCGTGCTGCCCGAGGCGGTGCCCGCCGGCCGCCGCCACGGCCACCGCGTACACGTCAAGGGCATGCTGCTGTCCGAACAGGCCGAGGAGATCCTGCCCGAGTGGGCCTTCTTCGTCCGCTGTGTCGTCGACGCCGAGAGCCTGCGCCCGACGGCGTCCCGCGAGTCCCTGTACGAGGACGACACCCTGGCCGCCGTCCGCGACGCCCTCGCCGAGCGGCTGCGCGCCTGGATCGCCCGAGCCGCAGCCACCGACCCGGACCTGCTGGCCCGCTTCCTCCAGGCCCACCACCTGGCCGTGAAGTCGCTCGCGGTGCACGACGACGACATCCTGCGGATGCTGCTGCCCTGGCTGCCGTTCGAGACCACCGACGGGCACACCACCCTCGACGAGTTCGCGCGCACCCACCGCACCGTGCTCGTGACATCGAGCGTCGAGGAGTTCCGGCAGGTCGCCGCGATCGCCTCGGCCGCCGGGCTCGGCGTCGTCAACGGCGGCTACACCTACGACCGTGAACTGGTCCACCGGCTGCCCGAGATCAGGCCCGAGGCCACCGTCGCCGACCTCGACCCCGCCACCCTCACCGCCCACCTCGACCCCGTCGACCGGGAGACGGAACTCGCCGCCGCGGCCTACCTCGCCCAGGCCCGCGACGCCCTGGCCGTCTTCGACTGCGACGTCGCGCTGCGCACCTTCCAGCCCGCCTCCGCCCCCGCCCTCCTCGTCGACAGCCGCGAAGCCCGGCACGAGCGCACCCGCTCCCAGCTCGCCCGCGAGCAGGAGGGCGGCCTGTGGGGCGACATCCTCGGCCATCTGCGCCAGGAGGCCCCGCGGGCCCAGCTGATCCTCAACCAGCTCAACCCGCTGGTCCGCACCGCCGTCACCATCGACGGACCCGAGCTCGCCCGCACCAGCGCCGAAGCCCTCTACGGGCAGGCCGCGATGCTGTCCCGGCGCCCGCTGAGGCCCGCCGAATCGAGCCTCATCAACCGCTCCTTCCTCGACCTGCTCGCCCACGCCCTCCGCAAGGACAGCTGACGATGCCGACCGCACCCCTTCCCCAGAGCACGGACGAGCTGCACCAGGCGCTCCAGGAGAACCACCAGCGCCCCTACGGCCGCACCCGCACCGTCACCGCCGAGGAACTCGTCGACGCCGCCGAGCGGTTCGCGGAGCCCGTCGCCGTCGTCCGCGCCCTCCTCGAACTCCAGGAGGCGTACACCTACGGCTCCGAACCCCGGAAGTCGCCCGTCGTCTTCGCCCGCCTGCTCAACCTCTTCGACGAGCAGCCCGACGTCTTCGACGAGCGCCTGCGCCACATGCTGTTCTGGCGGTTCAAGTGGGTGTCCAACGCCCTGCGCGCGCTGCCCGAGATACCGCTGGCCGGCCTGCGCCAATGGCTCACGGAGATGCGTGACCGCTATGAGAAGGCCGGACTCGGCCTCCAGCCCTACTACGGACAGGCCTACCAGCTCGCCGCCCACGTCGGCGAGGACACCACCCTCGCCTACGAGCTGTGGGCGGGCCGCACCCGCACCCGGCTCAGCGACTGCGAAGCCTGCGAGATCTGCGAGCGCGCCCTGCACCACCTCACCGCGGGCGACGACGAGCGGGCGCTGAGTACCTGGGAGCCCGTCCTGGCCGGGAAGGCGTCCTGCCAGGAGGAGCCGGCCCGCTCCCTTTCGTACGCGCTGCTGCCCCTGCTGCGCACCGGCAGGACCGACCGGGCACGCGAAGTGCACCTCGCCGGCCACCGCGGCTGCCGCCGCAACCCCTCGATGTCCGGGGAGGTCGGACGGCACCTGGAGTTCTGCGCGCTGACCGGCAACGAAGCACGCGGTCTGGAACTGCTCGCCGAGAACCGGAACCTGTTCGACGAGGTCGAATCGCCGCTGGACCAACTCGACTTCCTCACCGGCGTGGAAGTCCTCCTTCAGCGCGTCGCTCTCCTCGGCCACGACCAACTGCCCGCCGCCGGGTACGCGGGCCGTACCTGGACGGTGGCCGGCCTGCGCGCCGAGGTGAAGGGCCGTGCCGACGACCTCGCCGCCCGCTTCGACGCCCGCAACGGAACCACGGCCCACACCGACCGCCGCAGTGCCCGGCTCGACCGCGCTCCGCTGCTGGACGCGCTCGAACTGACCCTGCGCCCCCGCACCCTCGACGACGTGGCCCCCGCCGCCCCGCTCGCCGCGCCCGCCGCCCGCAAGGCCTCCGCCGTCCCCGACTCGCTGCCCGAACTCATCCTGCGGGCGAGAGAGTTGGAGGAACAGGGGCACCCGGACGCACGCGCCTGCTGGGCTCGACTGCGTACGATCGTCGCCGCCCGCGACCACACCCACCCCGACGACCCGGCCGTGGGCCCGCTCGTACAACTGCGCGCGGACCTGCTGGCCGAAGAGGCGAACCGGGCCGGTGAGAGGGACGAGTACGCCGACGCCGCCGCTCTCCACGAGGAGGCCGCGGCCCTGTACGACGACGCCGGAGCTCCGGGCCACGCGGCACTGGCCCGCGCCTGCGTCCTGCTCGCCACCGCCGAGATCCCCGCGCCGGGCGCCGACGCAGCGGAGGCGAAGACCGCCGCGCTGACCGCCGCCCACGCCTCCATGGTCCGCCTCCACGAGGAGACCACCGGCCTCGCTCCCTACCAGGAGGCCCGCCTGCTGCGGCTACGGGCGACCACGCTCGGCCTGCGCCTGCAGACCTCGGGCAGCGAGGAGCACGTCGCGCCGGTCCTTGCCGAAGTGGACCTGGTGCGGGAGTTCGCCGCCCGGCACGACGTCGCGGGCCAGCTTTCCGCCGCGCTGCTGCTGCGGGCCGGCACCCACGCCATCTCCGGTGACCTGCCCACCGCGGTCACCGAGATCGACGCCCTCCTCGACCGGCTGAAGGCGCACGGCCCCGCCTGGCACCTGCCCCGCACGCTCGGCCTGCGCGGCCGGCTCCAACTCGGCCTCCGGGACGCGCAGGCCGCCTACGCGGACCTCACCGAGGGCCTGCGGCTGGTCGGCGACTGGCCGGCCGACGCGGTCGGCACCGGCCGCCTCCACAGTGATCTGGCCCAGGCCTGCATGCACCTGGGCCGCCCCGACGAGGCACTGCGGCACCTGACGCGCTCGGCGGAGGTGGACCTGCGCGGCGGCAGCCGTACGGACGCGTTCTGTGCCTACAGCAACGCGGCACAGCTCAGCCTCGACCTGGGCCGCGTCGAGGACTGCATCGCTCTGCTCGACTCCCTGCTGGCCGAACCGGACGTCACCGCCGGAGAAGTGGACGACCGGCTCGTCGCCCAACTGCGCCTGACCCGCGCCCGCGCGTTGCAGGAGGGGGACGACCTCAAGGCCGCCACCGCGGAGTTCGTCGCCCTCGCGGCCGAGTCGGCCGGCTGGGACGACGACCCGGGAAGCCACGCCATGATCGCCGCGGAGACGGCCGTACTTCTCGGCGAGTCCGGCGAGTTCGGCCGGGCCCGCGAGGTGGCGGACCAGGCGATCGCCGCCCACGCCCGGGCCCCGCGCTACGAGCAGCTCAGCAACTGCCTGCGCGAACTCGCCCGGCTCCAGGCCCAGCGGCAGGGCCCCGACGGCCTGGCCGACGCCCTCGCCCTCCTCGGCGACGCCGACCGGATCGCCGACGAGGCCCGCGCCGCCGCGTACGAGGCCCAGGGCCGCTCCCTGGACACCGCCCTGGCCTACGAACACGGACGGGTCAACGCCTACGCCGGCGAGTACGAGGCCGCCCTGGCCGCCCTGGAGAAGGCCCTCGCGCTGCTCGGCGAGCCCGGCCGGGACGAGGACCGCGCCGGCGAATGGGCCGAGTGCGTCCGCCTCGCGGGCGCCGTGGAGGGCCTCTACCTGGAACGCCCCGCCCCCGCCCTCACCCGCCTCGACGCGGCGGTGTCCCGGCTGACCGCCCTGGGCCACACCGAGGAGACCGAGCCGCTGATCTCCCTCGCGACCCAGTTGCGCGACGAGGAGTGACGCGGCGGTGCCGGGGCGACAGTCCGCCCCGGCACCGCGCCCACTTCTTGCCCGGGGGCGTGGCGGCTCTCGTCATCGCATCAGAAAGCCGCGGATCTCCTGGCCCAAGGAGTGCGAGGGCATCCGTCTGCTCACCGCCTGCTGGGTCCTACACCGCCGCCACCGGCGACCCTCGACGTAGCGAAGGCGATCCTTCGGTGGCGGAGGCACGTCATATCGCCCAAGTGGGAAGGTCGACGAGGGTGACGACACAGGCCGTGCACATCCAGCCCGGGCCCTGGGAGATCAACAGTACGTGGTCACCGGGAGCCACCTCGCGCGTACGGACCAGGTGCTCCAGGGTGATGATCACGTCGGCGCCGCCCACATGGCCGATGCCCTTGCCGAAGTCCCATGTGGAGCGGTCCATGGTCAGGCCGAGAGGCATCATGACCGAGTACTCGATCATCCGGCCGTCCATGTTGATCGGTACGACCTTGGCGATGTCGTCGGCATTCAGGTCGGCGTCGACGAGTGCCCGGCGAATGACACCGAGATTGAAGAGGGTGAGTTGCTCAAGGGTCTCGGAGAGCGGGGTCTCGGTCTCGCTGTAGCGAGTGGCCCGCTCAGTCATGTCCCCCTTGCTCTCCTGACCCTCGTCCGGGAGCAATGAGCCGTCACCACGATGCCACCGCTCAAGCTCCGGCAGGATGCCCGAACTCAGCGACCTGATCTGCGCGAAACCTTCGTCCACGCTGAGCAGGGCCGCGGCGCCTCCGTCAGCGAGGAAGTACGCCTGGCCCAGTCCCGAGTAACGGTTCAGGCCCGTGGCGGTGAAGTTCTCACCCGACGTGAGCAGTACGGTCTCCGCCTGGGCGGCGCCCGTCATCTGCCCGACCGCGACCTCCAGAGCACCCAGCATGCCGTTGCAGCCCTGGCGCAGGTACAGCGACGAGACCGGCTCCACCTCCAGTTCGCGCAGGATGTATCCCGGTGGATAGGACCCCTGCGGGCCCTGGTAGTACACACCGCTGTGCACGTGGTCCGTGATGTCTTCCACTTGCAGCTTCGACCGCTCCATGGCGACGCGCGCGGCGGAGATCGCGAGTTCCACGGCCGGAATGTCGTGCGCCAGGTGGGTCCCGGTCAGCCCGTTCGCGTCCACGGTCTCCTGGCTGATCAGCCCCTGGGCCACAGCCCGCTCGACGGGCTCGAACTCGTGCAGCACGACACCGAGCGAGTCGATGAACACATTGTCAATTCTCATCCGAGGGCCTTTCGTTTCCGCCGAAATGTGAGGATGCCGAGGCGAGGAGCCGCTCGATCAGGTGCTCCGCGAGGTCCACCGGTGTGTCGAACTCGAACGCCACACTCGCCGACAGCCTCAGCCCGGTCGCCTCGACGAGGGCCGTACGCAGTTGCAGGGCGGTGAGCGAGTCGAATCCGAGGTTCTTCAGCGGGGCGTCCGCGGCCACGCTGCCCGGTGCGGTGTGCCCGAGGACGGCACCCGCCCGGTCCCGTACCAGGTCGGTCACCACCGTCTCCCGCTCCGCCCTGCCCATCGCCGCCAGCCGGTGCCGGAGGTCCGTGTTCTCCGCCGGGGTGTCCCGGGCCGTGCGGCGCGTGCCGGCGGGCACGAGAGCCCGCAGAACGGAGGCCACGTCGCCGGTCTCCGCGTCGCCGGTCAGTTGGGCGAAGTCCAGCCGGGACGCGATGACGAGACTGCGCCCGGCCGCCCATGCCGCGTCGAAGAGTCCGAGACCCTGCTCCTTGACGAGCGGATGCGTTCCGCGCAGCGCCACCGGCTGTCGGTCCTTCCCGGACGGGCCCGACAGACTGCTGGCCCCGGCCCACAGACCCCATGCGATCGAGGTGGCGGCAACACCCCGGGACCGCATGTGGTGGGCGAACGCGTCCAGGAAGGTGTTCGCCGCCGCGTAGTTGGCTTGTCCCGGACCGCCCAGGATGCCGGCGAACGAGGAGAAGAGCACGAACTGCCGCACCCCTGCCTCGCGGACCAGTTCGTACAGGTTCACGACCGCGTCCACCTTGGGGCGCAGCACCTTGCTCAGACGCTCCGCCGTCAGAGACGGGAGGATCCCGTCGTCCGCCGCGCCCGCCGTGTGCACCACGGCACCGATCCGCCGGTCCGCGAGCAGGCCGGCCAGGGCATCTCGGTCCGCCACATCGCAGGCAGCCACCTCGACCCGGGCCCCGAGCTTTGCCAGTTCGGCTTCCAGGACCGCCGCCTGAGGCGCGTCCGACCCCTGACGGCTGGTCAGCAGCAGGTCCTTCACACCGTGCTCGGTCACCAGGTGACGGGCCAGCGCGGAGCCCAACGTGCCCGTCCCGCCGGTGATCAGCACCGTACCTTCCAGGCCGACGTCCAGCCTCGGGAGAGAAGCGCCCGGTAGGAGGCGGGCCATCCGCGGGACCCGTGTCGTCCGCCCGCGCAGCGCCCACTGCGGCTCCGTGGAGGACACCACGCGGTCCAGGGCGCGCCAGGTGGGTTTGGCGAGGTCGGTGTCCACGAGCACGAAGCGGTCCGGGTACTCCGTCTGCGCGCTGCGGATCAGGCCCCAGATGCCGGCTCCCGCGAGGTCGAGCGGTGACGCGTCGTCGGGCCCGGCCACCGCGGGGACGGCACCACTGGTGAGAAACACCAGCCGGGAGCGGTCGAAGACCGGTGTGTTCACCCAGGCTCGGGCTGTCTCCAGGGCACGGACCGTCGTGGCGTGGACGGCGTCCACCAGTTCCTGCCCGGACAGCTCGCCGTACTTCTCCAGGAAGGGGGCCACGACGACGTCGGGGACGTCTCGGCCTCCCTCTACTGCGGCTGTCAGCGCCGCCAGGTCCGGGTAGGTCTCCGTGTAGCGTCCGGCCGTCATCAGCGAGGACCGCATGCGCACACGGTCCTCGCCCACGATGGCCCATGTGGCGTCGGTGTCGGAGGTGTTCGCCCGCGTGTCCACGGCGGTCCACTCGATGCCGAACACGCTGTCCTGCTGCGCCACGTCCGCGGCCCTGAGCACCTCACGCGCAACGGGTTCGAGCCGCAGGGCCGGGACCGAGAGAACAGGGGCTCCAGTGGCGTCGGCAGCGGTCAGCGACACCGAGCCGTCCGGCCCCGGGGAGACACGAGCGCGCAGGATGGAGGCGCCGGACGCATGCAGCGACACCTCCCCCCAGGCCCGTACCCGCAAGGATGCGGCGGTCTCGGGCGCGACGCCCTTCATGCCCGCCAGGCTGAGCAGGGCCTGTGCCAGCACCGGGTGGAGACCGAACAGCCGTGCCTCCTCACGCAGCGCGTCCGGTACGGAGATCTCCGCGAACACCTCGCTGTCCCGTCGCCACACGCCGTGTACGGCGGAGTGCACGGACCCGTACTCCAGGCGCAGTTCGGGCTCGGGCATCGGGAGGGCGTCCGCGGGCGGCCAGGCCTCCAGATCCCAGTCCGGCTCGGCTGCCGCCGCGACCAGCTCACCCGTCGCGTGACAGGTCCACGGCAGTCCCAGGACGTCGTCGCCGCGCCGGGAGTGCACCAGGACCGTGCGTACGCCGGGCTCCTCACCCTCGCCGACCGTGACGCGGACCTGAACGGCGCCGGACCCCGGCATCACGAACGGTGCCTGCGCGGTCAGGGCACGCAGCCGGCTGCTGCCGAGCTGCTCACCGGCCGAGAGGGCCAACTCCGCTGCGAGCCAGTCGAGTTCCCGCTCCACGCCCTCGGTGCCCTCATCCGCCGGCCATGTGGGCTTGCCCGCCGAAAGCCGGCCGGTGAACACCACCGTCTCGGTGCCGGGCAGTTCCACGGCCGCACCCAGCAAGGGATGCGAGGTGGGGACCGCGCCAAGCCCGGACGCACCGCGAGAGGTGCCCGACGGTGTGTTGAGCCAGTGGTGGGTGCCTTGGAAGGGGTAGGTGGGGAGGTCGGGGTGGATGGGTGGTGTGGTGGG
>NZ_LRTR01000747.1 GCF_001550375.1 Streptomyces europaeiscabiei | reverse complement strand
ACATCGACGTGTACGCCGGGTCCACGGCAACGATCGACAGGCCGTGTTCGGACGCCATGGACACGAGCCGGGCCTTGAGCTGCGGGAGCAACGCCGACACCGACGCCCACGGGTGCGGGGCGAGCCGGGAGGAGGACCGACACCGAGGGCGGGGCGGGGCGGGCGTGGGGCGGGCGTGGCGCTGTACGGGGACCTCCCTCCCGGGGCCGGTGGCCCGGCGGGCGCGGCCCCCCCGTGAGACAGGCACGGCCCCGGGCACCACACCCCGGTCTCCCGGGGGCGATCGCATGGGCCCCGGAACGAGCCGGGTCCGACGTGAGCCTGGTGGCCCGTCCCCAGGCCCGGGCGCCTCACTGCGCCGTACCCGCCGTACGCCCCGCCGGGCCCGCGCCTGCCGGAGAGGGCCAGGACGCGCGCTCCAGCCACAGCCGGCACTGCGGTGCGCTCTGGCCGCTGCCGGCACTCCGGGAATCCCAGGCGTGCGCTCCAGCCGCTAACCGGCACTGCGGGAGTCCTGGTTCTCGGTGATCCGCGCGGCCGTGGCGCCGTGTCCCTCCGCCGTGAGCCGCCCGAGCGCCGACGCGGAGGCGAGCCGTGGCAGCAGCAGCTGCCAGAACCGGGTGAGGGTCCGGCACGAGAGCCATACGGGATCCTGCGCCCCCAGCACCTCCAGGCCCGTGGTCGCCGCCACGAGGGTGATCACCGCGTCCTCCGGCGTCATCGCCTCGTGCAGGGCCCCTTCCGCGTCGGCGCGCCGGAGTGTCTTCTCGACCCACTGACGCCACTGGTGCCTCAGATCCCGCTTCGCCACGTAGACGTGATCGCCGCTCAGCTCGAAACCGGTCCGCAGGACCACATCGTCATGGAGCCCGCGCGCCAGGTCGTGGGTGGCGTCCACCAGCAGCTGCAGGGCGCTGCCCGTCTCCTCCTCCCGCAGGGTGATCCTGCCGAGCCGGTGCGCGGCCGCGTCCTCGACCGCGCCCGCCAGGGCGGCCTTGGTGGCGAAGTGGAAGTGCAGCGCCCCGTTGCTCACACCGGCCTGACGGCTGATCACGGTGAGCGAGGCCACGCTGAAACCGTCCCGGTCGAAGACGACCGCGGCGGACTTGATCAGCGCCTCGCGCGTACGCAGCGCGCGTTCCTGTTTGACCATCGAGGTGCTCCGTCACTGCGAGGGGTTGTTCGTTCTTGCGGGCGCACGGACCGGCGTGCGCGGCAGGCCCAGGAAACCGGCGAGGACCTCAACCGGGTCCCGGCCACGGGCCGGTGACAGGAGCAACAACGCCACCAGCCACGGCACGGACACGGCGGACACGGCACGGACGTCCGCCAACGGCCCGGACCGGGCTTGGCGGCGACACCTGTCCGCACCGGAACACCCGGATGCGCCGGACACACGGCCCTGCCCCGCACCGGAGTGCACCACCGTGCACAGATGCACCACCGTGCACGGGAACACCCCGGTGCACGGATGCACCCCGGTGCACGGGCACACCCCGGTGCGCGGGCACACCCCGGTGCGCGGGCACACCCCGGTGCGCGGGCACACCCCGGTGCGCGGGCACACGCCGGTGCGCGGGCACACCCCG
>NZ_LRTR01000746.1 GCF_001550375.1 Streptomyces europaeiscabiei | reverse complement strand
GGGGGCGCGGGTGCGACGGCGGGTGCGGGCGGGTTCGTGGTTGCTCGCGCGGTTCCCCGCGCCCCTGAGGAGCAGGGGCTGCGCCCCGTGCTTCTCGGCCCGCGGGGCCGTCGCTTTTCAGGCCCGCAGGACCTGGTCCTTCGGAGGCGCGGGGAACCGCGCGACCATCCCCCGCCGGACCCGCACCCGCCGACGCACCCGCACCCCCGACCCCCAGGGCGCCCAGGAACCGGGGCACACCCCCCGCCCCGTACCCTTGTGCCGTGAGCAGCCCCCCCGACGCCCTACTGGGCCCCACCGACGTCCGTGAACTCGCGGCAGCGCTCGGCGTGCGCCCCACCAAACAGCGCGGCCAGAACTTCGTGATCGACGCGAACACGGTCCGCCGGATCGTGCGGACCGCGGACGTCCGCCCGCAGGACACGGTCGTCGAGGTCGGCCCGGGGCTCGGCTCCCTCACCCTCGCCCTGCTGGAGGTGGCGGACAGGGTCACGGCCGTGGAGATCGACGACGTCCTCGCCGCCGCGCTGCCCGCCACCATCGCCGCCCGCATGCCCGTCCGCGCAGGCCGTTTCGCCCTCGTGCACTCGGACGCGATGCAGGTGACCGAGCTTCCCGGCCCGGCCCCCACGGCCCTCGTCGCGAACCTCCCCTACAACGTCGCCGTCCCCGTGCTGCTGCACATGCTCGAAACCTTCCCCACCATCGAGCGCACCCTCGTGATGGTCCAGGCGGAGGTCGCTGACCGGCTCGCCGCCGGGCCGGGCTCGAAGGTGTACGGCGTGCCGTCGGTGAAGGCGAACTGGTACGCGCAGGTCAAGCGGGCCGGGTCGATCGGGCGGAACGTCTTCTGGCCTGCGCCGAACGTCGACAGCGGGCTCGTCTCGCTCGTCCGCCGGACGGAGCCGGTCAAGACCACCGCCGCCAGGCGGGACGTGTTCGCGGTCGTCGACGCGGCCTTCGCCCAGCGGCGGAAGACGCTGCGGGCCGCCCTCGCCGGGTGGGCCGGTTCCGCGGCCGCCGCCGAGGCCGCCCTCGTCGCCGCCGGAGTCTCCCCGCAGGCCCGCGGGGAGTCCCTGACGGTCGAGGAGTTCGCCGCCATCGCCGAGAACCGCGTCACCGAGGACGCCACGGGCCGCAGGGCCGACGACAGGACCGACACCGAGGAGCCCCGTCAGTCGTGAGCGTCACCGTTCGCGTCCCCGCCAAGGTCAATGTGCAGCTCGCGGTCGGCGGTGCCCGGCCCGACGGCTTCCACGACCTGGCCAACGTCTTCCTCGCCGTCGGGCTGTACGACGAGGTCACCGCCACCCCCGCCGACGAGCTGACCGTCACCTGCGAGGGTCCCGGCGCCGATCAGGTCCCGCTGGACCGTACGAACCTCGCCGCACGGGCCGCGCTCGCGCTGGCGGAACGCCACGGCATCGAGGCCGCCGTGCACCTGCACATCGCCAAGGACATCCCCGTCGCGGGCGGTATGGCCGGCGGCAGCGCGGACGCGGCCGGCGCGCTCCTGGCCTGCGACACGCTGTGGGCTACGAACGCCTCGCGCGAGGAACTCCTCGACATCTGCGCGGAGTTGGGCAGTGACGTGCCGTTCAGTCTGGTGGGCGGGGCGGCTCTGGGGACGGGGCGGGGCGAACAGCTCCAGCCCCTCGACGTGGGCGGCTCGTTCCACTGGGTGTTCGCCGTCGCCGACGGCGGCCTGTCCACCCCCGCCGTCTACCGTGAGTTCGACCGGCTCCACGCGCACGACGCCGTCCCCGAGCCCGTCGCCTCCCAGGTGCTGCTGGACGCGCTCGCCAAGGGGGACGTCGACGCGCTCGCGGCCTTCCTGCCGGGCTCCAACGGCCTCCAGCCCGCCGCCCTCTCGCTCTTCCCGAAGCTGGCCGGCGCCCTCGCCGAGGGCCGCGCGGCCGGTGCGCTCGCCGCGCTCGTCTCCGGCTCGGGCCCGACCACGGCCTTCCTCGCCCGGGACGCCGACGCGGCCCGCACCATCGCCGAGGGGCTGCTCGCGTCCGGCACGTGCAGGGCGGCGAGGGTGGCCGTCTCGCCCGCGCCGGGGGCGACCGTCGTGCGGGAAGCCCAAGCCTAGGTACTCAGACGTGAGTTGAGTACGTGAGCGCTGACGCACACCCGGGCGCCGGCGCGACCGTACTCCCATGAGCGCAAGCGTGAGTGCGAGCGAGCTCGCCGCCACCACCCCGTCCACCCGTGACCGGTACGTCGACCTGCTCCGCGTCGCCTCCCTCGGCACGGTCGTCCTCGGCCACTGGCTGATGGCGGCGGTCACGACCGGCGGCGGGGGCGACGGCGGCGGGGGCGACGGCCAGGGCGAGGTGGGCAACCTCCTCGCCGTCGAGCCCCGGCTGCAGATCCTCACCTGGGCCCTGCAGATCATGCCGGTGTTCTTCTTCGTCGGCGGTTTCTCGCACGCCCTCTCCTACCGCTCGCTCAGCCGAAGGAGCACCGGCGAGGGGGCTTCCGTCTACCCGGCCTTCCTGCGCGCCCGCCTCCAGCGGCTGCTGCGGCCCACCATGGTGTTCATAGGGGTGTGGGGCGCGGCTGCCGTCCTCCTCCAACTCGCGGGCCAGGACGGCGGACTGCTCGACGTGGCACTGCGGCTGGTCGCGCAGCCGCTGTGGTTCATCGGGATCTATCTCGCGATGGTCGCCTTCACTCCGCCGCTGCTCAGGCTGCACGAGCGGTTCGGGTGGGGCGCGTTCGGGGCGCTGGTCGCCGCCGCCGGGACTGTCGACGTACTGCGCTTCGCGTTCGACGTGCCGTTCGTCGAGTTCCTCAACTTCGCCTTCGTGTGGCTCGCGATCCACCAGCTCGGATTCCTGCGCGCCGACGGGCGGCTGACGCGGCCGTACCTGCTCGCCGGGGCCGGGCTCGCGGGGGCCGCGCTGCTGGTGGCGTACGGACCGTATCCGCTGTCGATGGTCGGGATGCCGGGCGAGAAGGTGTCGAACATGGCGCCGCCGACCTTCGCGCTGCTGTGCCACGGGCTGTGGCTGGTCGGCGCGGTGGAGTGGCTGCGCGGGCCGGTCGGGCGGTGGCTGGAGCGGCCGAAGGTGTGGCGGGCGGTCGTGGCGGCCAACGGCATCTCGATGACGGCGTTCCTGTGGCACCTTTCGGCCATGCTCGGGGTGTACGGCGTGCTGCTCGCCCTCGGTGTCGACCTGCCCGCGCCCGCGTCGGGCGCCTGGTGGGCCCAACTGCCCCTGCGTACAGCCGCCGCGACCGTCCTCACGGCGGTCCTGGTCGCCGCCTTCCGGAGCTTCGAGCGCCCTGCCGTACGGCCCGCCGTTCGGCCGTCCCGAGTGAGCGGTTCGCGCAGGTCGGGTGCGGGTTCCGGCCCTGCCGCAGCCCTGGGGGCGACCCTGTGTCTCTTCGGCGTACTGGGGCTCTCCATGGTCGGGTTCGGCGGGCTCTTCGAAGGACGCTCGGCCCTGCTGATCGCCGTCCAGGTGACCGCGCCGGCGGCGGTGGCGATGACACTCGCCGGGTGGGGACTGGTGGAACTCATTGGTCGTGGCGAACGGTCAAGTACCTGACCGAGGTGGTCCGGTGGAGGAAATGTGCAGGTCAGGCATTGGTTTGACGTACCCCTCAGTTTGTAATCCACGCCACAGGAATTTAATGTTCGGTGAAATCCCCTCTGGCCCCTTTTGATGAGGTCTGCCCGTCGTATTCGGGTGGCATGATCTCGATCCCCGGTGCCTCGTTACCGGCGGTACTTCCCGTGCGCGTGGTGTCGTCCCCGCGGCGGGCGAGAGGGGTTCCTCATGGGCCACATGGACCACTTCAGCGCCGGATGGGTCACCCCCGTCCTCTCCTACGTCATGGCCTGCGTCGGCTCCGCGCTCGGACTGCGCTGCACCGTCAGGGCACTTGAGGCCGAGGGCGCCTCGAAGCGGAACTGGCTGACGCTGGCCTCGTTCGCGATCGGCTCGGGCATCTGGACCATGCACTTCGTCGCGATGATGGGCTTCGGGGTGGAGGGGACGCCCATCCGCTACGACGTTCCGATGACCGTCCTCAGCCTGGTCATGGCGATCGCCGTCGTCAGCGCCGGTGTCTTCACCGCCGGTTACGGCCGCTCCCGGGTCCGCGCGGTGGCCTTCGGCGGCCTCGGCACCGGGCTCGGCGTGGCCGCGATGCACTACACCGGCATGGCCGCGCTCAACCTGCACGGCGAGATCGGCTACAACCCGTCCCTCGTCATCGCCTCCGTGGTGATCGCCGTGGTCGCCGCGACCGCCGCGTTGACGCTCACGCTGATCGTGCGGGGCGGGGTGCTCGCCGCGATCGCCGCGCTCGTCATGGGGCTCGCGGTCAGCAGCATGCACTACACCGCGATGTACGCCGTCACCATCGATCTCGCGCCCAGTACGGCGCAGTTGGCGGGGGCCACGGCCACGGAGTTCCTGTTCCCGCTGGCCGTGCTGCTGGGGTCGTTCCTCTTTCTGACCTCGGCGTATGTGGCGCTGTCCCCGACGGGGAAGCGGGCGGAGTCCTCCTTCGCCGATGAACTGCTGCGTGAGGTCGAGCTTTCGACCGCGTGAGCGTCGGCGCTCCGCTCGGAGCGCCGTTGTGACCTGCGGGCCGGTGGGGGCTGGTCGCGCAGTTCCCCGCGCCCCATCGGGGTGCGGTAGCCCCTGTCCCGAAGAGGTCCCCATGAAAGTCTTCCGTATGACCGCCCGGCTGCGCCCAAGGTCCGTGCGGGCGAAGATCGTCGCTCTTCTGATGCTGCCCATCGTGTCGCTGATGGCGTTGTGGAGCTATGCCGCCGTGACGACCGTGGCCGCGATCGGCGACACCGAGCGTGCCAAGGACGTCAACAGTGAACTGCTCGCGCCGGTCGCCGAGTTCGTCACCGCGCTGCAGTCCGAGCGGACCGCCGCCATGCGGTACGCCGCCAAGCGCAGCGAGAGCGGTCTCGACGACCTGAGGGCCGACCAGCAGGCCACCGACAAGGCGGTGACGGTGCTCCGCGCGGGTCTCAACTCCTCCAGCTCGGACGCGGCCCTCATCGACACCGGTCTGCCCGCCCGTCTGAGCACCCTCGAATCCGACTTCAGCGACCTCGCCGCCCTGCGCACGGACACCACCGGGCCCGGCGTGAAGGACGCGGCCTCGAAGGCGTACGACGACTACTCGGCGGTCATCGACCACGCCTTCGCCGTGACCGGCGCGCTCACCAGCGAGAAGGGCACCGACGCGACCTCCGAGGCGCGCGTGGTCCTCGAACTCTCCCGTGCCCGTGACGCCGTGGCCCGCGAACAGGCCCTGCTGGCCGCCGCCACCGCGTCCGGGACGCTGACCAAGGAGCAGTACGCGCGGTTCGTCGGCGCCGTCGCCACCCAGCGCGAACTGCTGAACCCGGCCGTCGCCGACCTCAAGGCCGAACACCGGCCCGCCTACGACGTGCTGCTGGACAGCGACGGTTACGCCTCCCTCGCCAGGGTCGAGGACGGGGTCACGGACGCCGGGGCGGGGCCGGTGTCGGCGGCCGTGCTGAAGGACTGGGACGCCTCCTCGACGGCCGTGCTGGAGGGCCTCGCCGAAGCGGAGGAGGACGCGGGAACGGGTGCCGCGGCCAAGGCGGACGTCTTCGGCTGGGACACGCTCGGCGCGTCCGGCGTCGCCGTCGTCCTCGGCCTGGTCGGCGTGCTCCTGTCACTCCTCGTCTCCGTGAGCGTCGGGCGAGGCCTCATCGTCGAACTCCTCGACCTGCGCAACTCCGCCCTCGAGGTCGCGGGTCGGCGACTGCCGCAGGCCATGCGGAAGCTGCACGCCGGGCAGGGCGTCGACATCGACGCCGAGGCCCCGATGCGGCGCCTCGCCGGCGACGAACTCGCGCAGGTGGGCACCGCGTTGACCGCCGTCCAGCGGGCCGCGCTCAAGGCGGCCTCCGAGCGCGCCGAACTCCTCAGCGGCATCTCCGGGGTGTACGTCAGCCTCGCCCGCCGCAGCCAGGTGCTGCTGCACCGCCAACTCGACCTGCTCGGCGTCATGGAGCAGCGGCAGCAGGAACAGCAGGACCACGTCGAGCTGTACGACCTCTACCGCATCGACTACCTTGCCACCCGGATGCGGCGCCACTCCGAGTCGCTGCTCATCCTGTCCGGGATCGCCCCCGGCCGTGGCTGGCGCGACCCGATCGCGCTGTCGGACATCCTGCGGGCCGCCGTCGCCGAGATCGAGGACGCGACCCGGATCCAGATCTGGGCCGCCCCGCGGGTGTCGCTGCACGGCGGTTCCGTCGCCGACGTCATCCATCTGCTCGCCGAGCTCGTCGAGAACGCCGCCGCGTTCTCCCCGCCCTCCACCAAGGTCCAGCTGCGCGCCGCCCGGCTGCGTGACGGCATCCTCATCGAGGTCGAGGACAGCGGCTTCGGCATGAACGAGGAGGCGATGGCCGACGCCAACCGCAAGATCCAGTCGGAGAAGGTCGACCTCCTCGACGCCAAGCAGATCGGTCTCATCGTGGTCAACCGCCTCGCCGGCCGCCAGGGTCTGCGCGTCGAGTTGCGCCAGTCGGCCGCCGGAGGCGTCGCCGCGGCCGTCTTCATCCCCGAGAACCTGATCCGCGACGACATGCCCGTCCACGAGGAGCCGGCCGCCGACGGCCGCTCACTGGCCCCGGCCTCGGCCCTGATCCAGCAGCAGCGCCGGTAGGGGCCTCGCAGGACCGCCGTGCGCCTCGGGCAGTGGTGTCCCGGGGCGCACGGCCGTTCCCGGCTCCTGCTCCTGGCTGCTGCGCTGCCGCGACCGGACCGGAGGGCCTGGCTTCCCGCTGTTGACGCGACCGGTGTCCGCGCTGTGGACGTCCTGCACCCGCTGCTCTCCACGCGGTACGTCGGGCCGTCCGCGGTGACCAGGCCGATGACCAGGTCACCGCGGTAGGTGTGGACGATGTCGAGGTGCACGGACAGGTCGCCGGGGGCGCTGCCGGTGAGGCCGTCGCGCAGCTCCCCGCGCCTCTGAGGCTCCGGGCGCGACCCATGCTGCCGCGGAGCGCGGGGAACCGCGCGCCCAGCCCCCACCCACCCGCGTCCCGACCCGTACGCCCCGCCACCGGCCACCGGCCACCGGCCACCGGGCACCGGCCACCGGGCACCGGGCACCGGCCACCGGGCCTCCCGTACGCCGAGCCCAGTACCCCCGGATACTCCCGCGAGCGGACGACCCCGGCGCCTCCGCCCGGCACCGTGGCGGACATGAAGACAAGCCTTCCCGTTCGCCGGGCCCTCCTCGTCGTCCATGTGGCCGCCTCCGCCTGCTGGCTCGGGCTCACGCTCGGGCTGCTGGCGCTCGGAATCACCGCGGGCACCACCGGGTCCGTGGTGACGGTGGAGGCGTCCGTCCGGGCCATGAAGCTGTTCGCGGACTGGCTCCTGATCCCGGTCGGGTTCCTGACGTTCCTGAGCGGGCTGGTCCTGGCCCTGGGCACCCCATGGGGACTGGCCAGGCACCGCTGGGTCTACGTGAAGTTCTGGCTGACCCTGGCCACGCTCACCGCCACGGTCCTCGCCCTGCGCCCCGGCGTGAACGCGGCGGTCACCGCCGTCGCCGCGGGGGGCCCGCTGCCCGACGCCGGAGACGTGCTCTTCGGGCCGGTCGTCTCCCTGTCCGCGTACGTCTTCATGACGGTGATCTCGGTGCTCAAGCCCTGGGGGCTCACCGGGCGCGGCCGACGCCTGCGCACGGCCGCCCGCGGCGAGCGGTCCTGCGCGGGGCGCGC
>NZ_LRTR01000745.1 GCF_001550375.1 Streptomyces europaeiscabiei | reverse complement strand
CCCGAGTCGCCCCAGCCCGTCGGCCGCTCCCGCCCGTACGACGGCCTCGGCATCCCGGGCGGTCCGGGCGACGACCTCGCCGTGCTCGTCCCCCCGCCCCAGCCGCCCGAGGCCCTTGACGGCGGCTGCCCTCCGCCCGGGTTCCTCGGACTCCAACTCCCGCAGGAAGAAGGCGATCTGATGTGCCGAGCCAGCCGTGCCGCCACCCATGGGTTCCCCCTTCGAAGCCTCCGCGGACCCTTGCCGGAGAGACCCCCGACGAGAACGACCGTCCGGGCGGCCCGGTGGTTGTACGGGTGGTTGCACGGCTGATGCCGGGGCACGGGGCACGGGGCCCCGGGATCAGGAGGACTGGTCAGACCCTCCGAGGGTCGTGCTGTCGCCGTTGCTGCGCGAGCCGGAGCCGCGGCTCGCCTTGCGGGTCAGCTCGCCGCCGAGGAGGGTCGCGGTGGCCACGCCGCGTACCCAGCGCGGGGCGTCGCCCCGCGCTGCCCAGAAGACGCAGACGCAGCCGCCGACGACGAGCAGGACGACGACGGACAGTATGAGCACGAGCATGCTCGACCCCTCTTCGTGTGATGGCCCGCGCCATCCTCTCAGAGGCGCCTACCGTGGCTGTGCTGTGCGCAGGTAGTCCAGGCCGGCCTGGTCCGTCACCTCGTACGAGCCGTTCAGCCGGTGGACCACTGTCCAACGGCCGTCAGGCACGGCGCCGGCGAACACCGATGCCGTACCTGTGGCTCCGTTGTGCCAGAACAGGGGCAGCGGCCCCGTACGCTGCCATCCCGGTGCGGGTTCGCCGAGGGCCCGCTCGATCACGAGACCGGTCAGCACCCGTGCCAGTGTGCGGGGGGTTGCCCACAGGCCGCCCGCGGGCAGGATGGCTCCCGACATGGTCCACGGTTTCGCGCTGCGCCCGAACGCCGTGGTCGGCACCAACCGACTGTCCTGCGGGGGTCGGGCGCTCATCGCGTCGGGCGGCAGGCCGAGGGGGGCGAGTACGTGTACGGCGACGAGATCACCGTATTCCTGTCCCGTCGCCGCGGTCAGTGCCGCCCCGAGTATCGCGTAGCCGAAGTTGGAGTACTCCTCGCGCACGCCGGCGGGGGCATCGGCGAGACGGTCGAGCCCTGAGAGCAACTCGTTCAGCCGGTCGTCGGTGAACTTCCGGTACGGGTCCAGGCGGGTGGTGCCGGGAGGCAGCCGAGGCAGACCCGAGGTGTGCTCGGCAAGGTGACGCAAGGTGATACCCGTCCCTGCCGGGACGCCGAGCCATCGTTCTACGGGATCGTCAAGCGTGAGCGTGCCTTGTGCGGCGAGCTGCTGCAGGATGGTTCCGGTAATGACTTTGGTGAAGGAGGCCACCTCCACGAACTTGTCGGGGTCGTGATGGCCGGTGAGGATCGGAGCGTCGTGGGAGCTGCCGATGATGCAGCTGGGTACGAGGCGCCGGGTCATTGATCTGGTGGTCACAAAGATCCATTGAAGGCTCTCGCGCAACCGTTGCCGAACCGGGTTCGCCGGAACGAGACAATCACGGTCCGAGAACCGACCAGAACGCGAGAGCCATCGCCGCGATCACAGCCACCACGCCGGCCAACCGAGCGCACCCCACGCTCCCTTCGCTTTCCCTTCCTCGCCCTGGCCCGGTGCGCCTTCCCTCCCCGCCCGCCGAGCCTTCAACGGCCTTGCCGGCCAGGAAGATTGGCTTGATCGTCGCCTGCCACGGTCGGCCGACGGGCGTGAAGTGCTCGCAGCTCAGCCACGTGGACGCCGTTTCGGCCGGCACCGAGTTCTCGGCACGGTCTCAGGTCGCATCACGCGCCGCTTCCCGGGCCGGCTCGCAGGCTATTTCGCGGTGGAGGAAGGGCGCGTCATCCCCCGGACGGGCTCGGGCGGCGCACCCGGTAGCGCAGCTGCAGGACCCGGTCGCCCTGGATCACCGTGTGGGGGTCGTCGAGGCGATGAAGCCGTCCACGGACACGACGTCGTGCATCACCACGGTGCCCATCACATCTCCTGACATCTCCTGCGTGTCCCGGGGGCGTCGAGCGCTTCGAGGGGCCCCTCGTGCGTCCTCCGTGCACATGGACCGGGCGCGCCGTCGAAACTCGTCGCCACGCGGGGGACCGCTCAGGCGCGCTGCCGTTCGCCCCGGCCGCGCAGGAGGCTGACACCCGCGCCGAGCGAGACGACGCCCATGCCGACGGCGGTGGCCATGCCCTGCGCGCCGTCGACGACGAAGGGGGCGACCGCGGCGACGGTGAGGTTGAACAGGAACAGGAACCACAGGACGGGCTTCGGGCCGAGCAGGGCCTTCACGGGGTTTCCTTTCGGAGGAGCCGGCGAGGTCCGCTCGACCTCGTGCTTCAACGATCCCGTCCGGCGTTCCTCGCCACGAGGGAGTCCTCTCCCGGAACAGGGGTGTGGCCGGCTACGCCCCCCGGGGGTGTCAGTGGGGCGCAGTACGTTCCGGCCATGGGCATCTATCTGGTGAGCGTCGGCGCGGAGCAGTGGTTCGGTGGGGACGAGGGCGACTGGGGGCATGTCGCCTCGGCGCTGGACGAGGAGCTGGGGCGGCGGGGGCTGCCGGCCTACGAGTCGGTGCCCGGGGAGGCGGCCCTCGCGCGTGGCTCGAAGCTGTCCCCGCTGCCCTTCGAGGAGAAGCTGATACCGCCGATGGACGGCTTCACCAGGCTGTGCGCCGAACACCTCACCCCTGAGGAGACGGACACCCTCCTGGGCTGGACCGTGCTGGTGCCGTTGTCGCTCGACGAGGACATCCGGTTGGACGTCGAGGCCGGTTACGACTCGGCCGACGGCGAGCCCACCGTGGTCGTCGGGGCGCCTCAGGTGCTGGCCCTCGCGGAGCGGCTGGCGACAGTCGTCGAACTGCCCGCGGAGACACCCGCGGCGTGCGAGAACCTCGAACTGACCATGTGGTTCTGGGACGGAGCGGCGAAGGAACTGGCCGCGACCCGGCCGGGCCCGTGGGCCGACGACCTCGACACGGCCTTCTACGTCGCCCTGTACCTGCGCGCCGCCCAGCACTCGATCCGCCGCGGCTGCCCGATGATCTACTCCTGACGCACGGGTACCGCCCCGGCTGTCGGGCCGGCGTCGCGAAGGCGGTGGACCTCCGAGACGGGCCACGCCTGCGGGGCCGTGCCGCCGCCGCACGGCACCGCAGGCGTCTTCGGCGAGGTCACCCCGCCCCGGTCACCCGGCCGTCCCCACCCTCCGCAGGAACTCCGCCAGCGTGTGCGTGGCCGTGTTGTGTTCCGTGGCGGCGAAGAGCGGGTCGAGGTGGTTCATGCCCTCGTCGGACTCGTAGGCGGCGTAAGGGATACGGGACTCGGCGACGACGCGGCGGGCGCTTTCTACGGCGGTGCCTCTGTAGGCGCTGGTCTGGAACGCGTAGAGGGGTATGTCGAGGCCGGGGGCGTGCCGCAGGCGCAGCCCGAGGGAGCGGGCGAGGTCGGTGTCGGCGTAGGAGTCGCTCACGTCCAGGTCGACGGAGAGCCGGGCGGGCCAGTACCACTCCCACACGCCGGGCACCGGCCCCGCGTACGCCTCCGCGACCCGCCCGATCGGCGTGATCCCGTCATCGATCCACCCCCGTACGCCACTGGCGTCGGCGTCGGCCGCCAGGTGGCCGGAGTGGACGCTGATGTCGTTCGGCCAGCCGAACCCGGCGTCGACGAAGGAGCCGAGCAGCGCGGCGTTGGTCACCGGGAACGGCACCCGCAGCGCCTCGGGCACCCGGTCCTGCAGTACGGACCGCCCCTCGGGGTCGTGGTGGGCGTACCACCCGGCGAGCTGGTACCAGATCTGTGTGCTCTCGGCCCGGCTGCCGAGCCCGACCCCGCTGAGTGTCATGTCGAAGACCTGCCCGCCGGCGATCGCCGCGAGCCGCTCCCGCACCTCCTCCGGCGAGTCCCGCACGGGCGCCCCGCTCCCCTCGAACGCCCCGCGCACACCCCCGTCGAGGACCGCCAGCCCCACGAGATCCCGGTACCCGGCCCGTCCGCCGAAGTCCCAGGCCGCGTACGCCAGCGCGCTGGTCGCACCCCACGAGTGCCCGCCGAGCACGACCCGCCGCCGTCCGCCCGCGCGAGCGGCGAGCACGACACACCGCAGGTCGTCGAGGGTCCGCTCCAGCCCCCACCGCCCGAAGTAGCCGGCGGAGGCGGGCTCCAGCATCCGATACCGCCCGTCGAGGTAGTACCCGACGGGATCCGGATCCCCGCCCCCGAACCCACTCCGGTCGGCGAGGTTCTCCTCGCGCCGGTCGACGGCCCACACCTGGATCCCGGGCACCGAGGCCACCAGATCCCGAGCCATCAGCCGGAAGTCGTTCGCCGCCCCGAACATCCCCGGCACCAGCACCACCACGGTCCCCGCGTCCCGTGGTCCCACCTTCAGCACATGCACCCGGTCACTCCCGACGGGCCCGCCCCCGGCCCCGACCGCGATCGGCACATACACCTCCCCGCCCCCAACGGCGGCCCCACGCCGCCCCTCCCCGGCACCGGCGGCCAGGGCGATCCCGCCCCCGGCCCCGGACCCGATCCCGGCCAGGGCCAGCCCTCCGCCCAGCCCGCCACGCAACACCGCTCTACGCACCAGACGCTTCGTCATCTCCGGTCGTCTCCTTGAAAGTTGGGGGGCAACGACACATGGACAACCTTCTCCCGGCGCGCGTACGGACCGGCCACCGGGGCCTCGGAGCGGACGGTTTCCGACGGATCGGCGCGGGAATCACCGACGGCGGCGGGTCTTCCCGCCGTCCCCGCTCCGCGGCAGCCCGGCGAGGACGCGGAGCCGACGGAGCCGACGGATCGGAAGAAGGGGTCAGGCAGACGTAGAAGTCCTCCCGGAAGTGTGACGTGAAGTCGAACGCGTCCCGCCGGGCATCGTCGTGCAGCACACTCACCTCTGCGGCCTTCGTATGAACGTGTTTCCGTGGCGGAACGCATGATCATGCGAGGGCCGTCCGCCTACCCGGCGAATCCCCAGATGAGTGGGGTGTACGACGCGACGTTCGAGGCCCGGGGTTAAGAGACAAGCCAAGACCGTGTCCTACGCGGTCATGTCTCATGGTCGATCGGTATTGCGCGCGGTCCCCCGCGGCACCACCCATCTCCTCCTGGGGGCGCCGGCCGCTCGGTGGAGTTCCACCACCGCAAGCCCGGCACCGGCTGGCGGTGGGAGCCCCGGCTTGTCTCCGCAAACGACACTGGGAACGGCGCCACCCACGACCTGTGGATCGGCTGATGGTCAGCCGCGGACGGGGTCTCGCGGATCGCTTGCGGCGGTCTGCGGGGCCCCGTCGTCCGTCTTCCCGTCGTCCTTCTCGGGCTCGGCCCGCGGTCCCGTCAGGACGTAGGCGAGGGCGAAGCCCGCACCGACGACCGCCGCGCCGCCGACCGCGTCGAGGATCCAGTGGTTGCCGGTCGCGACGATCGCCAGGACCGTGAGGAAGGGGTGCAGCAGG
>NZ_LRTR01000744.1 GCF_001550375.1 Streptomyces europaeiscabiei | reverse complement strand
TGTGCTCTTCCGATCTCGCAGGGCCGCCCGGACGGCCGCGCGGCCGATCCAGAAGCCGCCACCGTCGTCCCCGAGGAGCCAGCCGTCGCCGCCGGAGGTCGCGGTCGGCACCCGCCCGGCGATCCGGGCGGCGACCGCACCGGTGCCGGCCACGAGGACGAGTCCGTCGGCGGGATGGCCGGGGGCCGCGGCGAAGGTCGTCTCGATGTCGCTGTGGACGCCGATCGTGGCCGCCGCGATGCCGAGCCGGGCCAGCGCGGTGGACAGGGCGGCCCGGGCCCGCACCCGGCCGGGCTCGTCGGCGCCCTGGGCCTGATGGCCGGCCCCCGCGAATCCACCCGCCACCGCGACCACCCGCCCGCGCAGTTCCTCGGGCACGGCTCGCGCGACGGCCTCCGCGAGATGGTCGGCGAGCACCGGCCCGGGCACGGTGAGCGAGTTGCCCGGCCCGGCCGTGCCCTCGCCCCGGGTACGGCCGTCTCCCAGACCGGCGAGGACGGCCCGGGTACGGGTGCCGCCTGCGTCGAGGCCGACCACGAACATCGGAGCAGTCGCGAAAGCTTGGTTCAAATCACTATTCATCGCTCTCCATGGTGGTTGATACATTCGCCACAGACAAGGTCCGACAGGCAGGATCCGACGAGACAGGGTCCGACGAGGTCCGTCTCGCGAGGAGGACACCATCGACACGCCCCCGCCCCCGCCCGCACGCCGCTTCGGCGTCAACTACACCCCACGCCGGGGCTGGTTCCACGCCTGGCACGACTTCGATCCCGGCCTCGCGCGCGAGGACCTGGCGCAGATCGCCGGGCTGGGCCTGGACCACGTCCGGGTCTTCCACCTCTGGCCCCTGCTCCAGCCCAACCGCACCCTGGTCCGGGCGTCGGCCGTCGACCAGCTCGTCCGACTGGTGGACCTGGCCGCCGAGTGCGGTCTGGACGTCCTCGTGGACGGCGTCCAGGGCCATCTGTCGAGCTTCGACTTCTACCCGGAGTGGACGCGCGGCTGGCACCACCGCAACGTCTTCACCGACCCCGAGGCGATCGAGGCCCAGGCACTCCTGCTGCGCACCCTGGGCCGCGCCCTGTCCGGCCACCCCCACCTCATCGGCCTGCAGCTCGGCAACGAGCTGAACAACCTGGTCGAGCACAACCCGGTGTCCGTCGCGGAGGTCGACCACTACCTGGACACCCTGCTGGCCGCCGCGCGGGGCGGGCTCGGCGAGGGCCGCGGCCTGGTCACGCACTCCGCGTACGACGCCGCCTGGTACGGCGACGACCACCCCTTCACCCCCGAGGCCTCGGCCCGCAAGGGCGACCTGACCACCGTCCACCCCTGGGTCTTCTCCGCGAACTGCGCCGGCCGCTACGGCCCGCGCTCGCCCCAGGTGCACCATCTCGCGGAGTACGGCACGGAGCTGGCCGCCGCCTACGCCACCGACCCGGTCCGCCCGGTCTGGGTCCAGGAGACCGGCGCCCCCGAGCCGCACATCCCGGCGGCCGACGCCCCCGACTTCGCCCGTGCGACCCTCCTGAACGCCGCCGGCTGCGCCCGCCTGTGGGGCGTCACCTGGTGGTGCTCCCACGACGTCGACCGCTCCCTGGCCGACTTCCCGGAACTGGAGTACACGCTCGGCCTGTTCGACTCCACGGGCCGCCCCAAGCCGATCGCGGAGGCCCTGTCCGCGACGGTCGCGGAGATCCGCACCGCGGCCGTCCCGCCCGCTCCCCGTACGACGCCCCTGGTCCTGGACTGCACCCCGTCCACGCGCTCGGTCTCCGGGCCCGGCGGCGCCTTCTTCGACGCCTGGATGCGGCTGCGGCAGGAGGGCGTCCGTCCCACGGTCGTCCTGGCGGAGCGTGCGCAGGACACGGCGTACCTCGGGGCGAGGGGGATCACGGAACTGATCGCCGGGGAGTGAGGCGGGCGGTAGCGGGGGCGGGGCGGAGACGGAGGCGGAGGCGCCGAGCGGAGGGAACTCCGACCCCGGCCCCGGCATCCGCCACCGCCACCGCCACCGCGACCGCGACCGCGAGGATGCCGCTCGTACGAAAGCCCGCCCCGTGAGGACGTTCGCCCGCGTGAGGACCTCCACCCGGCGGGAGCCTCCCCGGCAGTCAGGCCTTGCGTCCCGCCAGGACCTCGGCCACCGCCCGCAGATTCACCCGTCCCCTCCCGTGCGCGACCAGCGCACCACCCGCTTCGGGCAACCCGGTCGAGACCACCAGCGCGTCCGGTCGCGCCGCCAGCAGCGCGTCCCGCAGACGGCCCTGCCAGGGGTACAGCTCCGCATCGCACACGGCGGCGACCAGCGGACGCCCCTCGGCGGCCCGCAGCGCCTCCCCCACGACGGCCCCCGGGTCGTCCGGCTCCCCGGCGACCGCCGTCCCCGTGGCCGACGGATCGAGGGCTCGGATCTCGGTCAGCAGGTCCTCGCCGCCCCAGTTGAGAGCGGGGTGCGGGAGCGGGAAGCAGTCGACGACATGGGCGCCGGGCACCGCCTCCGGCAGCGGCCCCCCACTCCGTACGGCCCGTCGCGCCGCGGCCGCCCCGGCGTCCACGTCCCATGCGGCCACGGCACCCGGCCGGTACGGCACCGCGTACCGCAGCGCGAGCCGCCGGA
>NZ_LRTR01000743.1 GCF_001550375.1 Streptomyces europaeiscabiei | reverse complement strand
GGGCGCGTCCGCGTACGAGGGCGGCGCGGGCTGGGACCCGCCGGGGGGCGGGGGCGGGCTTTGCCGGGCCCCGCCCGCGTAAGGAGGCGGCACGGGCTGAGATCCACCCGCGTAAGGAGGCGGCACGGCATGCGCCGAGTCACCGAAGGGCGGCGGTCCCGGCTGGGAGGGATACACGTAGGAGGCCCCGGGGGGCTGGGAGGCGTCGGGGTACGGCGCTGTGGCGGGTCGGGGCCCCTCCGGGAACGGCTTCACCACAGCCTGGGGCGCCTCCGCGTACAGAGCCGTCGCGGGCGGTGCCGCACCCGGATACGAAGCCGCCGTCGGCCCGGATGCGTCCTCACGCGGAGCCGCCACCGACTGGGCCGTCTCCGGATACGAAGCCGAGCCGGGCCGATGTGCGTCCGGGTACGGGCTCGCCGTTGCGGGCTGGGGAGTGGTCGGAGGTACGACGGCGTCATGGGCCGGGGGCACCGGAGCGGGCGGGGATGCCGCCGGGGTCGCTTCAGCGTGCGCCTGGGCAGCCGCCGGGGCCGCCCCACCGTGTGTCGGCGCCCCCACCACCGTGG
>NZ_LRTR01000742.1 GCF_001550375.1 Streptomyces europaeiscabiei | reverse complement strand
GCCCGACGGTGTGTTGAGCCAGTGGTGGGTGCCTTGGAAGGGGTAGGTGGGGAGGTCGGGGTGGATGGGTGGTGTGGTGGGGCGGAGGGTGATGCCGTGTGTCCATGCGGTGGTGAGGGCGTGTGTGAAGTCGTGGGTGTCGCCGTGGTCGCGGTGGAGTGTGGCGAGGACGGCGGGTTCTTCTGTGGGGTTGTCGAGGGTTTGGAGTGTTTCCTGGGTCGGGAGGGTGAGGACGGGGTGGGGGCTGACTTCGATGTAGGCGGTGATGCCTGCTTGGGCGAGTGCGTGGGTGGCGGCTTGGTAGTCGACGGTGTGGCGGAGGTTTTGGTACCAGTAGTCGGCGTCGAGTTCGGTGCCGTCGACGGGGCCGCCGGTCAGGGAGGAGTAGAAGGGGAGTTGGCCGGTGTGTGGTGTGACGGGTGCGAGTGCTTCGAGGAGTTGGTCTTTGATCGCTTCGACGTGGGAGGAGTGGGAGGCGTAGTCGACGGGGACGCGTCGGAAGCGTGTCTGGTGCTCTTCGCACCAGGTGGCGAGTTGGTCGAGTGCGTGTGCGGGGCCGGAGAGGACGGTGCTGGCGGGGCTGTTGACTGCCGCGATCTCCAGTCCGAGGTCGGTGGCGATGGTTTCGGCTTCGTCGCGTGGCAGTGCCAGGGAGGTCATGCCGCCGTTGCCGGCTATGTGGGCGATGAGTTGTGATCGCAGGGCGACTACGCGTGCGCCGTCGGAGAGGGTGAGTGCGCCGGAGACGGTGGCGGCTGCGATTTCGCCTTGTGAGTGTCCGATGACTGCGGCGGGGTGGATTCCTGCGGCGTGCCATTGTGCGGCGAGGGAGACCATGACGGCCCAGAGTGCGGGCTGGACGACGTCGACGCGGTCGAAGCCGGGTTGTCCTGGTTGGCCGCGTAGTACGGCGAGCAGGTCCCAGTCGACGAAGGGTTGGAGTGCCTGGTGGCATTCTTGGAGGCGTTGTGCGAAGGGGCCGTTGTCGTCGAGGAGTTTGACGGCCATGGTGGGCCATTGGGCGCCCTGGCCGGGGAAGACGAGTGCGGGGTTGCCGAGTGGGCGGCCGGTGCCGCGCGTTACGCCGGGCTCGGTGGCCGTACCGGTCGCGGTGTCCGTACCGGGATCGGTGTCCGTACCGGTGTCCGGGTCGGTGTCGGCGAGTGTGCGCAGGCGTGTCACGAGTTCGGTGCGGTTGTTTGCGGTGACGGCGGCGCGGTGTTCGAACATGGTTCGTGTGCCGGCGAGCATGTGTGCCGCGGTGTCGGTCGGCAGGTCCGGGTAGCGTTCCAGGAAGTCCGCCATCTGTCCGGCCTGGGCTCGCAGTGCGCCCTCACCGCGCCCTGACAGCAGCATCGGGACCATCGTGTCGGGTGTTTGGGGAGCGGCCGTGGGGACGTGTTCGGCGGGTGCTTCCTCCAGGATCAGGTGCGCGTTCGTACCACTGATCCCGAACGACGAGACGCCGGCGCGGCGCGGTGTGCCGGTGCGCGGCCAGGGCTCATTCTCCGTCAGCAGTCGGGCTTGGCCTGTGTCCCAGTCGACGTGGGGTGAGGGTGCGTCGATGTGGAGGGTGCGTGGCAGGGTGTCGTGGCTCATGGCCATGACCATTTTGATGACGCCGGCGACGCCTGCGGCGGCCTGGGTGTGGCCGATGTTGGACTTCACCGAGCCGAGCAGGAGGGGATTTCCGGCCGGTCGGTTCTGACCGTAGGTGGCGAGGAGGGCCTGGGCTTCGATGGGGTCGCCGAGGGTGGTGCCGGTGCCGTGTGCTTCGACGGCGCTGATGTCGGCGGGGGTGAGGTCGGCCTGGGCCAGGGCGGTGCGGATGACTCGTTGTTGTGCGGGGCCGTTGGGGGCGGTGAGGCCGTTGGAGGCGCCGTCCTGGTTCACGGCGGAGCCTCGTACCACGGCGAGTACCGGGTGTCCCAGCCGTTGTGCGTCCGAGAGTCGTTCCAGCAGGACCAGGCCGACGCCCTCGGCGAAGCCGGTGCCGTTCGCCCCGGCGGCGAACGCCCGACACCTACCATCGGCGGACAAGGCGCGCTGCCGGCTGAAGGCGGTGAACGTACCGGGCGTCGCTATGACGGTGGCGCCGCCCGCGAGGGCGAGGGAACACTCGCCCTGCCGCAGCGACTGCGCCGCCAGATGGATCGCCACCAGCGACGACGAACACGCCGTGTCCACCGTGATCGCCGGCCCCAACAGACCCAGCGTGTAGGAGATGCGGCCGGAAGCGACGCTGACGGCCGAACCGTTGCCGAGGTAGCCCTCCAGGTTCTCGGGGGCACGCTCGTGGAGGCCGGGGCCGTAGCCCCCGTGCATCACACCGGCGAAGACACCTGTCCGGCTACCCTTCAGTGAGACCGGGTCGATGCCCGCGCGCTCGAACGTCTCCCAGGCCGTCTCCAGCAGCAGTCGCTGCTGCGGATCCATCGCCAGTGCCTCACGTGGCGATATACCGAAGAACGCCTCGTCGAACCGCCCGGCATCATCAAGGAACGCACCCTGCCGGGCGGACGACTTTCCACCGCCGCGGCTTTCGTCGTCCAGGAGCCGGTCCAGGTCCCAGCCCCGGTCGTCGGGGAGCGGGCCGACCGCGTCGGTTCCCGCCATGAGCAGGTCCCACAGGTCCTTGGGCGTCCGGGTGCCGCCGGGCAGACGGCAACCCATCGCCACGATGGCGATGGGCTCGTCCGGCTGCCCCGTCACAGCCGTTCCCTCCGCGTCCTCGGTGTCCTCCGCGCCCGCAGCGCCGAGGCCGCCCTGTGCCAGGTCGTCGAGGTATCGCGCGAGGGCCTGCGGGGTCGGGTAGTCGTAGGCCACAGCGGCCGAGAGACGGTGGCCGGAGGCGGCGGACAGCCGGTCGCGGAGGGTCACGGCGGACAGGGAGGTGAAGCCGAGTTCGTGCAGGGGCCGATCGGCGGTCACATCCTCGGAGGGCAGACCGAGGACGTCCGCGACCACGGAGCGCACCAGGCCGAGCAGCCCGTGCTGTGCCGTCAGGAGGACGGCGCCGGCGGACACCGGGGGCACGGCGGACGTTGTTCCGGTCGGGCCTTCGGCGGCCAGGTCGGGGCGGACGTTCACCGACGGATTGACGACGAGCAGCGTTCCGGGCAGCTCGGCCAGCCGCCGACGGGCGGTCTTCCCCGTCGATGTACGCGGGATGCCGTCGATGATGTGGAACTCGTCGGGCACCTTGAAGTAGGAGAGTTCCCGGCGGCAGGCCTCCAGAAGCTCGCGGGCGTCGATGCCCCCGGGGCCTTCCGGTCCCGGCACCAGGTAGGCGACGGGCACCTCGCCCAGTACGGCGTGGGGCTTGCCCGCCACCGCCGCCTCGGCCACGCCGGCCACCCCGGCCAGAACGTGCTCCACCTCTGCGGGGTGGATGTTCTCGCCGCCGCGGACGATGAGTTCCTTGACCCGGCCGGTGATGGTGAGCAGGCCGGCCGGGTCCTGTCGACCGAGGTCACCGGTGCGGTACCAGCCGTCCACGAGCACGGCCCGGGTCGCTTCCGGGTCGTTGTGGTAGCCGGTCATGGTGGCCGGACTGTGCACCCAGATCTCGCCCTCCTGCCCGGCGGCCACCTCCTCGCCGGTCCGCGGGTCCGTCAGACGCAGCGTCAGGCCGGGCAGCGGGGTGCCGCAGGTGCCCAGGACGCGTGTCCCGGTGGGCGCCTGAGTGGTGATGGCGCCTCCGGTCTCGCTGCTGCCGTAGCTGTCCAGGAGGCGGATGCCGAAGGTGTCCTCGAAGGCTTCGTGCAGCGCGGGCGGGCAGGCCGAGCCGGCCGCCATGCACACCCGCAGCTCCGGCAGTTCGAGCCCGGGCTCGCGCGCGAGGTCCACCATGCGGTGGTAGGTGGTGGGGGAGCCGACGAGGAAGGAGGCCTGTTCGCTGCGGACGGTCTCCATGATCTCGTCCGGGGCCGAGCCCTCCATGATGTGGGCGAAGGCGCCGACGGCCAGCGTGGCGAGTACGCCGATGTTGTGCGAGGCGGCGTGGTACAGCGGCATCGGCCACACGAGGCGGTCGGTCGCGGACAGACCGAGGATCGGCTCGGTGCACGCGGCCGTGGCCCACAGGGACTTGCGCTGGGTCGTGACCACGCCTTTGGGGCGTCCGGTGGTGCCGGAGGTGTACAGGATCCAGGCGGTCTCGTCCAGGTCCAGGTCGTCCCGCGCGTCGGCGGGCGGCGAGGTGACGGCGAGGTGCTCGAAGTCGGTGGCACCCGCGATGGGCTCGCCGGCACCGACGACGATCAGGCCGCAGTCCAGGCCGTTGCTCCGAAGGGTCCGTACCACCTGGGGTATCTGTGCCGCGCCGCTGATCACCGTGCGGGCGCCGCTGTCGACCAGGTGGTGGGCCAGCTCGGTGTCGGAGGACCGCGGGTCGACCGGCACACCGACGGCTCCCGCACGCGTGACGGCGAGATAACTCTCCACCATCTCGACGCGGTTGCCCATGCGCAGCAGGACGCGGTCGCCGCGGCCGACCCCGAGTGCGGCGAGGTGCCCGGCCAGGAACCGGGTGCGCCGCTCCAGAGCGCCGTAGGTGACGGAACGCCGAGAGTCCTGGAAAGCCCGCTCGTCCGCTCGCTGCAAGGCGTGGTCCGTGAGGATCTGGTGCAGCGGGCGGACAAGTGCGACAGAGGGCTCTTCAGTCACAGCTCGACTTCCAATCACATGGACAATGGACGGACTCTGACAATCCGGGCCGCCATCCTCCAGGCACCGCCGGCACATGGAGCGGCAGAGATCTTCCCCGACCTTTGGCAAGCAGTATGTCGAGGGGCGCGCTAGGTCTTTTTCTAAACCCGGCAGGGTTGATGTCCTCGACGCCATCTGTCCGGCTCTCGCTCATCCGGAACGCATGGTGGGCGATCCAGTCGCCGATGCGGTCCGCAGCGCCGTCTCCCGGATCAACATCGGGATCAACAGCCGGATCACGGCCGACGGGCCGGCCGCAGGCAGTCTGACTGGACGGCGCGAAAGCGATGGCTGTGAGGTCAACAGTCCTTGTCGGTCTCGGCCTTGGCCTCGGTCTCTGCGCCGGTGGCGGTGCCGATGCAGGTGGCTGAGTCGAATGTGGCAGAGGAACGGGTAGGCGTGCGGAGGGGGTTGTTCACCGCGCTCGCCATGCCGGTCGGCTGAGAGCACCCGGGCGGAGTCCGCGGAGACGGCTGCTCATGCGCACGGTCACGGACCACCGCACCAGGGCCTCGCGCAGGGCGCGCAGGGTCTCGTCACCGCAGGCCCGGCTCTGCCGGCCGACGGCGCCGACCGTGGCACCGGCGTATCACGGTGCCCTGACCTGCCTTGCCCGCTCTCGTCCTGGACGTACGCCGCGTGCGGCGGATGCGGCGGCCGCTCGCACCGGTGACGGACCGGTCTGCGTGGCTTGGCGCGCGGCCTCCCGGAAGTCGGGCCGGTCGGGTCAGGGCGTCCACCGACGTGCGGTACGCCGCGTTCCGTCCGCTGCCGCAAACGCCGCTCGACAGCGTGATCCGCGCAGCAGTGCCTGCCGGTTTCGGTTCCGCTCGGCGGACCGGCTCACCGGCCCGGCCTGCCGCGGCCGAAGATCTTGGTCATGGTGCCCGACCGGTACAGGGTGACCTGGGTGATGGCCTGCAGCAGGAGCCACGACACCGCGTACAGGACGCCGTCCAGCGCGGGCACGGTGTCGATGGGCAGGGTGTAGGCCATCACCAGCCTCAGCAGCGCGTCACAGAACAGTCCCACGCTCCACAGCACTGTCAGCCCGCGCCACACTCCTCTGAAGGACGCATCCGTTTCCCACAGGCGCTCCAACAGCGTCGCCCGGCCCGGCAGCAGAGAGCGCAACGCCTGGTAGGTGAAAGGGCGAGCGGTGAACAGAGTGATCAGCAGCCACAGTCCGGCCAGCGCGGTGAACAGGCCGTTGCGTGCGAGGGCGAGGCGCGGGTCCGCGGTCAGCAGTGAGCCCAGTGCGCTCACCAGCAGCAGCGCGATGGTGAACACTCCGAGGGCGTCCAGCCTGCGATGACGTATCGCGGAGTGGAGCGTGTGCAGGGCGGGTGCCGAGCCGCCCAGCAGCAGCGCCGTGATCTCTCCCACGCCGACCGCGCGGAGCGCGTAGTAGATCCCGACGGGCAACACGATGTCGCAGACCACGGTGACGACGAAACCCCATGAGGAGGACGGGCTTTCGGTCGCGGTGGGGGGAGTGGTCGCGGGTTCGGAGCTGGGTGTGGGGGAAGCCATGACACTCCTAGGCGTGGCCGGCGGGCCCTGGCCCGGCCGGTGTCGGGTCCTACGCGGGCTGGGTGCAGCGGACGAAGGCGTTCGACACCTCGCGGGCGCACCGATCCAGGTCCATCGCCACGACCCGCAGATGCTGGCACACGATGCCGTCGATGGCTCCGCGGATGACCAGGGCCATGGTGAAACAGTCGAAACTGCCGAACTCGCCGGCTCTGCGGCCCTGTTCGAGCAGGGTGACCAGCTGTTCGACGGACATGATGCTGCGCTCGACGTCGTCCATGCCGGTGATGTGCCGGTCGCGGATCATCCCGACGATCTCGGTCAGCGCCCGGGCGTACAGCGGATAGCGGGCGATGAAGTCGAAGTTCGACCTGATGTACGCGGTGAGTTTGCCGCGGTAGGTATTCTCGTCCTCCATGCACGCGGCTGCCAAATTGTCGGCCTTCACGACGACCGTGTGAGCCACTTCGGCGAAGAGCTCAGGCTTTCCGGAGAAGTGATAGGAGATCATTCCGGTACTGCTGAGTTTCGCCTGCTGGGAGATTCTGTTGAACGATGTCTTCGCGTAACCGGTTTCGGCGAGCGTTTCGATAGCCGCCTGAACTATCTGGGCTCGTCGTGCGTTCTGCGTGAATGTGCGGGTGTTCACCCTGTCTTTGTTGGCCGTCATGGTGTCAGATTAACCAGATCATGATCAAGATTTTCCTAGCGTTTGAGAATTCCGTGACCGGGCCTCGCCGTACGGCACCCGGTCAGCGCACCACGGTCCGCCGCGCCGTGGCGGCGACGGTGTCCATGAGTGTCATCGCCGCGACCGACTCCGCGACCGACTCCGCGTCGTTGCCGCCGCCTCTGCGCAGGGCTCCGGCGAACTCCGCCAGCAGAAGCATCAGTTGGTCGGCGGCCGGCAGGGCGAGCCGCTCCTCGCGGTCCTGTTCCTCCAGCACCAGCAGCGGCTGATGGGCGGGCGGCGGGGTGAACGCCCGCGTCGCGGTCAGCCGCGCCCGGTCGCCCCACAGCGTGTACGTGGAGGCGTAGGCGTGCTCGAAGCCGAACGCCACCTCGGCCAGCACTCCGGACGGCGAAACCAGCAGTACCTGCCCGGACAGGTCGAGCCCGTCCGAGGCCCGGGTGCGCAGCGTCGCCCCCGCCACCTCAAGGCCCGGTCCGAGCAGCAGCGAGGCGGCACGCAGCGGATACACACCGACGTCGAGCAGTGCGCCGCCACCCAGACCCACGTCGTAGCGGATGTCGTCCTCCGGCAGCGGAGGGATGCAGAACGCCGCCTGCAGGGAGGCCAGTTGTCCCAGCCGGCCACTCTCGACCAGCTCGCGCACCCGCGCATGCTGCGGATGGTGGAGGAACATGAAGTTCTCCCGCAGCACCAGGCTCCGCTCCGCGGCCAGCGCGTACAGGGCACGCGCCTCGGCGGCGTTCACCCCGATCGGTTTCTCCACCAGCACGTGCTTGCCCGCACGCAACGCCCGCTCGGCCCACCGGTGGTGCAGGGCCGTCGGCGTCGACACGTACACAGCGTCCACGTCCGGCCGTTCGAGCAGCGCCTCGGCGTCCTCCTCGGCAGCGCACCCGAACTGCTCCGCGAACCGGACCGCCTTCTTCGCCGTACGCCCGGCGACGGCCACCAGGTCCCATTCCGGCATGCGCGCCACCGTGGGCAGCACCCGCCGCCGGGCGATCGACGACGTACCCAGCGCTCCCAGGCGCAGCGGCCGCGCTCCCGCCGCCGTCACAGCGACCTCAGCGCGGTGACCAGTGTCCGTGCCTGCACATTCAGGTGGTGGCTGTAGCGCAGCAGTTCGTCCACCTGCCGCGGGGACACCCACTGGAACTCGTCCGACACCACGGGCACCTCGTCCTCGACCTCGATGATCACGTAGTGGCTCAGGGCGTTCAGGAAACGCCCACCCTCCTCCGACAGCAGCACGTCGTACACGGCTCCGGCGCGCCGCGCGCGCACCTCTTCCAGATAGGGCGGCCAGGACGCGGGTGGGAGATGGGCGTAGTTCTCGGCCGTGCACTGCACCGTCGGGCCCAGCTCGACCACCGACAGGAACCCGGCCTCCGCGCGTGCCCGCAGCAGAACGTGCGGCACGCCGTTCACCCGCCGCACGAACAACGCCGCCAGGCCCGTTCCGTGCGGCTCCAGCAGCGGCTGGGACCACGCCGCCACCTCGCGGCGGCCGGAGGACACGTCCACCGCCACGACACTGAAGTGATGCCCGCGCACATGGGACACGGCGTTGGGGTCGCGGCGCCAGCCGCTGGTGTCCGCCAGCCCGATCGGGGTGACGCTGACCTCGTGCTCGGCCCGCCGACGCGTGATCCAACTGCGGATCTCGGTGTCCGTGTGCAGCGATCCGGCCGCCCCGATGACGTCGGTCCGCCAGTCCGGCAGACACGACAGCACCGTACGGGCGTCCATGTTGATGACGTTGTCCTGGCGCAGCAGCGCATTCACCTGCCGGAGAGTCAACCAGGCGAAATCCTCGCCCGCCTCGACCTCCGGACCGACCCGCACGATCATGTTCCGGTTCCGCTTGTGCAGAAACCACGAGCCCTGCTCCGACTGGAGAACGTCGGCCACCACCGACCCCGGCGCGGGACGACGGAAACAGTCCAGATACTTCACGGCCGAACCGCCGTGCACCCTCAGATAGTTGCTTTTCGTCGCCTGCACCGTCGGCGACAGCTGCATCCCGTTGATGTTGCCCGGCTCCGACTTCGCCTGCATCAGCAGATGGGGAATTCCGTCGAATTCGCGCAGTGCGATGCCGAGGATCCCGATTTCGGGCTGATCGATGATCGGCTGCTCCCAGGCGGGCACCGGCCCGAAGTCCGAGCGGACCCGCAGCCCGTGCACCGAGAAGAAACGACCGCTCGCATGCCGCAGGTCACCGGTCCGCTGCTCGAACCGCCAGCCTTCCAGCTCCGCGAACGGCACCCGTTCGACCCGCTGCGGCTGCGTACGTCGCCGTTCCTCCAGCCACGCCGCGAGTTCCACGTCGCTCATCACACCGTCCGCGACGGCCGCCGCGGACGCTGCCAGCGCCGCGAGAGTGGCGGACTTCTGGCCACGCGACGGCGAAGGCGCGGTTGTCGGACTCATCGGTCTGCCCTTCTCTCGATCCAGGAGCGTGGCCACGCGCCTTTCGGCTGCGGGATGCCACCATCCGCATCCGCACCCGGAGGACACGGGAGCCGAACGCGGCCCTCCAGACTGCACGTTCGGATTCGAGGATTCGCCTAGAGTGCGCCCCCTTGCGGGTCGCCGGTCCACTGGCTATGACCCGCCCCGGGCCCCCGGGCGGCCACGGTCAGAACCCTCCCGGCCACCGTCCCCGCCCAGCCCAGGGCGTGCCTAGAGATTCCCCTAGAGCGTTTCCCCGGACTGCCGGACGCCCCCTGGCCGCGTGCGAATGTGTGAGCCACCCCCGCCCCTCGCCCCTGGTGTTTGGAGTGCCATCGATGAACGAGCCGGTGCCCACCGACGTACGGAACACCGTTTCGGGCCACGAGCCCGTGGCTGTCGTCGGCCTCGCGTGCCGGTTGCCCGGAGCCGACGGGCCGGCCGCGTACTGGGCCCTGCTCACCGAGGGCCGCAGCGCTGTCACCGACATGCCACAGGACCGGCGCGAGGGTGTGCCCGCCGACGGCTGGCCCACTCCGCACGGCGGCACCGCACCCCTGCGCGGGGGATACGTCTCGGCCCCCGCCGACTTCGACGCCGCGTTCTTCGGCATCTCGCCCCGTGAGGCCGACGCGATGGATCCGCAGGCCCGCCTCGCCCTCGAACTGGGCTGGGAGGCGCTGGAGCACGCAGGGATCCCCGTCGCCGCCGTACCGCGTGCCACCGCCGTCCACCTCGGCGCCGATGTGTGCGACTACGCCGACGTCGTCCGCAACGCCGGACAGCAGCCCGGACACCACACCCTCACCGGCCTCAACCGCTCCCTGATCGCCAACCGGCTCTCGTACGCGCTCGGCGTCAGCGGTCCCAGCATGACCGTCGACAGCGCGCAGTCGTCCTCCCTCGTCGCCGTCCAGCTCGCCTGCGACAGCCTGCGCACCGGAGACTGCGAACTCGCTCTGGCCGGCGGCGTGCACCTCAACCTCAGCCCCGAAAGCTCCCTGGCCGCGGCCCAGTTCGGCGCGCTCTCCCCGGACGGCGCCTGCCACACCTTCGACGCCGCAGCCAACGGCTACGTCCGCGGCGAGGGCGGCGGCATCGTCGTCCTCAAGCTTCTGTCCCGTGCCCTCGCCGACGGCGACGACGTGTACGCCGTCATCCGCGGCGGCGCCCTCAACAACGACGGCACGGGCGCCGCCCTCACCACCCCGGACGCCGACGCCCAGGCCGCCGTTCTGCGCGCGGCCTGCTCCCGCGCCGGTGTCGACCCCGGAGACATCGGCTACGTCGAACTGCACGGCACCGGAACCCGCGTCGGCGACCCCGTCGAGGCCACCGCCCTCGGCGCCGTCCTCGGCACCGCCGAAGGCCGCCGCGCCCCGCTCGCCGTCGGTTCCGTGAAGACCAACATCGGTCACCTCGAAGGCGCGGCCGGAATCGCCGGACTCATCAAGACGGTCCTGTGCCTGGCGCACGGCCGGCTCGTGCCCAGCCTCAACCACCACGAGCCGAACCCCGCCATCGACCTCGACCGCCTCGGCCTGCGCGTCCAGCGCGAGACCGGCGTCTGGACCCCGGCCACCCCAGCAACCCCCCTGCTCGCGGGCGTCTCCTCCTTCGGCATGGGCGGCACCAACGCCCACCTCGTTCTCGAACAGGCGCCGCCCACCGAGACGGTGAACCCTGCGAACCCTGCGAGGACCACGAAAACCGCGAGGACCACGAAAACCGCGAGGACCACGAAAACCGCGAGGAACACGAAAACCGCGCAACAGCCCCGGACCACTCCCGTCACCATCCCCTGGCTGCTGTCCGCCCGTACCCCCGAGGCGCTGCGCGCCCAGGCCGACCGCCTCACCTCGCACGTCCGCGACACCGGCGCCGACCCCGTCGACACCGCGTGGTCCCTGTTCAGCACCCGCACACCTCTCACCCACCGCGCCCTCGCCGTCGGCGCGGACACCGACGCTCTGCTCGACGCCGTCGCCACCGCCGTCCCCGCGGGCCCCGTCGAGGGCGACGTGCAGCGGCCCGTTTTCGTCTTCCCCGGCCAGGGCAGCCAGTGGGCCGGCATGGCCGCCGGACTCCTCACCGACTCACCCGCCTTCGCGACCCGCCTCGCCGAGTGCGCGAACGCCCTCGCCCCGCACGTGGACTGGGACCTCGAAGCTGTCCTGCGTGGCGACGCCGACGCCCCGTCCCTGGACCGCTCCGACGTCGTCCAGCCCGCCCTGTGGGCCGTCATGGTGTCCCTGGCCGCCGCGTGGCGGGCCCACGGAGTGCACCCCGCGGCCGTCGTCGGCCACTCCCAGGGCGAGATCGCCGCCGCCTGCGTCGCCGGAGCGCTCAGCCTGGAGGACGCCGCGCGCGTCGTCGCCCTGCGCAGCCAGATCCTCGTTCCCCTCGAAGGCCGCAGCGGCATGGTCTCGCTCGGCCTCTCCGAGGAGGCCGCCCGAAGCTTCACCGCGCAGTGGGGCGACCGCGTCACCGTCGCCGCCCTCAACGGCCCCTCCTCCACGGTCGTCTCGGCCGACATCGACACCGTCGACGACATCCTCGCCACCGCCGCAGGGCACGACGTCCGCGCCGCCCGCGTCGGAATCGACTACGCCTCCCACTCCCCGCACGTCGAACCCGTCCGCGAGGAGATGCTCGAACTCCTCGCGGACGTCACCCCGCGCCGCCCCGAGATGCCCTTCTTCTCCACCGTCACCGGCGACTGGCTCGACGGCGCCGCCACCGACGCCCGGTACTGGTACGACAACCTCCGCAACCCCGTCCTCCTCGAACCCGCCGTACGCGCCCTGACACTCGCGGGCCACGGAGCCTTCGTCGAGGTCAGCCCGCACCCCGTGCTCACCGCACCGGTCCGGGCGACCGTCGAGGCAGCCGCCGGCCTCCGGCACGCCGTGGTCACCGGCACCCTGCGCCGCGGCGACGGCGGCGCCGCCCGCCTCCAGACCTCCGTGGGCGCCCTGTGGACCGCAGGCGCCGACGTCGACTGGAGCTCCGTCTTCACCGACCTCGCCCCTCGCCGCGTCACCCTGCCCACCTACGCCTTCCAGCGCCGCCGCCACTGGGTCACCGCCACCCCCGCGACCGCCCCTGCACGGGCCACGGACAACGCCGCGACCGCCCCCGCGAGGGCCATGGACACCACCGCCGAGCCGGCCCCGCCATCGGTCGTCGAGCCCGTCACCGCACTCGACTCCGCCGGGGCCCTGCGCCTGGTCCGGGAGAGCGCCGCGGTGGTCCTCGGCCACCCGGGCCCCGCCGCGGTGGATCCCCTTAGCTCCTTCAAGGATCTCGGTGTCGACTCCGTCACCGCCGTCGAGCTGCGCGACCGCCTCAACACCCTCACCGGTGTCCATCTGCCCGCGACCGTCGTCTACGAGTACCCGACGCCCGCCCGGCTCGCCGCACACCTGAGCACCCCCACGCCCGCCGACGCGGCGCCTCTCACCCGCCGCGCCGCCTCCGACGAACCGATCGCCATCGTGTCCATGGGCTGTCGCTTCCCCGGCGGCGTCCGCAACCCCGAGGACCTGTGGCGCCTGGTCCGGGACGAGACGGACGCCGTTTCCGCCTTCCCCGCAGACCGAGGCTGGGACCTCGACGCGCTCTACGACCCCGACCCCGACCGCACCGGCACCAGCTATGTCCGCGAGGGCGGGTTCCTGCACGACGCGGCCGAGTTCGACGCCGGGTTCTTCGGTATCTCGCCGCGTGAGGCGACCGCGATGGACCCGCAGCAACGCCTCCTCCTGGAGACCACCTGGGAGACCGTCGAACGCGCGGGCCTCGACCCCCGCGCCCTGCACGCGACCGACACCGGCGTCTTCGTCGGTGCCACCGCCCCCGAGTACGGCCCCCGCCTCCACGAGGCGACCGAGGCCGTCGAGGGCCACGTCCTCACCGGTACGACCGCCAGTGTCGCGTCCGGGCGCATTGCCTATGTCCTAGGCCTGGAGGGTCCGGCGGTCACCGTCGACACGGCCTGTTCCTCGTCCCTGGTCGCCCTGCACCTCGCGGCACGGTCACTGCGCGCAGGGGAGTGCTCCCTCGCCGTCGCCGCGGGCGCGACCGTGATGTCAGGCCCGGGGATGTTCGTCGAGTTCAGCCGGCAGCGCGGTCTGGCCGAGGACGGCCGCTGCAAGCCCTTCGCCGCCGGAGCCGACGGAACCGGTTGGGCCGAGGGTGTGGGTGTGCTGCTGCTGGAGCGGCTGTCGGACGCGCGGGCCAACGGCCACCAGGTGTTGGCGGTGGTGCGTGGTTCGGCGATCAACCAGGACGGTGCCTCCAACGGTCTCACCGCCCCCAACGGCCGCTCCCAGCAGCGGGTGATTCGGGCGGCGTTGGCTGATGCGGGGTTGTCGGCGGCGGATGTGGATGTGGTGGAGGCGCACGGTACGGGGACGAAGTTGGGTGACCCGATCGAGGCGCAGGCGTTGCTGGCGACGTATGGGCAGGAGCGGGCCGGGGACCGGCCGCTGTGGCTGGGGTCGGTGAAGTCCAACATCGGTCACACACAGGCCGCCGCCGGAGTCGGCGGTGTCATCAAGATGGTTCAGGCCATGCGACACGGCACCCTGCCCAAGTCCCTGCACGCCGAAGCTCCCTCCACGCTGGTCGACTGGTCGTCGGGTGCGGTGGAGTTGCTGGGACAGGCGCGGGACTGGGAGGAGAGCGACGGTCGGCCGCGTAGGGCGGGTGTCTCGTCGTTCGGTGTGAGCGGTACGAATGCTCACGTGATCCTCGAAGAGGCCGGTCAGGTCGCTGTGGAGGAACCGGCGCGGGCTGGTGCGGACGGGTCGGGCGCGGTGGTTCCGTGGCTGCTCTCCGCCCGTTCGGAGAAGGCCCTGCGGGCTCAGGCCGGGCGGTTGGCTGCCCACTTGGAGGGTGCGGACGCCGAGGCGGTGGACATAGCGCACTCCCTGCTGGTGGGTCGTGCGGCGTTGGAGGAGCGGGCCGTTGTGGTCGGCTCCGACCGCGAGAGCCTCGCTGCCTCGCTGCGTGCTCTGGCTGGGGGAACGGCTGGCACGGAGCTGGTCCGGGGTGGTGTGCGGCGTCCTGGTGATGTGGTGGATGCGGTGTTCGTGTTTCCGGGGCAGGGGTCGCAGTGGGTGGGGATGGCGGTGGGGTTGTTGGATTCCTCGCCGGTGTTCGCGG
>NZ_LRTR01000741.1 GCF_001550375.1 Streptomyces europaeiscabiei | reverse complement strand
GGCCGGCCGGGGCCGGATAGCGGCGGCCGAGCAGCGCAGTACGCAGAACGGCCTGGCGGTCGTCGCGGTGCAGCGCCTGGGACACCACCAGCGGCAGCGATTCCAGCGCGGCCTCGGCGGCGTCCGTCGCCAGGGCCCAGTCCCGGCGCTCCACCGCCTCGCCGAGCGCGGTCCGCGCCATTTCGAACCGGGCCCGGGGCGGCAGCACCCGGTCGCCGGCCGGGGTCCAGGAGACGGGCTCCTCGTCACCGTGGCGGTACCAGGTGACGTCGTCGTGGGCGCGGCGGACCAGGTCGGCGACCGCGGCCAGGGCGGGGCGGAGCTGCTTTCGCAGTTCGGCCAGCTCGGGCGAGTACTCCGGTCGTCCCGGCAGGGCTTCGAGGCCACGTTCCGCCAGCTCGATGAGCCGTACCGCCTCCTGGGTGCCGACCCCGTCGCGGCGCAGCCAGGAGACGCCGGCCAGGGCGTGCGCGTAAGGGATGACACAGCCGATCCAGCTCGCCGACATCTCCGGCAGCCGGCCGACCGCCCAGGCCAGCGCGTCACACGCCCGCGCGACCGTCGCCTCGTCCTGGTGCAGTGTCCCGTGGGCGTGCCGGTGCATCTCCACCGCGCACAGCAGCTCGATGTACCGCGCACTCGTGGGCGGCAGCAGGGCCAGGTGCTCGTCCCCGCAGCGCACGACCCGCTCCAGGTCCTCCGGGTCCTCACTGAAGGTGAACTGCGCGGCCAGGAGCTGCACGAGGACGCCGGCGACGAAGCCCCGCCGCCCGTCGGGCAGCGGACCGGCCAGCACGGTCTTCAACTGGTCCACGGCCAGGGCCAGCCGGCGCGGATCGCTGACTCCCGTACCCAGCAGGGCGCTCCGCACGGCCGCGGCGTCCGGCGGCAGCCCGTCGAGATCCGCCGCGGAGGCCG
>NZ_LRTR01000740.1 GCF_001550375.1 Streptomyces europaeiscabiei | reverse complement strand
CCCGTTGCTGGACGTGTCGTTGGTGTCGGTCGCGGCGGTGAACGGGCCGCGGTCGGTGGTGATCGCCGGTGTCGAGGCGGCTGTTACGGAGGTCGCCGAGAAGCTGAAGGTGCGGGGTCGGCGGACGTCCCGTCTGCGGGTCTCGCACGCGTTCCATTCCCCGTTGATGGAGCCGATGCTCGACGCGTTCCGTGAGGTGGCGGAGCGGATCACCTACGGAACCCCTGCCCTTCCCGTGGTGTCGAACGTGACGGGACGTCTGGCCACCGACGGTGACCTGATGTCGGCCGAGTACTGGGTGCGTCATGTCCGTCAGGCGGTGCGGTTCGCCGATGGTGTGAGTGCTCTGGCGGCCGAGGGTGTGACGCGTTTCCTGGAGATCGGCCCCGACGGCACCCTCACCGCCCTCGCGCGAACCGTGCTCGGTGACGTCGATGACGCGCTCTTCGTCCCGCTGCTCCGCAAGGATGTCTCCGAGCACATGGCCGTGCTGCGGGCGATGGCCCGTTTCCACGTCGACGGTGGAGAGGTCGACTGGAGTGTCCTGCTCGGCAGCGGCGACGGTGCCCCGGCAGTGGACCTGCCCACCTACCCGTTCCAACGCCAACGCTACTGGCTCGCCCCGAACCAGTCGGCGCCCGGTGTCCCGGCTGGCCCCGCGCACGCCTCCGCGGTGATCGACGACGCCTTCTGGGCCGCTGTCGAGTGCGAGGACCTCCCCGCGCTGGCGGCGGATCTCGACCTCGCACCGGACATCCTCGGCCCGGTGGTTCCGGCCCTCTCGAAGTGGTACAGGCAGCGACAGGACCAGGCCATGGTCGACGCGCTGCGGTACGAGGTGTCCTGGAAGCCCCTGACCAGGGACGACGAGATCACCCCTGCCGCCGGTGCCTCCCGCACCGGGAACTGGACCGTCCTGGTACCGGCCGACCTGGACGTCGCCTCGCGCGCCACGGTGAACAGCCTCGTCGCGGGCCTCCGCAAACAGGGACTCACCCCGCACGTCGTCGAGACCGATCTCGCGGACCCGGAGGCGCTCCGACTCGCTTTCGGCGAGATCGGCGCCTCGGACGGCACGCGGGCGCCGGACGGGATCCTGTCGTTGCTGAGCCTCGACGCGTCCGCCGATCCGGTCGTGGGGACACTCGCCGCGCTCCGCGCGCTCGCCGAGTCCGAACCTCTCGGTACACGACTCTGGGTCCTCACTCACGGGGCCGTCGCTGTCGGAAGTCCTGATCGTGTCACCCGCACCTCACACAGCGCCGTGTGGGGACTGGGCCGCGTCGCGGCCCTGGAACACCCGGACATCTGGGGCGGGTTGATCGATCTGCCCGCGCAGGTGGACGACCGCGTAAGCGCACGTCTCGCCGTCGCACTCACCCGCCTCGGGCCGGATGAGGATCAACTCGCCATCCGGACTCACGGCATCTTCGGCCGCCGACTGTCCCAGGCCGCGCCACTGCCGCAGCTCACGGCCGACGGCTGGGAGCCGCGCGGTACGGTGCTGATCACCGGCGGAACAGGCGCCCTTGGCGCACACGTGGCCCGCTGGGCGGTGACGCGCGGCGCCCGTGACCTGCTCCTGGTGAGCCGCAGCGGCGAAGCGGCCCCCGGCGTCGCCGAACTGCGCGCGGAACTGCAGGAGGCGGGGGCCCAGGTCACGCTGGCAGCCCTGGACGTCTCCGAACGCGACGACCTCGCCGCGCTCCTGGCCGAGCATCCTGTCAACGCGGTGTTCCATACGGCCGGCGTTCTGGACGACGGCACGCTGCTCACGACGGATGCCGGTCGTGTCGAGCGGGTCATGGGCCCCAAGGCCACGGCGGCCCTTCTGCTGGACGAGCTGACCCGGGACCGCGACCTCTCGGCGTTCGTCCTCTTCTCCTCCCTGGCCGGAACGCTGGGCAGCCCGGGACAGGGCGCCTACGCCGCCGCCAACGCCGTCCTCGACGCCCTCGCCGAGCGGCGCCGGGGTGAGGGTCTGCCGGCCACGTCGATCGCGTGGGGCCCGTGGGCGGGCGACGGAATGGCCTCCGATTCCGGGGGCCGACGTCGTGGCCAGGGCGCCGTGACCGCGCTCGCCCCGGGGTTCGCCCTGTCCGCGCTGGGCGCGGCTCTCGACGGCGACATCACCACCCAACTGGTCGTGGACGCCGACTGGAACCGTTTCATCCCGGCGTTCACCACGACTCGCCCCAGCGCCCTCCTCACCCCCATGACCCCGCCTCCTGCCGCCGGCCCCGCACCCGGTGGCAGCGCTCACACCGGTGCGGCCGGGGACGACCTGCGCTCCCGCGCCGCGAGCCTGTCGCGCGAGGCCGGGCAACGCCTCGTACTCGACGAAGTACAGAAGCTCGCCGCGATGATGCTGGGGCATACGGGTCCCGGGCAGGTGGGTGCTGAGCGGGCGTTCCGTGATCTGGGTGTGGACTCGTTGATCGCGGTGGAGTTGCGCAACGTCCTGGCGGCTGCCACGGGTGTCACTCTTCCGACGACGGTGGTCTTCGACCATCCGACTCCGCGGGTGCTGGCGGAGTTCTTGTACGGGGAGTTGTTCGGTGCGGACGGTGCCGCTGCGGCGGTGTCGGCCGTGGCGGCCGTGGCGGTGCCGGACGAGCCGGTGGCGATCGTCGGAATGGCGTGCCGTTTCCCGGGTGGTGTGGAGTCGCCCGAGGATCTGTGGGCGATGCTGGCGGACGGCCGGGACGGCATCGGTGACTTCCCGACCGACCGTGGCTGGAACCTCGACCTCCTCTTCGCCCCGGATCCCGACAACCCCTACGCCAGCCACACCGCGCGAGGCGGCTTCCTGTCCGGTGTCGGTGGTTTTGACGCGGAGTTCTTCGGGGTGTCTCCGCGTGAGGCGTTGGCGATGGATCCGCAGCAGCGGTTGTTGTTGGAGGCGTCATGGCAGGCCGTGGAGCGGGCGGGTGTCGATCCTCGGTCGTTGCGTGGTTCGCGGGTGGGTGTGTTCGCGGGGACGAACGGTCAGGACTATCCGGCGTTGTTGAGTGTGTCGGAGGGTGACTTCGGCGGTTACGTGGGCACCGGCAACGCGGCGAGTGTGGTGTCGGGGCGGGTGTCGTACGTTCTGGGGCTGGAGGGTCCGGCGGTGACGGTCGACACCGCGTGTTCGTCGTCGCTGGTGGCGTTGCATCTCGCGGTGCAGTCGCTGCGCAGCGGGGAGTGCGATCTGGCGTTGGCCGGTGGTGTGACGGTGATGTCGACCCCGGGTGCTTTCGTGGAGTTCAGTCGTCAGGGGGGTCTGGCGGGTGACGGCCGGTGCAAGGCGTTCGCGGACGCGGCGGACGGGACGGGGTGGGGTGAGGGTGCGGGTGTGCTGCTGGTGGAGCGGTTGTCG
>NZ_LRTR01000739.1 GCF_001550375.1 Streptomyces europaeiscabiei | reverse complement strand
GTGGGTGGTGGGTGGTGGGTGTGCCGTCGTTCAGTTGTCGGTGAGCCGCGAGAACGGCACCCGGTCGGCGCGCGGCTCCGGCGGCAGCCTCAGGACGCGTTCGCCGATGAGGTTGCGCTGGATCTGGTCGGTGCCGCCGGCCAGTCGGTAGCCGGGGGCGCCGAGCAGATGCTGGGTCCAGGCGAACGTGCCCGGCTCCCCCGTGTCTGCGCAGATCCGGGCGCCCATGAGGTCGGCGGCGACCTGTCCGGTGCGGGTGAGCAGGTCGGAGGCCATCAGCTTGGTCAGCGACGCCTCGGGGCCGGGCCGGCCGCCGGAGGCGCTCGTTCTGGCAACGCGGTCCACGGTGGCGGCGCGCAGCTCGGTGCGGACGTACAGGTCGGCCAGGCGCTGCCGGACCAGCGGATCATCGGTGCGGCCGAGCGAGCGGGCGAGGGCGAGGACGTCGGTGAAGGTGCCGCCCTTGCGCCGGTTGCCGCTGCCAGAGGCGGTCCGTTCGAAGCCGAGGGTGGTGGTGGCGACCTCCCAGCCCTGCCCCGGGCGCCCGATCCGGAGCCGGTCCGGGACGCGGACACCGCTGAGGAAGACCTCGTTGAAGGAGGCGCCGCCGCTCATCTGGCGGATGGGGCGCACCTCCACGCCGGGGGCGTCCATCGGGACCAGGAAGGCGGTGATGCCCGCCTGCTTGACGACCTCCGGATCGGTGCGGGCGAGCAGCAGGCCGTAGTCGGCGAACTGCGCCCCCGAGGTCCACACCTTCTGACCGTCGATCACCCAGTCTCCCCCGCTGCCGGCTTCGGCCGCGATGGCGGTGCCCGCGTCCTCCTGCCGGGCGCGGGTGCGCACGGCCGCGAGGTCGGAGCCGGCGCCGGGTTCGCTGAAGAGCTGGCAGGCCAGCAGATCGGTGCGCAGGAACGGGCGGGCGAGGTCACGGCGCTGCTCGGCCGTTCCGAACAGGGAGACGGCCATGGCGACCAGACGCACGGTGACACTGATCAGTTCGGTGGACGGCGGTACGTCGAAGGCCGACTCCTCCTCGGCGAAGGCCGCCACATGGGCGGCGGTCAGGCCCGCCCCGCCCAGGTCCGCCGACAGCGTCAGTGCCTGGTATCCGGCGTCGAAGCGGGCCCGCTGGTAGGCGCGACAGTGGTCCAGGAGCAGCCGCTCCGCGGCTTCGGGGAGGTTGTGGAAGACGGCGAGGTCGGCGGTGTCTCCGGTCGTCTCCGGCGCTCGCGCCGGGTCGAGGACGGTGGCCAGCCACTGTCGGACCTGTGCGCGCCAGGCGTCCGGATCGGGCGGGGACATGGCTCCTCCTTGGAACGTCACTTACCAGATGACAGTTGCAGTAACGGAGATCAGGAAGCATCCGAGTCATCCGCCCGACCTTGCGGCGATGGGCTCGGTGTGCGTCAGAGTGTTCCGCACTTTCTTGATAAACGCTACAGTCTCCGCATCGACTCTCCCGGATTGCGGGAGAGGACCGATGAGCCGCCCGGAGGAGCCATGTCGCTGTTGCCGCTCGACCGTCGCGTCCGGAACACCCCGGACCAACCCGCCCTGGTGGACGACTGGGACGTGCTGTCCTGGTCCGGGCTCGCGGACCAGGTGGCGCGGGCGTCGGGACGGCTGCTGGAGATCGCGCCCGGCCCGCACGACCGGGTCGTCGTGCTCGGCGACAACGTCATACCGACACTGGTGGCCCATCTGGCCGGACTGCGGGCCGGCGTGGGGACCGTGGCCGCGTCCCGGTATCTGACGTCGGGCGAACTCGTGGACCAGGTCATCGACGCGGGCGCGACCGGCATCATCGCCGGACCCGCGGGCGCCGGCGCCGCTCTGGACGCGGCCCGGGAACTGGGCCTGCCGCTGGTGCTGCACGGGACCCCCGCGATCGGACACGCCTTCGACTGGGATCTGTGGCTGGCGGCCGCCCCCGCCGGGCGCACCGTTACGGCGGACCGCCCCGCCCGGCCGCCGCTCGTCTACACCTCGGGCACGACCGGCCGGGCGCGCGGCACCGAGGTGCGCTGGGTGAGCGGTCCGGTCGCCGACAGTGCCGCCTATCTGGCCGCGATCTCCGCCCGGTCCGGGTTCCCGCCCGGCCCGCATCTGGTGTGCGGCCCGCTGCAGCACAACGCGCCCCTGACGGCCCTGCGTCATCTGGCGGCGGGGCAACCGGTGGTCGTACTCGGCCGGTTCGACCCGGCGATCTTCCTGAGCCGCGTCGCGAAGTGGCGGGTCACCTCCACGGTCATGGTGCCCACCCACTTCCAACGGCTGCTCGCCCTGCCGCAGGACACGCGTGCCCGGTACGACCTCTCCAGCCTCACGCAGGTCTCCCACACCGGGTCCGCGTGTCCGCCGGACGTGAAGCGGGCCATGATCGAGTGGTTCGGCCCGGTGCTGACCGAGTCGTACGGGGCGAGCGAGGCGGGCACCGTGGCCCGCATCGGCAGCACCGAGTGGCTGGCCCATCCGGGCTCGGTCGGCCGCGCCCACCCCCCGTTCGAGGTCCTGGTGACCGACGACGACGGCCGGCCGCTGCCGTCCGGCGAACAGGGACTGCTGGCGTTCCGGGCGCCCGAGGACCGGGGCGTGCGCTACCACGCGGACCCGGACAAGACGAAGTCCGCCTACCTCGCGCCGGACGTCTTCACCCTCGGCGACATCGGATACGTCGACGCCGACGGCTACATCTTCATCACCGACCGGGCCGCGGACGTCGTGGTCTCCGGCGGTGTCAACCTCTACCCGGCCGAGAGCGAGGCGGTACTGCGCCAGCACCCGGCGGTCGCCGAGGTCGCGGTCATCGGCGTGCCCGACCCGGACTTCGGCGAGTCGCTGCGGGCGCTGGTCGTGGCGGCCGGGGACGGCACGCCGGCCGAGGAACTCGACCGGTTCTGCCGGGACCGGCTGGCCGCCTACAAGTGCCCGAAGTCCTACGAGTTCGTCCCCGAACTCCTGCGCAACGCGATGGACAAGCTCGACAAACGCGCGATGCGCCGCCCCTACTGGCACTCCGAGCGGACCATCGCGGGCTGACCCGGGCGACCGACGCCTCCTGACAGCCGACCGGCGACAACCTCCTGCCCCTCGCACGAAGGACTCTCCATGACCGAACTCCTCCTCATCCGGCACGGCCTCCCCCTGGCGGGCGTGTACGACCCGGGGCTGTCGCCGGAGGGCACCGCCCAGGCGGAGCGTCTCGCCGCCTGGCTCGCGCACGAGGACGTCGACGCCCTGTACACCAGCCCGTTCCGGCGCGCCCGCGAGACGGTGGCCCCCCTGGAACGGCGTACCGGCATGACCGCGGCCGTGCTGGACGACCTGCGCGAGTGGGACACGGACGTCTCGCACCCCTACACGCCACCGGAGCAGATCAACGCGGACGATCCCCGGGCCGCGGCACTGGCCGAGGGCCGGTACGAGGACTTCGTGCCCGATCTGGACTGGGACGCCTTCCGCGCCCGTGCCGTACGGGGCATGGACACCGTTTTCGACGCCCACCGCGGCGGGCGGGTCGCGGTGGTGTGCCACGGCGGCATCACCAACACCTATCTGGCGACCGTGCTCGGCCTGCCCACGATGTTCTGGTTCCACCCCGGGTACACCTCGGTCAGCAGGGTGCGGCGGCTGCCGGGCGGCCGGACCGTCCTGCACTCGGTGAACGAGACGGCCCACATGATCGCCGAGCGCGCCGTCGACGCGGTCGCCTGACCCACTCCCCTTCGTCCCCGGGCCGCCCCGCCCCATCCCCCGCAGGAGGTCCCGGCCATGCCCGGATCCGTCATCGTCGCCGGAGCAAGAACGCCCATCGGCAAACTGATGGGCGCCCTGAGCACCGTGTGCGCCGTCGACCTCGGCGCCCATGCCATCGGCGCGGCGCTGGCCGCCGCGCACCTGGACCCGGCCGCCGTGGAAGCCGTCGTCATGGGCCATGTCGTGCAGGCCGGGGCGGGCCCCAATCCGGCACGGCAGGCCGCGATCCGCGCCGGCATCCCGCTCTCCGTCCCCGCGAGCACCGTCAACAAGCTCTGCCTGTCGGGTCTGCACGCGATCGCCCTGGCCGACCTCATGATCGCGTCCGGCCGGCACGAGGTGGTCGTCGCGGGCGGCATGGAGTCCATGTCGGGCGCCCCGCACCTCCTGCGCGGGGCACGCACCGGCTGGAGGTACGGTTCCGCCGCCGTCGAGGATGCTCTCGACCGCGACGCCCTCGTCTGCGCCTTCGACGACGTCTCCATGGGCGCGGCCACCGAGCGGTACCAGGAGCCGTTCGGGCTCACCCGCGAGGAGCAGGACGAGTACAGCGCGCTCTCGCACCAACGGGCCGCCCGCGCCCAGGAGTCCGGCGCGCCGGCCGACGAGATCGCCCCGTTCACGGTGCCGGGACGGCACGGGGAGACGGTGGTCGACACCGACGAGGGCGTACGGCCGGGCAGCACCGCCGAGAGCCTGGGGCACCTGCGACCCGCGTTCTCCGGCTGGGGCACCATCACCGCGGGCAACTCCTCACAGCTCTCCGATGGCGGCGCGGCCGTCGTCGTGATGAGCGCGGAGCGCGCCCGGCGGGAGGGCTTGACCCCGCTCGCCGGGATCGGCGCCTACGGCACGGTCGCGGGCCCCGACCCCTCCCTGCTGGTCCAGCCGGCCGGGGCGGTCCGCGACGCCCTGTCCCGGGACGGCCGTCTCAAGGCCGCCGACCTGGATCTGTTCGAGATCAACGAGGCGTTCGCCGGAGTGGCCCTCGCCTCCGTACGGGACCTGGACATTCCCTTGGCGAAGGTAAACGTCAACGGCGGCGCCATCGCCCTCGGCCACCCGGTCGGCATGACGGGCGCCCGCCTGGTGCTGACCCTCGCCGCGGAGCTGCGGCGACGCGGCGGCGGCAGCGGAGC
>NZ_LRTR01000074.1 GCF_001550375.1 Streptomyces europaeiscabiei | reverse complement strand
CTCATGGCACAGGCCGCCGGCAGCGCCCCCGACACCCGCCGCACCACCGCCCGTTCCCGCGTCGCCGCCCTCAACGACCGCGAACGCGAGGTCGCCGTCGCCGTCGGCCGGGGTGCCTCCAACGCCGAGATCGCCGCCGAACTCTTCATGAGCGTCGCCACCGTCAAGACCCACGTCTCCCGCATCCTCGCCAAACTCGACCTCAACAACCGAGTGCAGATCGCCCTGTTGACGTACGACGCGGGGCTGTTGGAGGACGACGGGCGCCAGGACGGCGGGCGCTAGGGGGACAGGCACGGCCGGAGGGCCGGGGGCTGGGAGCGGGCACTTCTGGGTGGACCCGGGCGTTGTACGGGCGAGGGGGAGACTCATGGGACACACGCAGGTGATCGATCTGGGGGAGTACGGGCCGGGGTTCACCGAGAACCCGCATCCCGTCTACGCCAAGCTGCGGGAGCGCGGCCCCGTGCACCGGGTCCGGCTGCCGAAGCACGACGCACACCACGAGGTCTGGCTCGTCGTCGGGTACGAGGAGGCGCGGGCGGCGCTCGCCGACCCCCGGCTGTCGAAGGACGGCTCGAAGGCCGGGGTGACCTTCCTCGACGAGGAGCTGATCGGCAAGTACCTGCTGGTCGCCGACCCGCCCCAGCACACCCGGCTGCGCGGGCTGATCGCCCGGGAGTTCACCGGACGCCGGGTCGAGCGGCTGCGGCCGAGGGTCCAGGAGATCACCGACTCGCTGCTGGACGCGATGGTGCCGCAGGGCCGCGCCGACCTGGTGGAGTCGTTCGCCCACCCGCTGCCGCTCACCGTCATCTGCGAGCTGCTCGGTGTGCCCGAGTTCGACCGGGCGGCCTTCCGTAAGCTGTCCACGGAGGCGGTGGCACCGACCAGCGGTGAGAGCGAGTACGAGGCCTTCGTTCAACTCGCCGCCTATCTGCGCGAGTTGATCGAGGACAAGCGGTGCTCCCCGCCCGCCGACGACCTCCTGAGCGCCCTGATCCGGACGACGGACGAGGACGGCGACCGCCTGTCGCCCGAGGAACTGCGCGGTATGGCGTTCATCCTCCTCATCGCCGGCCACGAGACCACGGTCAACCTCATCACCGGCGCCGTCCACGCGCTCCTCACCCACCCGGGGCAACTCGCCGAGGTGCGGGCCGACATGAGCCTCGTCGACGCGGTCGTGGAGGAGACCCTGCGGCACGAGGGCCCGGTGGAGAACGCGACGTTCCGCTTTGCCGCCGAGCCGCTGGACATAGGCGGCACGGCCATCGCGGCGGGCGACTCGGTGATGATCGGCCTGGCCGCCGCCGACCGCGACGGCAGCCGCTACCCCGCCCCCGACCGCTTCGACCTCCACCGGGACACCCGCGGCCACCTCGCCTTCGGCCACGGCATCCACTACTGCCTCGGCGCACCCCTCGCCCGCCTGGAAGCCCGCGTGGCCCTGCGAGCCCTCCTGGAGCGCTGCCCCGACCTGACCCTCGACGGCCCACCGGGCGACTGGCTGCCGGGAATGCTGATACGGGGAGTACGGAGCCTGCCCCTGCGCTGGTGAGGGTGTTCTCTTGCCCCCGCCGCCCCTACCCGCCCCCTCCCCGGAGGGCACCCCGGACCCCCGAGTTCTGCCCGGCGGGGACGAAGACGCCTGATCGGCCTGAAGCTCCCTCGACGGTGAGGGGGCGCCTCGCCGGGGTCGGGTGAAGCTGCCCCCGCGGGGGCAGACGGTGTCTCGGCAGTGCCGAGAATGCCCCGGTGCGGTGCGGTGCGGTGCGGTGCGGTGCGGTGCGGTGCGGTGCGGTGCGGTGCGGTGCGGTGCGGGCGGGGCTCGGACACCTCGGCCCCGGGGCCGGGGCGCGCCCCCGCTTTTCAGGGGCGCGGGGAACTGCGCGACCGGCCGCGACGCATCCGAGTCCGCGGTACCACGCGAACCTTCCGGACCGGGGCGGAGGAGCCTACGGGCCGGGCCCGGGGCTACTCCCGGCCGCCCGGAATCTCGCCCAGGTTCACTGGCCGGTGCTCCAGCCGGGACAGTTCGCACGCCTCGGCGACCCGAAGGGCCTGAAGCGCCTCACGGCCGTCGCACGGGTTCGCCCGCTCCCCCCGCACCACCTCGACGAACGCGGCGATCTCGGCCTCGTAGGCGGCGGCGAAGCGCTCCAGGAAGCCGGTCCACGGCTTGTCCGCGGGCGGTGGCCCCTTCGGTTCCGTGGACGCGACCGGCGTACGGTCGTCCAGCCCGACCACCACCGTGTCCAGCTCCCCGGCCAGCTCCAGCCGCACGTCGTACCCGGCCCCGTTCACCCGCGCCGCCGTGGCCGTGACGAGCGTGCCGTCCTCCAGTGTGAGCACGGCGGCCGCCGTGTCGAGGTCGTGCGCCTCCCGGAACATCGGGTGCCCGGCGTCCGACCCGGTGGCGTACACCGTGGCGACCTCGCGCCCCGTCACCCACCGCACGATGTCGAAGTCGTGGATCAGGCAGTCCCGGTAGATCCCGCCGGACACCGGCAGGTACTCCGCGGGCGGCGGCGTCTGATCGGCCGTGAGCGCCCGTACGGTGTGCAGCCGGCCGAGCCGGCCCGCGCGTACCGCCTCCCGCGCGGTGACATAGCCGGAGTCGAAGCGCCGCTGGAAGCCCATCTGCAGCACTGTCCCGGCCGCGTCGACCTCGGTCAGCGCGCTTAACGTGTTCGGCATGTCCACGGCGATGGGTTTCTCGCAGAACACCGGGAGACCCGAGCGTGCTGCCCGACCGATCAGTTCGCCGTGGGCCGAGGTCGCGGCCGTTATGACCACGGCGTCCACACCCCACGTGAAGATCTCGTCCACGCCCGGCGCCACTGTCTCGCCGAGGCGATCCGCGAGGTCATGGGCCCGAGCAGGATCGACGTCCGTGATGATCAGAGAGCCGACATCACGGTGGCGGCTGAGCGTGGTCGCGTGAAACGTCCCGATGCGACCCGCGCCGATAAGTCCGATGCGCATGAGAAACAAAGTGGGGTCGCACCTGCCGCTGTGTCAATGCTTTGTCCGGACAACCGAACTACGCAACTTCCCGTCAACAAGCACCGGGGCTACGCTCGGCCCGTGGTGAAACCAGAAGTGGCTCCGACCGTGTCGCTCCAGCTCAGCGTCGACCGCAGCAGCCCGGTCCCGCTGTACTTCCAGCTGTCACAGCAGTTGGAGGCCGCGATCGAGCACGGCGAGCTGACCCCGGGCAGCCTGCTGGGCAACGAGATCGAGCTGGCCGCACGCCTCGGCCTGTCCCGTCCGACCGTCCGCCAGGCCATCCAGTCCCTGGTCGACAAGGGACTGCTCGTACGCCGCCGCGGCGTGGGCACCCAGGTCGTCCACAGCCAGGTCAAACGCCCCCTGGAACTCAGCAGTCTCTACGACGACCTGGAGGCCGCCGGCCAGCGCCCGGCCACCCGGGTCCTGCTGAACACCACCGTCACCGCCTCCGCCGAGGTCGCCGCCGCCCTGGCCGTCGCGGAGGGCGGCGAAGTCCACCGTATCGAGCGACTCCGTCTGGCCCACGGCGAACCGATGGCCTACCTCTGCAACTACCTCCCCACCGACCTCCTCGACCTCGACTCACCCCAACTCGAAGCCACCGGCCTCTACCGCCTCATGCGCGCCGCGGGCATCACCCTCCACAGCGCCCGCCAGACCATCGGCGCGAAGGCGGCCACCCCGGACGAGGCCGACCGTCTGAGCGAGCCCGAGGGCGCCCCCCTCCTGACCATGCAGCGCACGACGTTCGACGACACGGGCCGAGCGGTGGAATACGGCACCCACATCTACCGGGCGTCCCGCTATTCGTTCGACTTCCAATTGCTGGTGAGGGCGTAAGGAATGTCTTTCGGGCCCGCAGCGCCCCTGGGAAGGCGGCGCAGCCGCCGCAGAGGGGCGCGGGGAACTGCGCGACCAGCCCCCACTCACCCGCACCCGAAAAACAACCCATGGCACCCCCCGCCCCCACGCCGCACCCAGCGGAGCGTTAAGGCAGAATCGGCCTGATGAGCACTTACCGCGACTTCACCCACCGCGGCTCCGCGCGGGCCACCGTCCTGCGGACCGTGGGAACGCGCGAGCGCCGCTCCCATCTGACGGCCCCCCGCGTCCCCACCGTCGGCATCGACATCGGCGGCACGAAGGTGATGGCGGGCGTCGTGGACGCCGACGGCAACATCCTGGAGAAGCTCCGCACGGAGACCCCGGACAAGTCGAAGAGCCCCCAGGTCGTCGAGGACACCATCACGGAACTGGTCCTGGACCTCTCCGACCGGCACGACGTGCACGCCGTCGGTATCGGCGCCGCCGGCTGGGTGGACGCGGAACGCAACCGCGTCCTGTTCGCTCCCCACCTGTCCTGGCGCAACGAGCCGCTGCGTGACCGCCTCGCCGGCCGGCTCGCCGTGCCGGTCCTGGTCGACAACGACGCCAACGCCGCCGCCTGGGCCGAGTGGCGCTTCGGCGCCGGCCGCGACGAGGACCACCTGGTCATGATCACGCTGGGCACCGGCATCGGCGGCGCGATCCTGGAGGACGGCCAGGTCAAGCGCGGCAAGTTCGGCGTCGCGGGCGAGTTCGGTCATATGCAGGTCGTGCCCGGCGGCCACCGCTGCCCGTGCGGCAACCGCGGCTGCTGGGAGCAGTACAGCTCAGGAAACGCCCTGGTCAGGGAGGCCCGCGAACTCGCGGCGGCCGACTCCCCGGTGGCGTACGGGATCATCGAGCACGTCAAGGGCAACATCGCCGACATCACCGGACCGATGATCACCGAGCTGGCCCGTGAGGGCGACGCCATGTGCATCGAGCTGCTCCAGGACATCGGCCAGTGGCTCGGCGTCGGCATCGCCAACCTGGCCGCCGCCCTCGACCCGTCCTGCTTCGTCATCGGCGGCGGCGTCTCGGCCGCCGACGACCTGCTGATCGGCCCCGCGCGGGACTCCTTCCGCCGTCACCTCACCGGCCGCGGCTACCGCCCGGAGGCCCGGATCGCGCGCGCCCAGCTCGGACCCGAGGCCGGCATGGTGGGCGCCGCCGACCTCGCCAGACTCGTCGCCCGCCGCTTCCGCCGTGCCAACCGGCGCCGGGTGGAGCGGTACGAGCGTTACGCGCGGTACGTGGAGGCCCGCCGCACCACTCAGGACTCCGCGTGACCGCCTCGGTGCCGCGCCAGGGCTCCTCCCCGGAGGAGCCGGAGCGGCCCGCCGAGAACCGCCGCCACAGGAACCGCCGCCGGACGATCACCCTGTCGATCATCGTGCTGCTCATCGGCGTACCCGCCGGCTACCTGGTGATCTCCGCCAACCAGAGCCGCGACAGCGGCAAGGACAAGGAGGAGAAGTACTCGGCGACCGGCCTCACCGCGCACTGGCCCTCCCGGGTCCAGCAGCGCCTCTACCAGGTGCCGATCCCGCCGTACTCCAAGCACGTCGCTTACTACGAGACGAACAACTGGAAGACCAGCCGCCTCTACGTGCAGTTCTATACGAGCAACGAGGGCCTGGAGAGCTTCCTCAACCAGATCGGCGTCGGCACCGGCGACCTGGACGAGGGCGAGATCGCCATCGGCACCCGGGACCGGCGGATCGTCGGCTGGAACTTCACCGGCACCGGCCCGTGGTACGGGCTCGTCAAGGACCGGAAGAATCCCCAACCCACCCATGACATCGTCGTGAACCGGTCCAACCCGGACCATCCGATGGTGTACGTGGTGTCGCGAACCGTGCCTTGACCAGGAAGTATCCCGGTCCGCTCGGGCTCGCGCGCGGTCGCCGGGGCCGATTGTCAGACCCCGCCCGTAGAGTCGGAGACAGCTGATCGGAGCCGCACAGGAACGGCTCGTCCGACCGAAGGGCGGGAGGTGACCGGACGTATGCGGGACATGGCTGTACCCGAGGCCGACCCGGCCGTGCCCGCACGGACGGCCGTCCCCGTCCGGCTCGCCGCCGTCTTCCTCCCGGCTCCGCTGCCCCGCCACAGCCGGTTCGCGTTCTGGGACCCGGCGGGCGGCGAGCCGCCGCCGGGAGACACCGAGGACCTCACGGTCGTACGGCAGCACGGCTCCGGAGCCCGCAGAGGCACCGTCCCCGCCCTGTGCCTGCCGGTCGGCGAAGCCCTCCCCCTGCTCACCCGCGCCCGCC
>NZ_LRTR01000738.1 GCF_001550375.1 Streptomyces europaeiscabiei | reverse complement strand
CGAGGACAGCAGCTCCCAGAACTCCTCCGGCGTGCCCACCCCGCCCGGCAGCCGGCACGCCATCGACACGATCGCGACCGGATCGTCGTCCCCGTCCGCGGCCCGGGCGACAGCCTTGGCGGGCAGCACGGCCGGGGACAGGTCCATCCGTTCCAGGAGGTACTCCGCCATGGCGGCCGGGGTCGGGTGGTCGAACGCCAGCGTCGCGGGCAGGGAAACCTCGGTCTCCCGCGAGATGCGGCGCCGCAGTTCCACGGCCATCAGCGAATCCAGACCGAGGTCCCTGAGCACCTGCTGTGCCGACACCGCGCCCTCGTCGGGAAGGCCGAGCACGCTCGCCGCCGCCGAACGCACCAGCAGCGTCAACGACTCCCGCCGCTGGTCGGGGGAGAGCGCCGCGAGCCTGCCGCGCGGGCCCGACGGGGTCTCGCCCGTGTTCGCCCGCCGCAGGCGCGTCCTGAGCAGGCCGCGCAGCAGTACCGGCACCTCGTCCTGGTCACGGTGCGCCGAGGCCGGCCCCAGTCGTACGGGAACCAGGTGTTCCCGCGCGTCCGTCGCCAGCGCCGCGTCCAGGGTCCGCAGCCCCTCGTCCACGGACAACGGCTCGACGCCCATGCGCCGGATCCGGGTCAGCTCGGCCCGGCCGAGATGCGCGGTCAGTCCCGTGCCGCCCTGCTCCCACAGTCCCCAGGACAGACTCCTGGCGGGCAGGCCCGCGTGCGCACGCCATGCGGCGAAGGCGTCGAGGAACGCGTTGCCCGCGGCGTACGTGCTCTGGCCGGCGCTTCCGAGCACTCCGGCGAGCGAGGAGAACATGACGAACTCGGACAGCTCGTGCTCTCGGGTGAGTTCGTGCAGGTGCAGTGCGGCGTCCAGCTTCGGAGCGAGGACGCGTTCCAGCCGCTCCGTGTTCTGGTCCGGCAGCAGTCCGTCGTCCAGCACGCCGGCCAGGTGCCACACCGAGTCCAGATCGTCGATGGAACCGATCAGACCGGCCAGGCCTTCCCTGTCGGCGACGTCGCAGGCCACGATCCGTACGCTGTCGGCCCCGGCCCCCGTGAGTTCGGCGGCGAGGTCGGCGGCCCCGGGTGCCCCCTCGCCCTGACGCGAGGTCAGCACGAGACGCCGGACACCGCGGGTGCGCACCAGATGCCGGGCGAGCTCCCTGCCCAGCTCACCGGTTCCTCCGGTGATCAGTGCCGTTCCCTCCGAGGCCGGAGTTCCCTCGGGGACGTCCTTCTGCTCCAGTTCGACCGCGACCAGCCGCGCGACCCGGATCTCCCCTCCCCGTACCGCGATCTCGGGTTCGTCCGTGACGGACACGGCCCTGGCGAGAGCGGCGGCGTCCTCGGCCGCGGGACCGGTGTCCACCAGTCGCAGCGACCGCTGCGGGTACTCGGCGCGAGCGGCGCGGACCAGGCCCCACAGCGGGGCGTGCACCAGGCCGTCGACGCCCATACCCGGTTCGGCCGGTACGGCCTCCCGGGTCACCCAGACCAGTTCGGTCCCCTCCAGCCGGGACTCGGCCAGCAGTTCCTGCGTCACGTGCAGTGCGGTGGCGATGGCCGCGCGCGCCGCGTCCGCCAGATCGCCCGGGGCCGGCGTGGTGCTGTCGAGGACGAGGCGCGCCGGGGGCTCGTCGCCCGCGTCGAGCCGGGCGCGCAGCTCGTCCACGTCGACGACGGGCCGCCCGCCGATCACGTGCGCGAGCTCTCCGGAGCCGCCGAGTACCCAAGTCTCGGCCGGTGCCTCGCGCATCGTGCGGGGCGGCTGGAAGTCGAGCCGGTAGAGGTGGCTGCCCGTGCGCCGCCGCAGCTGCTGTTCGGTCGCCGAACGCAGGACGAGCGCGTCCACGTAGGCAACGGGAGCGCCGTGGGCATCCGCCATCCACAGCCGGGCCTGGGATGACGCGGGATCCCGCTGGATCCGGACGCGGAGTTCGGTCGCCCCGGTGGCGTACAGCTCGACCCCGGTCCACTCGAAGGGGAGCGACACCCCTGCGGTGTCGTCATCCAGCACGGCGACCGCGTGCAGCGCCGCGTCCAGCAGCGCCGGATGCAGCGCGAAGTCGCCTGCCTGCGCACTTACGGCTTCGGCCTCGGGCAGACGGATCACGGCGTAGGCAGTGTCGTCGGTGCGGGAAAGCTCCACCAGGCCCTGGAAGGCGGGTCCGTAGTCGATTCCGCGGTCGCGGAAGCGGTCGTAGAAGCCGTCCAGGGGCACGCGC
>NZ_LRTR01000737.1 GCF_001550375.1 Streptomyces europaeiscabiei | reverse complement strand
TGGCGGGAGGCCTCGGCGGCGGCCCGCGCGGCGCTGGCGGAGCCACGTCTGGGCCCGGTCGCCGAGTGGCGCTCCATCGGCCCGTACCGCCTGCTGACCGCACTGCCTCCCGACGCCCCCCAGGACCCCTGCGTCCGCCTCCTCCTCACCCCCGCGCACCGCGACCTCGCCCACACCGCCGAGGTGTTCCTCGACCACGCGGGCCAAGCGGGCCGCACCGCCGCCGAGCTGGGCATCCACCGCCAGACGCTCTACTACCGCCTCTCCCGCGTCGAACAGCTCACGGGCCTGGACCTGTCCGACGGCGAGGACCGGCTGCTGCTCCACATGGCGCTCAAGGGGGCGCGGCTCTGACGCGTTCCCCCACCCGTCCCGGTGGCGGAAAAAGGCGCTTATGAAAATGATTGTCATCGTGCTACGGTCGGGCACGTTGAATCTTTGACCACGTCTTTACTCGGAGTGTTCCGTGCGCCTCCCGGCCCGTTTCGTCCCTCTCACCGCGGTCACGACCGCGGCCTCCGCCCTGCTCACAGGGTGTTTCTCGTCGACGGGCGCCGACGAGGGCGGCGCCTCGGGCGAAGGCGGGCGGATACGGGTCGCGATGATGCTGCCGCCCCGCTCGGGCCTGTCGCCGCTGTCCGACGACGCGTTCAAGCTGTCGCGCTGGTCGACCGCCGAGACCCTGGTGAAGCTGGACGCGGAGGGCGACGCGCGGCCCGCGCTGGCCACCGGGTGGAAGCGGTCCGGCAAGAAGTGGACGTTCACGATCCGGGACGGCGTGACCTTCCACGACGGGACGAAGCTGACAGGTGAGGCCGTCGTCAACTCCCTCACCGAGGCGGCCACCGCCGCACCCAAGCCCCGCATCCTCGACGGCGTGGACCTGACCGCGAAGGCCGACGGCAACACCGTCACCGTCACCACGGCCACCGAGGACCCGCTGGTCCCGCAGCGCCTCAGCTCGCCGCAGCTCTCGATCCTCGCGGCGAAGGCGTACGAGGGGAAGACGGTGAACCCGGTCGGCGCCGGCACCGGCCCCTTCGAGCTGACCAAGGTGAACGGCACCGCCTCCGCCGCCCTCGACCGCTACGACGACTACTGGGGCAACAAGGCCAAGGCCCCCGGCATCGATGTGACGTTCGTGCCGGACGGCACCGCCCGCGCGGCCTCCCTGCGCAGCGGCGAGGCCGACATCGTCGAGGCGGTCCCGGTGTCGCAGGCCGCCGTGCTCGACCAGGACCTGATCACCGAGGTCCCGATGCCCCGCACCAACACCCTCTACCTGAACACCCGCAAGGGCGTCTTCAAGGACGCCTCGCTGCGCGCCGCCGCCCGCGAGGCCGTCGACGCGAAGTCGATCGTCGAGGGTGTGTACGAGGGACGGGCGGATGTCGCCGAGGGGCTGCTCGGGCCCGCGCTCCCCTGGGCCGCCGAGCTGCGGTCGGCCGTGAAGCGGGCGAAGGCGGGTGACCCCTCCGGCAGGTCGATCACCATCGGCACCTTCACCGACCGCGCGGAGCTGCCCGAGGTCGCGGCCACGCTCCAGCAGCAACTACAGAGGGCCGGGTTCAAGGTGAAGCTCGACGTGCGCGAGTACGCGAACATCGAGTCCGACGCGCTGGCCGGCGAGTTCGACGCGTTCATCCTGTCCCGGGCGACGGTCCTCGACTCCGGCGACCCGGCCGCGTACCTCTACAGCGACTTCGCCTCCGACGGCTCCTTCAACATCTCCCAACTCGCCGACAGGACCGTCGACACGGCCCTCGGCAAGGCCTCCGACACCACCGCCGGTGACGCCCGCCGCCAGGCCGTCATCGACGCCGAGGCCGCCGTCCTCACCACCGACGCGGCCGTGCCGCTGCTGCACGAGCGGGTCATCCAGGGCGACGCGGCCGGAGTCGTGGACGCCGCGCACGACCCGCGCGAGCGGGAACTGGTCACCGCGGACACCTACGTCAGGTGAAGCGATCCGCAGGCACGTCGTCCGGCCCGACGCAGGCCGGACGGGCCGACGGGAAGCCGACCGGCCCCTCACCCGTCGGACACGCCCTGGGGGGTACGGCCGCCCCGTCACCCGTGGGACGTGCCGCGAGGAACGCCCGGAGATGGGTCGGTCCCGCCGGGCCGACCCGCCTCGTCAGTCTCCTCGCCGTCCTGACCGTCGTCGGGCTGCTGCCGTGGCTGTCCGGCCGTGACCCCGCGCTGACCGTGCTGCGCGCCCGGTCGGCCGAGCAGGAGGCGACGCCCGAGGCGCTGGCCGCGATCCGTGAGGATCTCGGCCTGGGCGCGGGCCCTCTCACCCTGCTGGGGAACTGGGCCTCCGGGCTGGTGCGCGGCGACCTCGGCACCTCGTGGGTGTCGGGCACGGACGTGCTCCCCTCGGTGGTCTCCGGCCTCCAGGTCTCCCTGGGTCTGATGGGCGCCGCCTTCGCCGTCGCGGTGCTGCTGGCCTGCGCGCTGGTCGCCCCGGTGCTCGTGCGGGGCCGGGGGTCGGCCGGCGCGTTCGCCGCGATGCTCGCCGCCGTGCCCGAGTTCCTGCTGGCCACGGTCGCGTTGCTGGTGTGCGGGGTGTGGCTGGGCCTGCTGCCGACGGCCGGCTGGGCGGGCCCCGAGTACCTGGTCCTGCCCGCGATCGCCCTCGGTGTCCCGGCCGGCGGTCTGCTGGGCCGCCTGGTCGCGGACGCGCTGCCCGCCGTGCTCGACGAACGCTGGGTGGAGCTGTGGCGCGGCGCGGGCGTGAGCCGGTCCCGTGTCTCGGCGGCCGCACTGCGCCGCGTACTGCCGCCCCTGGTACCGCAGTTCGGCATGGTCGCGGTCGGTCTGACGGGCGGAGCGGTCGCCGTGGAGACGGTGTTCGCGGTGCCCGGCATCGGCCGTACGGCCCTGGGCGCGGCCAAGTCCCAGGACCTCCCCCTCCTCCAGGGCTCGGTCCTCGCCCTCCTCGCCCTGGGCCTGGTCGCCGGCGCCCTGGCCGCCCTGGCCCGCCGCCGCCTCCTCG
>NZ_LRTR01000736.1 GCF_001550375.1 Streptomyces europaeiscabiei | reverse complement strand
GGCCCCGCCCGAGGCCCGGCCCGGGGTCGAAGTCCTGACCCCGGCCCCGGCCCTGACCCCGCCTCCGCCCTCGCCCTCGCCGCATGCGCCTGTCCGGCGGATCACTTGATGCCGCCGGCCGTCAGACCGCTGATCAGATAGCGCTCCACGAAGACGAACAGGACGACGACCGGCACGATCGCGATCAGCGAGGTGGCGAAGAGGTACTGCCATTGCTCCTGATACGCCGTGACGAAGCCCGGGATGGCCTTGGTCAGTGTCGTCCGGTCGCCGGACGAGGTGATGGTGAGCGCAACGACGTACTCGTTCCAGGCTCCGATGAACGTGTAGACCAGCGCCGTCACCACTCCCGGCAGCGCCAGCGGCAGGGTGACCCGGACCAGCGTGCCCAGCCGTCCCGCCCCGTCCATGTACGCCGCCTCCTCCAGTTCCTTGGGGATGGTCGCGAAGTACGCGTTGAGGATCCAGATGCAGAACGGCAGGTTGAACGCCGCGTTGACCAGGATCAGCCCCTCCGCGGTGTCGGTCAGATCGAGGCTGACCATCTCCCGGTAGATGCCCACCAGCAGCGCGGTCGGCGCGAACATCTGGGTGACCAGCACCAGCAGCAGGAAAGCGCCGCGCCCGCGGAACCGGTTGCGGGCGGTGTAGTACGCGGCGGGCAGGCCCACGGCCAGGGTGAGGAGTGTGGACATCCCGGCGACGTACAGCGAGAACCAGAGCGCGTCACTGACGGGCGGATCCTTCAGCGACCAGACGTCGGCGAAGTTGGACCACTTCCACTGGGACGGCAGATAGGACGGCGGTGACTTCATCAGTTCCGGCGTCGGCTTCAGGGCCGTGAGCAGCATCTGAAGGTACGGCGCGAGGAACGTCAGGGCGACCAGCCAGCCCACAGCGGCGAGCACCACGGTGCGCAGCCGGGGCGGGCGCCGTCTCCGGGTGGTGGTGGCCGCCCCTCTGGCTGCCGGTCCGGCCGCGGTCTCGGTCGCGGTTTCGGCTGTGGGTGCTGTCTCGGCAGTGGCGGCGGACATCAGCCGGTCTCCTCTCGGCGGCGGACGACGCGCAGGTACACCAGCACCACCAGGAGGATCAGCGCGAAGTTCACCACGGCCATGGCGGCCGACTCGCCGACGTCCTGGTTGTCGAACGCGAGTTTGTACATATAGGTCGTGGTCGTGTCGGTGGAGAAGCCGGGGCCGCCTCGGGTCATCGCCCAGATGACCGGGAACGAATTGAACACGTTGATGACGTTGATGATCGCGGCGACCAGCAGTGACGGGCGCAGCAGCGGCAGGGTGACGGCGAGATAGGTGCGGACCGGTCCCGCGCCGTCGAGGCGGGCCGCCTCGTACACCTCGGCCGGGATGGTTCCCAGTCCGGAGAGGATGACGAACGCGGTGAACGGCAGGGAGACGAAGACCGCCACGGCCATCATCCAGGCGAACGCCTGGACGGGGTCGGCGAGCCAGTTCACCGGCCTGTCCAGGATTCCGACGTCCATCAGTACGCGGTTGACGACGCCGTAGAAGTTGTTGAGCATCCAGCGCCAGGTGAGCGCCGTCATCAGCACCGACGCCGCCCAGGGCACGATCAGCGCCCAGCGGACCAGCCGACGCCCCGGGAAACGGGCGTTGAGCAACTGCGCCAGGGCCAGGGAGACGGTGATGGTGACCGTCACCACGCCCACCACCCAGATCAGGGTGCGCAGTACCACGCCCGGCAGGTCCGGTTCGGCGAACAGCTCGGTGTAGTTGGCGCCGCCCGCGAAGCCCTGGGTGAGTCCGGTGGAGCTGATGTCCATCAGGGAGGTGCGGACCATCTCGACGACGGGCCAGACGACCACGGCCAGGATCAGTACGAGTGCGGGGCCGAGCCACAGCAGCGGCTCCAGCGCCCGCAGCCGTGTGGACCGGCGGCGGGAGGCGCGTCGCGGTGCCGCCTGGGTCGGGTCCTTCTCCGCCCCGGCGGTGCGTGCGCCGACGTCCTGTACGGCCACCCCGTCAGCCGTCCTTCTCTGCGGTCTTCTGGATCTCGCTGAGGACCTTCTCGGGCTCCGCGCTCGACACGGCGGTGCCGATGCGCTGCTTCACGGCGCCCTCGACGGTCGCCCAGTTCGGGTTGCCGGTGGGTGCGAACCGCGCGCCCGACAGCGCGTCGACGAACGGTTTGTAGTAGGCGGAGTCCGAACTCAGCGCGTCACCGGCCGACTTGGTGACCGAGAGGAACCCCTCGGTGGACAGGAACTTCGAGGCGTTCTTCTTCTCGTAGAAGAAGTCGAGGAACTTGTTGACGGCCTCTCGGTTCTTGCCCTCGTCCTTCTTCTTGAAGGCCACCAGGTAGTCCTGGACACCGAGCGTGTTGTGCGTCGTGCCGTCCTTGCTGGGCAGGGGCGCGACGCCGTAGTTCAGTTGCTTGTCGACCGTGTCGATGAAGCCCTTGCGCATGAAGACGGCGCCGTTGATCATGCCGATCCTCCCCTGGGCGAACTGGTTGAAGACGTCCTTGCGGTTGGTGGCCTCGGGGTTGGGCTGGGTCAGACCGGCCTTGGTGAGCTTCCGCAGGAAGTCCAACGTCTCCACGTTGGCCCGCTGGTCGACGGCCCACTGTCCCGACTTGTCGGTCCAGCCGCCGCCGTTGTTCATCGCCCAGATGTAGAACTCGGCCTGGGCCTCCTCCGCGCCCAGCGGCAGGCCCAGCGGGATGTCCCCGGCCTTCTTCAACTTCTCGGCGGCGTCCTCGACCTCGGCCCAGCTGGACGGCGGCTCGGATATCCCGGCCTTGTCGAAGAGGTCCTTGTTGTAGAAGAAGAGCCGCGCGCTGGAGATGAACGGCAGGCCGTACTGGACGCCTTCGTACTGCGCCTGGTCGGCGAAGAGCGGCAGGAAGTCGGCGAGCACCTTGGGCGACACGACGTCCTTTGCCTGGTAGATCAGGTCGTCGCGCGCGAAGTCGGAGAACTTGTTGTAGTTGAGGACGTCGGGCTGCTGCCCGGTCTGGATGTACGTCTTGACCTTGGAGTCGATCTGCTCCCAGTCGACGACCTCCAACTCGACCTGGAAGGCGGGGTTCTCGGCCTCGAAGTCCTTGATGAGGTTCTCCCAGTAGGGCTGGGTGTCGTCGTCGTACTTCGCGGCCACGAACCTGATCGTCTTTCCGTCGGCGTCGCCGCCACCGGTCGAACCTCCCTTGCCGCATCCGGTGAGGACCAGGGCGAGGGCCACACCTGCTGCGCTACCGACGAGGTGCCGTTTCACGGGGTACCCACCTTCACTGCAACCGAGTGATTGTTTTTGCTTGAAAATGGCTAAGATCAAGCATCTATATCCATCATGCCCAACAGATCGCGCATGATGTCAAGGGCCGACGGTCACCACTCGGTTTCGCCGCGGCCCCCATGAGCACCGAGACGGGAGCCTCTTCATGAGTCGGACCGAGATCGAGATCGCCACCCAGCCCGAGTGCTGGCGCCGCGCCATCGAACTGGCACGGCGGCCGGACGACCCCGCGTGCGCTGCCATGCCCAGGCCCGGTGAGCGAGTCGCCGTCGTGGGCTGCGGCACCTCCTGGTTCATGGCCCACGCCTATGCGGTGCTCCGGGAATCCGCGGGCCACGGGGAGACGGACGCCTTTCCGGCCTCCGAGATGCCGGCCGGCCGGGCCTACGACCGGGTGGTCGCGCTGACCCGGTCCGGCACCACCTCGGAAGTGCTGGAGCTGCTCGGCCGGATGCGCGGCCGGACGCCCACCGTCGCGGTCACCGCGGACCCGGCGACCCCGGTCATGGACGTCGCCGACGCGGCCGTCGTGCTCGACTTCGCCGACGAGACGTCGGTGGTGCAGACCCGGTTCGCCACCACCGAACTGGTGCTGCTGCGCGCCCTGCTCGGTGAGGACCTCGGCCATCTGGCGGCACAGGCCGCCTCGGCGCTGGTCGAGCCACTACCCGAAGAGCTCCTCGACGCCGAGCAGTTCACCTTCCTGGGGCGCGGCTGGGCGTACGGAATCGCGCAGGAAGCGGCCCTGAAGATGCGCGAGGCGGCGGGCGCGTGGACGGAGGCGTACCCGGTGATGGAGTACCGGCACGGGCCGATCAGCATCACCGGACCGGGCCGGGTGGCCTGGTGGTTCGGCGACCCGACGGCCGTTCCCGACGGCCTGCCGGAGGAGATCGCCCGCACCGGCGGCCAGTTGGTCGCCCTCGGGCGCGACCCGGTGGCCGACCTCGTCGTGGTGCAGCGGCTGGCCGTCGCCCTGGGCGGGGCGCGCGGGCTCGACCCGGACAACCCCCGCCATCTGACCCGCTCGGTGATCCTGACCTGACCCCGGCGGGATCCGGCGGTCCTTGGCCGCCACCGTCGGCCACCAGACCCGCACACAGTTGCGGGAACCGCCGAACCGAGCGCGGTTCACGTGGAATTTACAGCCGTTTTTCCCGGGTCCGCGGCCTCCCGAGGCAGGGCGCGGACCCGGGAAACCACCCGTCACCAGGGCCGACAGTGGCCAGTGGTGCTCCTGATAAATCATGAAGGGAAGTGTTGACACCTGGCGTTTATCGCCAGAACATAAACAGAAATACGCATGATCTTGCAGCGCTACTCCACCACGCCATGCCCCGCCCCCGCAGGAGGACGTGAGTGCGCAACCATCCGCTCAGACCGCGCAGCCTCGGCACACTGCTGGCCGCCGCCTTAGCCCTGACGTTCGTCCCGCCCGTCGCCGAACCTTTCACCACGTCGGCCCGGGCAGACACCGCAGCCCGGGCCGACGCCACGGCCCGGCCGAAGGTGACCGAGAGCGCGGACGGCCTCACCCTGTCCGTGCCGGGCACCGGAAAGGCACCCGGCTACACCGTCGACGTCGCCACCGACGAACTCGCCCTGACCACCGAGCGCTCCGGAAAGACCGTGCTCGGCACCGCGGGCGGCGACACCGGAGGGCTCCGCTTCCGCTCCGACGAGAAGTGGGAGCACGCCACCGCGGTCACCGACTGGACGTGGAAGGACGGCGTCCTCACCCTCAGCGCCGACACCACCCTCGACGGCGCCACGGTCGAGGCCCGGCTCACGCCCGAGGCCGACCGCTACCAGCTGGACTGGGACGTCGAAGGCGACAGTCCCGACCAACTGGGCCTCGCCTACGACCTGTCGTCGGCCGGCCACTGGTACGGCCACGGAGAGGCGGAGACCCCGCAGGGCGGTCCCGGTGTCAACCAGCCCTGGCCGCTGGACGCCGGTGAGGTCGAACACGAGACCTTCGGCCCGGCCTCGTACAACATGATCGACCCCTTCTGGTACACCTCCAGGTCGACCGGTCTCCATGTCGACACCGGGCACGTCATGGACGTGGCGATCGACATGGGCAGGGACGGCCTCGGCACCTTCACCGTCGAGTCGCCCGACACCTACAAGGCCACCGTGTTCGTCGAGTCGACTCCGCTGGAGGTCTACCGCGACTACATCGGCATCGTCGGCAGGCCGACCAAGTCCGACGCCACGTACGAGCAGTACGCCAAGCCGCTGTGGAATTCCTGGGCGCAGTTCTACACCAAGATCGACCAGGAGAAGCTGCTCGACTACGCCACCGACCTCCACGACAACGGACTGGACGGGCACACCATCCAGCTCGACGACAAGTGGGAGTCGAACTACGGCAACCTGACCTGGGATCCCAAGACCTTCCCCGATCCCAAGGGTCTCTCCAAGAAGATCCACGACATGGGGTTCGACTTCGGCATCTGGGTCACCCTGTGGATCAACCTGGACTCCGACAACTACCAGTACGCGGTCGACAACGGCTACTTGCTCATGGACTCCAAGGACACGAGCAAGCCGTGTGAAGTGACCTGGTGGAACGGCCAGGCCGGGATCATCGACCTGGCCAACCCCGACGCCAAGGCCTGGTACGAGGGCAACCTCAAGAAGCTGATGGACACGTACGACATCGACGGGCTGAAGTTCGACACCCGGTTCTTCGACGAGAAGTGCGCGCCGCGCGAAGGTCACCAGGCCACGGACTACCAGAAGCTCGGCACCGAACTCGCCGACGAGTTCGACCTCCAGGGCGCCGGCATCCGGGTGCACTGGAACCGGACGGCCCACGAGGCCGGCTTCGTCACCCGCCAGGTCGACAAGGGCACCGGCTGGGACTCCCTGCGCGCCTCCGCCACTCAGAACCTGGCCATCTCCACCATCGGCTACCCGTTCGTCGAGTCCGACATGATCGGCGGCTCCGGCGGCCAGCCCGCACCGACGAAGGACGTACTGGTGCGGTGGGCGCAGTCCGCCTCGCTGATGCCGCTGATGTACGCCTCGACCTCCCCGGTGGACACGAACGACACCACCACCGGGCAGAAGGTGGACTACGACCAGGAGACGGTCGACCTCTACCGGGAGGCGATCGAGACCCACGAGAAGCTGGCCCCCTATATCTGGGACCAGGTGCAGAGCACCCTGAAGACCGGCGATCCGATCATGCGGCCGCTGTTCTTCGACTTCCCGAAGGACGAGGCGAGTTACACGGTCACCGACGAGTGGATGCTCGGCCCGGCCGTACTGGCCGCGCCCAAGCTGAGCACGGGCGCCACTCGTTCCGTCCATCTGCCGCCGGGCACCTGGTACGACGTGAACCAGGGCACCGTGATCCGCGGTCCCAAGACCCTCAAGGGGTACGCGGCGCCGCTCGGCGTCACCCCGGCCTTCGTCAACCTCAAGGCCAAGGGCGCCACCAAGGCCCTCAAGGCGCTCAAGCGCGACGACGCTCCGGCCGCCTCCGTTCTGATCACCCCGGACGCCCCGGCCACCGACGCCGGTACGCCGTTCCAGGTGACCACCGAGGTCACCAACTGGAGCACCGGCACCCTCAGGAACGCCAAGGCGGCACTGGACCTGCCCGACGGCTGGACCGCCCAGGCGACCGGCCCGACCACCACCAAGTCCCTCAAGAACGGCGCCACACTCACCACCACCTGGACGGTGACCCCGGCCGACGACACCCGTTGGGGCAGCCACGACCTCGCCGGCACCGCCACCTATACCGGTCACGGCGGCTCGCAGAAGGTGTCCGACACCGTGCCGGCGCAGGTGAAGGCCGCCCCGGGCAGCGTGCAGGAGCCGTACCTGACGGCCGACACGACCTCCGGGGGCGCCCAGTACGCCCAGGCCGGCGATCAGTTCGCCATCTGGGCGGGCGGCCAGGACCTGTCCGGCTGGAAGGACGAGAAGGGCGTCATCTACCGCGACGACGCGGCAGGCGAAAAGGCTACCGTGCAGGCCCGGTTGGTCTCCCAGAACAGTGCCTCACCGGTCGGCAAGGCGGGCATCGCCCTCGCCAACGACCTGACCGCGCCTGAGAAGGGCGGTTACGCGGTGCTGGCCATGACCGAGAGCTACGGCCTGGAGTTCATGACCGACAGCGACGGCGACGGGAAGCTCGACACCTGGGCGGGCGGGGGCTCCACCTACCACCCGGCGCATCTCAAGCTGACCCGGGACGGCGACACCTACACCGCGTACGCCAGCAAGGACGGCGAGACCTGGTCGCAGGTCGGCACTGCCCAGGTGCCGTCGGCCGCCGGTACCGGTGACGCCGGGATGGTCGCCAGCGCGGCCAACGTGAACTACCCCGGCGAGAACATCGAAGCAGTCTTCAGCGGATTCTCCGTCACCTCCTGACACGCCGGTATCCCCGGCACCACCCCCGCTTCCCGGCAGGCCGCCACTCCCCTGGGGCCTGCCGGGGACGGGCCACTCACCGCACGTCCGTGAGAGAGGGAACTCACCCCATGGCACGTACGTCCTCAGCTGTCTCCGGCTTCGTCGCGGGCGTGGTCGTGGCCGCGAGCACCACCGCGATCGCCGTCACCGGTACGACGACCACGAGCACCGACCTCAATTCCAAGGCCACCACCACCTGGCTGACCGTCAAGGTCGCCGACGCCATGGGCACCAGGGACACCATCACCTGGGTTCCCACCGGCTCCTTCGCCGGTTCCGCGGAGGAGCGGGTCCCGCGTTACCCGATGACCGCCATCCAGGGCAAGGACACCAAGGAGCTCAAGCTCTCCGGCGTCCGCAACGAGCAGGTCTCGGCGCAGCTGGCGATCGCCTCCGGCCAGGAACTCGACGACGTCAAGGCCGTGGTCGGTGACCTCACCGGGCCCGGCGGCGCGAAGCTGTCCGGCGCCGACACGCAGGTCCGGTTCGTCAAGTACGTGCCCGTACAGCGCTCCAAGAGCGAGGTCGACTGGTCCGCCACCATCGACCAGGTCAGCTCCGCCAAGGAGGTGTCCGGCGACCGCAACCCCGACGTGGTCGGCGACGCGCTCGAGGAGCGGTCCTCCGTGGACGTACCTGCGTACGCGGCGCAGCCGCTGTGGTTCACCTTCAAGATCCCGGACAAGGCGAGACCCGGTACCTATACCGGCACGGTGAAAGTCAACGCCGACGGCCGCACCCAGTCAACCTATCCGCTGACCATCGAGGTCGCGGACGCGAGCGTGCCCGACCCGAAGGACTACGGCTTCTTCCTCGACGTGTGGGCGCAGCCAGAGACGATCGCCAAGAACCACGGCGTCAAGCTCTGGTCCGACGAGCACTGGAAGCTGATCGAGAAGTACAACCGCGACCTGGCGTCGCGCGGCCAGAAGGTCGTCAACACCACCATCGTCGACAACCCCTGGCACCACCAGTGGTCGCTGGGCACGCGGGAGTCGCAGACCGCCACGCCGTACAGCAGCATGGTGGGCTGGGCCTGGAACGGTAAGTCGTTCTCCTTCGACTTCGGCCGCTGGGACAAGTACGTCCAGACCGCCAGACGCGCCGGGCTCGGGCCCGACATCGGCGCCTTCTCCATGCTGGCGTTCCAGGACCAGGAGCACCTCACCTACACCGACACCCGCACCGGCAGGACCGTCTACGAGAACGTCGACCTGGGCGGCGACCGCTGGCGGGAGGCGTGGGGAGCGTTCCTGCCCGCCTTCGAGAAGCATGTGAAGGCCAAGGGCTGGCTGGAGGACACCTGGCTGTCCTTCGACGAGCGGCCCATCAGCGCGATGACGGTCGTCAAGGACTTCGTCCACGAGGTAGCGCCGGTCTTCGACGACCGTATCTCCGTCGCCGGTTCGATCAGCACGGAAGGTGTCGCGTCGAACCTGTCCGTCGACTGGGGCGGCATCGACGCGATGACGAAGGAGAAGGTGGCCGAGCGGCGCAAGGCCGGCAAGACCACGACCTTCTACGTGTACGGCGCGCCCGCCCACCCCAACACGCTCTCGTTCTCGCCCGCCGTCGAGTCGCGGATGCTGCCGTGGATCTCCGCCCAGCGGAACCTGGACGGCTTCCTGCGCTGGTCCTACAACAGCTGGACCAGCGCCCCCTTCAAGCAACCGGTGCACATCTTCACCCAGGGCGACGAGTATCTGGTCTACCCGGGCAAGAACGGCCCGATGTCCAGCATCCGCTGGGAGCAGCTGAAGGAAGGCATCGAGGACTACGAACTCATCGCTCAGCTGCGCGAGGAGGATGGCGGCGCCGACAGTGACGCCCTGACCGAGGCCCTCACCACCGCGACCCGGAACCTCGACGGCCGGACGAAGGACGTCGGCGACATCGAGACCGCGCGGGCGGCCGTCGTGAAGGGGCTGACGTCATGAGGGTGAAGTGGAAGTCCCTGGCGCTCGCCGCGGCACTGAGTGTCATGCCCCTGACCAGCACCGGTGCCGCCGCGGCACCGGCCGCGGCGGAGGCACAGGCGCGTGCCCCGCACACGGTCACCTACGACCAGTACGCCGTCCAGGTCGACGGCAAGCCCCTGTACCTCTGGGGCGCCGAACTCCACTATTTCCGGCTGCCGAGCCCCGACGCATGGCGCGACGTGCTCCAGAAGATCAAGGCGGGCGGTTTCAACGCGGTCTCGCTCTATTTCGACTGGGGCTACCACTCGGCCAAGCCGGGCCAGTACGACTTCACCGGCATCCGTGACGTGGAGCGGCTACTCGACGAGGCCGAGCGCGCGGGCCTGTACGTGATCGCCCGCCCCGGCCCGTACATCAACGCGGAGGTCTCCGGCGGCGGCATGCCCGCCTGGCGGAAGACACAGGCCGGCGTGAACCGCACCTCCGAGCCGGAGTACATGGAGGCGGCCCGGGAGTGGATGAGCCGGATCAACCCGATCATCGCCCGGCACCAACTCACCCGGGGCGAAGGGACAGTGATTCTGTACCAGGTCGAGAACGAGTACCAGGGCGGTCGCCGCGACGCCGACTACATGCAGACCCTCATCGACTGGGCGCGCCAGGACGGCATCGACGTCCCGACCTTCGTCAACGACGGCGGTGCCAACAAGAACTGGGTCAGCGGCAAGGGCGCCCCGGACATCTACGGCTTCGACGCCTACCCCCAGGGCTTCGACTGCAAGGACCCCGGCACCTGGAAGAACCTGCCCGACTACTCGTACGTCAACGAGTGGAAGCCCGAGTCCCCGCTGATCATCCCGGAGGCACAGGGCGGCGCGTTCGACCCCTGGGGCGGCACCGGATACCAGGACTGCGCGAAGCTCACCGGCACCGACTTCACCCGGGTGTTCAGCAAGATGAACATCGCCGCCGGAGTGAGCGGCCAATCCTTCTACATGACGTACGGCGGCACCAACTGGGGATGGCTCGCCGACCCGAACGCGGTCTACACGTCGTACGACTACGGGGCGCCGATCAACGAGTCCCGCCAACTCACGGACAAGTACCAGGAGTTCAAGCGCCTGGGCTACATGGTCAACTCCGTCACCTCACTGGCGCGCACCGACAAGGCCGAGGCACCCACTCCCTCCGATGAGGCACTGCGCGTCGACCGGCGCGTCAACCCCGACGACGGCACCCAGTTCTTCACCGTCCGGCACGCCGACACCCGCGTGAAGGACAAGGACGAGACGACCCTGTCGCTGACCGGCGCGGACGGCGACTACCCGCGCGTGCCGCAACAGGGCACGATCACCGTCGACGGCCGGGACGCCAAACTCCTCGTGGCCGGTTACGACCTGAGCGAGAGCCAGCGGCTCGTCTACTCCACCTCGGAGATCATGACGCACGCCCGGATCGCCGACCGGGACGTGGCGCTGCTGTACGGACGTGAGGGCGAGGCCGGCGAGACCGTGCTGCGGTACGCCGAGCGGCCCGAGGTCACCGTCCCCGACGGCGAGGTCACCACCACCTGGGACGCCGAACGCGGCGACCTGCGGCTGAACTACACCCACAAGGGCCTGACGCGAGTGCTGGTGAACGGCATGGAACTGCTGATCGCCGACACCGCCGAGACCGCGCACTGGTGGCAGCAGGACACGGCCAAGGGCCCGGTCCTCGTACGAGGACCGTCCCTCGTCCGTACCGCCGAACTCGCGCGCGGCACACTGAAGTTGACCGGCGACTCCATCAAGGCCACGAAGATCGAGGTCATCGCGGACGCCAAGAAGGTGACGTGGAACGGCCGCAAGGTCGCCGTCACCCAGGCGCCGCGCCCGGTCGGGCTGCCCGCGCTGACGACATGGAAGTACAAGGAGGAGGCACCGGAGTCCGCCCCGGGCTTCGACGACTCCACCTGGACCACCGCCGACCGCCTCACCGCCCACAACCCCGAGCTGGCCGGATCGCTCCCGGTCCTCGCGATGGACGAGTACGGCTACCACCACGGCAACGTCTGGTACCGCGGCCGGTTCAGGACCACGGGTAAGGCGACCGGACTCGCGCTGAACGCCAACACCGGCCCGACCGGCCAGTACGCGGTCTGGCTCAACGGCCGCTACCTCGGCTCCTCCGGAGACGGCGCGCACACCTTCGACATCCCGGCGGACATGCTGAAGGCCGGCGAGGACAACGTCCTGTCCGTCCTGGTGGAGAACGCGGGCCACAACGAGGAATGGGGCCACGACTACTCCAAGGAGCCGCGCGGTCTGCTCGGCGCCGAGGTGGTCGGCGGGGCCTCCACGCTCACGTGGAAGATCCAGGGCAGCCGGGGTGGCGAGGACCCCGTGGACACCGCCCGGGGCCCGTACAACAACGGCGGGCTGTACGGGGAGCGGGCCGGCTGGTCCCTCGCCGGTTACCCCGACGGCAGCTGGAAGAACACCACCCTCGCCGGTCAGAGCACGAAGACCGGGACCGGCGTGCGCTGGTACCGCACCTCCGCCCGGCTCGACCTGCCGCAGGGCCAGGACAACGCGATCGCCCTCGATCTCGCCGAGGCCGAGGGCGGCGGCACTGGCTACCGCGCGCAGATCTTCGTCAACGGCTGGCTGATCGGCCGCTACCTGCCGGACACCGGACCGCAGACACGGTTCGTCATTCCCAAGGGCATCCTGCGCGAGCAGGGCGGCAACACCATCGCCCTGGCCGTGTGGTCCACCAAGGCCGGAGCGGGCCCGGGTTCCGCCAAGCTCGTCGACCTCGGCGCCACGGCGGGCGGGATCAAGATCGGTACTGTGACCGCGCCCTCGTACGACGCCAAGACGTACGCCATGCCGGACGCGGGCGCCCGTGTCACCGTCGACGCCGAACCGTTCCTGAGCACCGGCACCGCCGCCGAGGTCCCCGTGAGCGTCACCGTGCCGAAGGACGCGCCGACCGCCCGGAACGTCGAGCTGACGCTGAAGGTCCCGGACGGCTGGACCGCGACCACCGACGACACCACCCGCTTCGCCCGGGTCCGGCCCGGCGACACGGTGACCGCGGACTACACCGTCACCCCGCCCACCGACCCGGTCCACTACGCGGTCCTCTCGGCGACCGCCAAACTCACCCAGCCCGGCCGTCCGGGCACCGTCACCGGTGTACGAGCCGTGCAGGTGCCACCGCCGGGGTTGTCCGCCGACGCCGATGTGAGCGACCTGACGCTGGTCAAGGCGGTCAACGGCTGGGGTCCGGTGGAGAAGGACACCTCCAACGGGGAGAACGCGGCGGGTGACGGCCGTCCCCTGAGCATCGGCGGCACCACCTACGCCAAGGGCATCGGTGTCCACGCGAACAGCCAGGTCCGGGTCTATCTCGGCGGTGGCTGCACCCGGTTCACCGCGACCGCCGGAGTGGACGACGAGGTCGGCGACAACGGCAGCGTCTCCTTCGAGGTGATCGCCGACGGCCGTTCCCTGTTCGACAGCCCGGTGCGGTACGGCTCCGACGGCGGCACCGCGGTCGACGTGGACGTGACGGGCGCCCGCTGGCTGGACCTGCTGGTCGAAGGGGACGGCGATGTCTCCACCGACCACGCCGACTGGGCCGACGCCAAGCTCACCTGCGGCGGCGGTGCCTGATGCCCTCGGTGAGACGGACCGTCCGGCACGGCTCGGCGGCGCTGCTCCTGGCCGCCCCGCTGCTCGGCACGGCGGCCCCGGCGACCGCCGCCGAGCCCGTCCAGGCCTGGGCGCCGTCCTCCGTCGAGGCCGGTCAGCAGGGCGTTCGGCGCGGCTGGACGGGGACCTGGGCAACGGCGGCGAGCGAACACTTCGAGGTCTCGGGGATGTCCGAGGTGACGGTACGGATGCCGGTGCACACCAGCGTCGGCGGCTCCTCCGTACGCATCCGGCTGACCAACGCCTACGCCACCGACCCGATCACGATCGGACACGCGACGGTGGGCCTGCGTGACGGCGGTTCCGCCGTGGAGCGCCCGTACGACGTGCGGTTCGGCGGAAAGCGCGAGGTCACGATCCCGGCGGGCGGCGAGGCGGTCAGCGATCCGGTCCGCCTGGCCGTGCCGGCTCTGACCGACCTGGTGGTCAGTCTCCATCTGCCCGGCCAGGTCACGCACATCACCGACCACTGGTGGGCGCAGCAGACCGTGTACTGGACGGACTACGGGGCGGGCGACCACGCCGCCGACACCGCCGGTGACGCCTACACCTGGACCACCACGAGCTGGCCCTTCCTCAGCGGCGTCGATGTGACCGCGCCGAGGACCGGGTCGGTGGTGGCGCTCGGCGACTCGATCACCGACGGCTCCTTCTCGACGCCCGACACCAACCAGCGCTGGCCCGACCTGCTCTCCGCCCGGCTGAACGCCTGCCGGCCCGGCGCGGGGGTGCTCAACGCGGGCATCACCAGCAACCGGATCACCGCCGGGACCGCGACCAACCCCTCCGCCCTGGACCGCCTCGAACGGGACGTGCTCTCCCAGCCGGGAGCGCGGACCCTGATCCTCTTCGAGGGCATCAACGACCTCGGCGGGGCGAGCGCCGAGCAGATCATCGCCGGCATGACGCAGATCGCCGACCGGGCACACCGGCGCGGGATGCGGGTCGTCGCCGCCACGATCACGCCGTACAAGGACTTCACCTGGGGCGGCTGGAGCGAGGAGACGGAGGCCCGGCGAGAGCAGGTCAACGCGTTCGTCCGGGACTCCGGCGGGGTCTTCGACGACTACGCCGACTTCGACAAGGCGGTGCGGGACCCTGCGGACCCGCGGCGGCTCGGCGCGGCCTACGACTCCGGCGACCATCTGCATCCCAACGACGCCGGCATGAAGGCCTTCGCCGACTCCATCGACCTCGCCGAGCTCGGCCTCGGCCGCGCGTGTTCCTGAGGAGGACCCATGTCCGGACCGCTCGAACACCTGCGGGGGCACCTGCGGGGGCACCTGCGGGAACACCGAAGATTCGCGGCCCTGGTCACAGCCCTGGCGGCCATCCTGGCAGCCCTGCTCCCGACCACCTCGGCCGCGGCCGAGACCAAGCAGCCGCCGTGGACGGGGACCTGGGCGACCGCGCAGCACGCCTCGTACGACCCGGGCACCTCGGAGGTGACGGTGCGGATACCGGTGCGGGTGAGCGCCGGCGGGTCGAGCGTACGCATCCGCCTGACCAACGCCTTCACCACCGAGCCGGTGACCATCGGGCACGCGACCGTGGGGCGCCGGGACGGCGGCTCCGCCGTCGCGAAGCCGTACGAGGTCCGCTTCGGCGGCAAGGACGAGGTGACGATCCCCGCCGGGGAGCAGGCGGTGAGCGATGCCGTCAGGATCCCCGTGCCGGCCCGCAGCGACCTGGTCGTCAGCCTGTACTTCCCCGGCCGGCTCACCCACATCAGCCAGCACTGGATGGGCCTGCAGACCGTCTACTGGACGCCCGACGGCGGCGGCGACCACGCCGGGGACGCCGAAGGGACCGCTTTCACCAGGACCGACTCGACCTTCCCCTTCCTGACCGGCGTCGACGTACGGGGCGGTGACACGGCGGGCTCCGTGGTGGCGCTCGGCGACTCCATCACCGACGGCGCGTCCTCCACTTCGAACACCAACCGGCGCTGGCCCGACTATCTGGCCGGGCGGCTGTCGGCCTGCTCGTCCACCGCCGGCGTACTGAACGAGGGCATCAGCGGCAACCGGATCACGGCCGGCGTCGACGGCAACCCGTCGGCGCTGGACCGGCTGGAACGCGACGTGCTGTCGCAGCCGGGCGCCCGGACGGTGATCCTGTTCGAGGGCGTCAACGACCTCAGCTGGGGCGGCGCCACCGGCGACCAGGTGATCGACGGCATGAAGGAGATCTCGCGCCGTGTCCACGCCCGTGGGCTGCGCCTGATCGGCGCGACGGTCGTGCCGTATCGCGGCTGGGGTGACTGGTGGACCGAGGCGAAGGAGGCCGACCGGCAGAAGGTCAACGCGTTCGTCCGCGACTCCGGCGGCGTCTTCGACGACTACGCCGACTTCGACAAGGCCGTACGGGACCCGGACGACCCGACCCGCTACGCCGCCGCGTTCGACTCCGGTGACCATCTGCACCCGAACGACACCGGGATGAAGGCGTTCGCCGACGCCGTCGACCTCACCACCCTCGGGGCGGCCCGCGACTGCCCGTCGGCCCGCGTCCGGCTCACCCCCTACCGGCCGGCTCTGCAGGCCGGCGGCGACGGCACTCGGATCACGTCGACCGTCACCAACACCGGTCCCACGAAGGTCAGCCAGATCAGCACCCGTCTCGATCTCCCCGACGGCTGGTCCGCCGATCCGGCCGGCAGCGTACGGATCCGCTCCCTCGCCCCGGGCGACAGCGCCCTCCTCACCTGGAGGGTGACCCCGGCCGCCGACGCGGTCTGGGGCACCCACGAGATCGGCGTACGCACGTCCTTCGTCCAGGACGGCCGCACTCCCCACGACTCCGACAGCGTGGACGCCACGGTGACCCCCGCTCCCTCCGAGGTGCGGGCGCCGTACCTGACGACCGCCACCACCACCGAGCAGCCCCAATACGCCCAGAACGGCGACCAGTTCGCGATCTGGGCAGGCGGCCAGGACCTGTCCGGCTGGAAGGACGAGAAGGCGGCGGTCTACCTGGCCGACGCCGCGCCGTCGTCCGGCACGGTGACCGTCCGGGTCGTCGGTCAGACCGGCAGCGGCCCGTCCGCCAAGGCGGGGATCGCCGTCGCAAACGACCTCACCGCGCCGGAGGCGGGCGGCTACGCGGTGCTCACCATGTCCGCGCGGTTCGGCCTGGAGTTCCTGACTGACAGCGACGGTGACGGCAAGCTGGACACCTGGGCCGGCGGCGGCAGTTCGTACCACCCCGCCTGGCTGAAACTCGTCCGCGACGGCTCCGCCTACACCGCGTACGCCAGCTCCGACGGCACCGCCTGGCAACAGGTCGCGGCAGCCACCGTGCCGTCGGCGAGCGGCACCGGGGACGCCGGGATGGTCGCGAGCGCCGTCAACCTCAACTACCCCGGCCAGACCACGACTGCGCTCTTCGACTCCTTCTCCACCCACGAGTGAGAGGTACCAACGTCCATGGCAGTCAACCGCCGACATTTCATGACCACCGCGGCCGCCCTCGGCGGCGCCGTGCTCCTCGCCCCGCCCGGGACCGCCCAGGCCCTCGCCGGCGCGGCGGTGCGCGGCGGCACGGGCACCCCCGACTACCAGCCCACCAAGGCGTCCCTCGACACCCACCCCGTGCCGCGCTGGTACAAGGACGCCAAGTTCGGCATCTTCGTCCACTGGGGCATCTACTCGGTGATCGCCGGCGCGACACCGAGAAGCGCCTCCGAGTGGTACCTCTGGTACCAGAGCACCAAGGACACCGCCGAGTGGAAGTACCACCGCGACACCTACGGCGAGGACGTGACCTACGACGACCTGATCCCGCGGTTCAAGGCCGAGAAGTACGATCCCGACGCCTGGGTGAGGCTGTTCGAGCAGGCGGGCGCCGAGTACTTCGCGCTGACCAGCAAGCACCACGACGGATTCGCCCTCTATCCCAGCAGGGTGACGGACCGTCACTCCGTCGCGTACGGGCCGAAGCGTGACCTCGTCGGTGAGCTGATGACCGCGGCCCGCAAGCGCGGCACCGTACGCCCGGGCCTGTACTACTCGCTCGGCGAGTACTTCAACCCGGCGATCGGCCGGCCGATGCGCAACTTCTACACCGACAAGGAAATCCCGATGACCGGCTACAAGCCGGTCCAGGACTACGTCGGCGACTACGAGCTCAAACAGCTCTACGAGATCATCGACCGCTACGACCCCGAGCTGCTGTGGGCGGACGGACAGTGGTTCCGGCCCACCGGCAACCCGCCGTGGCGCAGCGAAGAACCCATGGCCCACTACTACAACCAGGCCAAGAACCGTAAGCGCCCCAAGGGCGTGGTGATCAACGACCGCTTCGACACCCACTTCGACTTCGCGACGTACGAGCAGCGCACCAACCCCACGATGGATCCGCAGAAGTGGGAGTGCTGCATGACCATGGGCTACTCCTGGGGCTACAACAAGCACGAACCGGACGAGGACTACAAGACCTCCGAGTTCCTGATCCAGCTGCTCGCCGACGTCGTCAGCAAGAACGGCAACCTGCTGCTCAACATCGGCCCCAGGCCGGACGGCACGATCCCCGAGATCATGCAGGAGCGGCTGCGGGACATCGGCGCCTGGCTGAAGGTCAACGGCCCGGCCATCTACGGGTCGACGCCCTGGGTAAGGGCGGAGGAGGAGGGCAGCCCGCTCGGCACCCGCTACACCGTCACCCCGGGCAAGTTCAACATCATCGTGCTGGGCGCGCCCAGCGGCACCCTCTCGGTGCCCGGCGACATCCCCATCAGCGCCACCTCCCGAATCCGGCTGCTCGGCACGAGCGGCAGTCTGCGGTGGACCCGCCGTGACGGAAAGATCAACATCACCGTCCCGTCCTCCCTGCCCAGCAACATCGCCAACGTCTTCACCGTCGACTGGGCCCGGTGACCGGCATGGGGATCCGTAACGACACCCGGTTCGACGCCCTGGGCCCTACCCTCACCGTCACCACGCAGCCGGCCGAACCGGCCGGCGGTGACACGGTCACCGCCACCGCGGTCCTCACCAACGACTGCCCCTTCCCGCTCCGCAACGCCGTGCTCCACCTGATAGACCCCGGCGCCACCACGGCGGCGAGGACCATCCCGCTCGGCGACCTGCGGCGCGGCGCGAGGACGACCCGTCGCTGGGAGACGGCGATGCCGGCCGACGTGGCCGGGAACGTGGCGTTCACCGCGCACGTGGTCTTCGACGTCGACGGGCGCAGCAGCGACTGCGCGCGGTCCGCGAAGACGGTCACGGTGCCCTACGAGCCCAACGGGGTGCGGGCCCCGTACCGGACGTTCGCCACCACCGACGACGCCGAGTTCGGCCAGTACGGCAGCCAGTTGGTGATCTGGGCGGGCGGCCGCGACTTCTCCGGCGGCGCCGACGAGAAGGGAGGCATCCTCCTTACCGGATCCGCCGCCGAGTCGAGCATGGTGCAGGTCAAGACGGTCAGCCTCACCGGCAGCGACAACCCCACCGCCAAGTACGGCATCGCCGTAGCAAACGACCTGACCGCCCCGGAGAAGGGCGGCTACGCAGTGCTCACCATGTCGAAGTCGTTCGGCCTGGAGTTCATGACCGACAGCGACGGCGACGGACGGCTCGACACCTGGGCAGGTGGCGGCGGTTCGACTCACCCGTCCTGGCTGCGGCTGGTCCGCGACGGCACCACCTGCACCGCGTACTCCAGCGTCAACAACGGCCTTTCCTGGACCGAGATCGCGAGCGCGAACGTTCCCTCGGCGAGTGGCGCCATGGACGCCGGCGTCGTCGCGAGCGCGGTCAACCTCAACTACCCCGGCACGACCGTCCAGGCGGTCTTCGACCACTTCACGGTGGAGGAAGCATGAGTCCCTACCGCTCCGAGGAGGACTTCCTCGCCCCGCCCGTCTCGATCACCATCGAGCCGTCCGCCCCCGAGCCCGGCCAGGCGGTGACACTGACGGCCGAGCTCACCAACACCACGCGGATCGCACTGCGCGCCACGGTGCTGTATCTCTCCGTGGGCGGTTCCAGCCAGTCGTCCTTCGTCCTCGGCAAGGTGGCGCCCGGCAAGTCGGTGACCCGTACCTGGAAGACCCGGCTCTCCGACGACGCCGAGGGCGTGGTCCCGCTCATCGCTCACGCGCTCTTCGACGTGCACGAGGACGGGTCCGACTGCACCCGCGCCACCTCACGGCTGCGGCTTCCGTACAGGTCGCTGGCCGGTGCCTTCGACAACGCCGGCGTCTCCTCCGACGACGCCACCACCACCGCCGACATCGACGGTTCGCGTTCCAGCCTGTCCGCCCAGGCGCTGGCATCGGTCGGCCTGGCTCCCGGAGCTGCCGTGACGTACGGCGGAACGACCTTCACCTGGCCGGACACCGAACCCGGGGCCAAGGACAACGTGGTGTCCTCCGCGCAGACCGTACGGCTGTCCGGCACCGGCTCGCGGCTGGCGTTCCTCGGCACGTGCACCTGGGGCGACGGCAAGGGGTCCGGGAAGGTCGTGTACGCGGACGGTACGGAGCAGGCCTTCTCCGTCGAGGTCCCCGACTGGTACTGGGCGAACCCCGCGGCCGCGGTGGTCCTGCCGTACCGCAACACCCCCTCCGGCCAGGACAACAACCCGGTCAGCCTCTACACCTTCGGCGTCGAACTGGAGGACAAGGCACTGCACTCCGTCGTGCTGCCGAAGGTCAGCGACGGCCTGCCGAGCGCTGCTCCCGCTCTGCACATCTTCGCGATGACCGTCGCCTGATCCGAGCCACGGTGCGCTGTGACCACGTCGCACCGCGGCTCGGAAGATCCGAAAAGTTCTGAGAGGACGTTCATGACAGCCAATCAACCGCTCAGCCGGAGACGCCTGCTGACCGGAGCCGCCGCGTTCGGCGGAGTGGTGCTGCTGACCCCGCAGCCGGGTGCCCACGCCGCACCCGCGGCCGCGGACAAGGCCGTGAAGCCGTTCAACACGACCCCCGCGTCCATCGCGCTGCGACGACTGCTGCCCGACCACCACCGGCAGGTGACGCTGCGGGCGCTGGACGCCGGCGGCGCCGACCGGTTCAAGGTCACCGGCCGGGCCGGGGCGATCACCGTGGAGGGCACCAGCCCGGCGGTGTTGCTCACCGGCCTCAACACCTACCTCGCGCGGGCGGCGAAGGCCGACATCTCCTGGAACGGCGAACAGCTGAACCTCCCCAGGCTGCTGCCCGCCCCCGACGGGGGGATCGCCGGATCGGCGAACGTGCCACACCGGTTCGCCCTCAACGACACCAACGACGGCTACACCGGCCCCTACCGGAACTGGGACGCGTGGGAGCGCGAGCTGGACGTGCTCGCGCTGCACGGCATCAACAGAGTGCTGGTCTACACGGGCGGCGACGCCGTCTACTACGACACCTTCCGGCAGTTCGGCTACTCCGACGCCGAAATGCGGGCGTGGATTCCGGCACCGGCCCATCAGCCGTGGTGGTTGCTGCAGAACATGTCGGGGTTCGGCGGTCCGGTGTCCAGGCGGCTCATCGAGAGGCGCGCCGATCTCGCCCGGAAGATCGCCGACCGGGTGCGCGAACTGGGCATGACCCCGGTCCTGCCAGGCTACTTCGGCACCGTGCCGGACGACTTCGTCGCCAAGCACGGCGGGGACGCGGCCGTGGTGCCCCAGGGCGACTGGGGCGCCTTCAAGCGGCCCGACTGGCTCGACCCGCGCACGACGGCCTTCGACGAGGTGTCCGCCGCCTTCTACCGGGCCCAGTCGGAGCGGTTCGGCGACAGCACGATGTACAAGATGGACCTACTGCACGAGGGCGGAAATCCCGGTGACGTCCCGGTGGACGAGGCCGCGGCAGCCGTCGAAGTGGCTCTCCAGAAGGCTCACCCGGGCGCGATCTGGGCCATCCTGGGCTGGCAGTCCAACCCGTCCACGGCGCTGCTCGACGGGGTCGACAAGTCCCGGATGCTGATCGTGGACGGCCTGTCCGACCGCTACACCACCGTCACGGACCGGGAGAGCGACTGGGGCGGCACCCCGTACGCCTTCGGCAGCATCTGGAACTTCGGCGGCCACACCCCGATGGGCGCCAACGCCCCGGACTGGGTGGAGCAGTACCCCAAGTGGCGTGACAGGGAAGGCAGCGCGCTCGCCGGTATCGCGGCGATGCCGGAAGCGGCCGACAACAACGCGCCCGCGCTCGCGCTCCTCACCGACCTCGCCTGGACACCGGGCACCATCGACCTCGACGACTGGTTCGCCGCGTACGCCGTGTCCCGCTACGGAGGCGAGGACCCGCACGCCGCCGCCGCCTGGAAGACGATCCGCGACACCGCGTACGGCATGACCCGCAAGGACGGGTGGAGCGAGGCGCCCGACGGGCTGTTCGGCGCCCGGCCGAGCCTGGGCGCCGACAAGGCCGCCGCCTGGGGCCCGGAGGCCGACCGTTACGACACCACGGTCTTCGATAAAGCCCTCACCGAACTGCTCCTGGTCGCGCCGCGGCTGCGCGACAGCTCCGCCTACGCCTACGACCTCGCCGACGTGACCCGTCAGGTGCTGTCCAACCGCAGCCGCGTGCTGCTGCCCCGGATCAAGGCGGCGTACGAGGCCGGGGACCGCGCCGGCTTCGACCGGCTCACCAGGACGTGGCTGAGCTGGATGAAGCTGATGGACAAGGCGCTGGCCACGTCCCCGCAGCACCTGCTCGGACGGTGGCTGGCCGACGCCCGCTCCTGGGGCGGCACCAGGGCCGAGAAGGACCAACTGGAGTACGACGCGCGGTCGATCATCACCACCTGGGGCGGCCGGGCGAGCAGCGAGGAAGGGCTGCACGACTACGCGAACCGGGAATGGGCGGGACTCGTCGGCGGCCTGTACCTGACGCGCTGGAAGACGTACTTCGCCGAGTTGTCCGCCGCGCTCGCGGCCGACCGGCAGCCGGCCGAGATCGACTGGTTCGCGCTGGAGGACCGCTGGGCGCACCAGCACGACAGCTACCCGGTGAAGACATCGGGCAACATCCACAAGCTGGCCCGGCAGGTACGGGACACCCTCGTCGCCGATCCCGACCAGGTGACGCTGACCGCGTCCGCCGACCGGGGCGCGGTGGCGCAGGGCCGCCCGGTCACGGTCACCGTGGCGTTCACCAACCGCAACGGCTTCGGACCGGCGACGGACGTGTCCCTGTCCCTCGACGCACCGGAGGGCATGACCGCCGAGCCGTCCGGCACCACCACCACGGCGTCGGTCGCCCCGGGTGAGACCTTCTCGGTGGCCTTCACGGTCACCCTCACCCAGGCCACCGGCGCGCTGATCTCCCGGGTGCCGGCGAACGCGTCCTACCGGACCGGCGGCACGCGCGGCGCGGCGTTGGCGAACGTCCGTCTGATGGCGGGCACCGGGGTGGGCGACCCCTACCGGACCGCCTCCTTCAACGACGCGGTGTTCGGCCAGGCCGGGGACGCGATCGCCATCGAGGGCGCGGGCGCCGACCTGTGGAGCTCCACCAACGAGTTCGGCACGGTCTACCGGGCCGCCGCCTTCACGTCCTCCTCGACCGCGACGGTCCAGGTCACCTCGCAAGACACGACCGGCGGATGGGCCCGCGCCGGGCTGATCGTGCGCAACGACCTCTCCGAGAACGGCGGCTCGGGCGGCTACGTCAACCTGGCGGTGACGCCGTCCAACGGCTGCGCGCTGTCCTGGGACTCCGACGGCAACGGCCGGTTCGACGCCATCGAACTGGCCGGTTCCCTGGCCGCCCCGGTGTACCTGCGGTTGACCCGCTCCGGCGACACGTACACCGGCGAGTGCAGCCGTGACGGTGTCACCTGGACCAAGGTCGGCATCGCCACACCGGGTGGTGTCGCCGGCACCCAGGACATCGGTGTCTTCATGACGGCGGCCAACGGCTGGACCGGTACCCGCGGGATCGCCGGGTTCGAGGACTTCGCCGTCAGCTGAGGGGTCGGAGGGAGCCGGACCGCTCGACGCGGCGCCATCGAGCGTGACGGGCACATGGCGCCGTGCGCCCTGGCGCGGCCTGGGCTCAGTGGCGTCACACGCCGACGCCCCTCCGCCTGAGTGCGGAGGGGCGGGTTTCGGTGGTCACGGTGGCCCGGCGCGGACGTAGTGAGAGGCCGCAACCCTTGTCCGAGGAGGGCCATCGCGTCTGCCCAGCTGCCGGGCCTGCTGCGACCGGAGTGCTCGGCTACCCGACCAGATGCCGGCGCGCCTTGCTCCAGTCGATCCGGTGGTCAAGTTCGGTCAGCAGTCCGTCGCGGCGACCTTCTCGAACATCCATAAGCGAGGGCGATGACCGACCGTACGGTGCGCGGGTGGCGGACGGCGAGCAGGTTGGCAACCTGGACGCCCATGGAGTGACCGACGGCGACGACCGGCGGGCCGGAAGCCCGTGCCGTCTGGGTACCGGCACCCCCGCGATTGAGTACGCGCACTCAGGCTCCGCGCGGTGGGCGGGCCGACGATGAGGGTCTGCCTCGTCAAGCCCGGGAGATCCCATGTTCAGCCGCCTCGCCGACGTCCTGGTACCCACCGTCGGACGTCTCACGGTGACCGTCGACGCCGGATCCGCGGTGGTGCCGGGCAGCATCATCGCCGCCAACCACACCTCGCTCGCCGATCCCGCCGTCGTGCTCGCCGCGCTGCACCGCCTCGGCGTCCAGCCGGTCGCCATGGGCGCCGCGGGCCTGTGGCGGATCCCCCTGCTCGGCCGTGCGCTCACCCGCGAGGGGCACATCCCCGTGTACCGCGGGGACCCGCGCGCCGCCGACGCGCTCGATCTCGCCGCCGACGCGTTGGCGGAAGGCCGGACGGTCCTCATCTACGCCGAGGGCGGGATCCCGCTCCGCGAGGACGCCGCCGAAGCCGCGCCCGAACCGTTCCGCAGCGGTCTGGCCCGGCTCGCCGAGCGCACCGGCGCGCCCGTCGTGCCGGTCGGCCAGGCCGGGGCACGCCGAGTCACCTCCGGCAACACGGCCAAGCAACTAGCGGGGCTGCTCACCGCCCCTCTGCGCCGCCCCGACCTGCACGTACACGTCGGGGCACCGCTCACCCTGGCCGGCGGCCACACCGCGAACACGCGGCAGGCGCATGCGGCGGTCACAGCCGCCTGGCGCACGGCGGCCGCCCACCTCGGCGAACCGGCCGCGCTCGCCGCGTAGCGTCTCGGCGCCGGGCGGACGGTTCAACGACCGGGCCCGGTCACCCGAGTGTGGCCACTCCCCCTTCCAGCCACACCCGCAGGTGAGAGGGGCGCACGGCATCCATGTGCACGGTGTTCACGGCCATGGCGGTGCGGCGGGCACCGGCCTCCGGTTCACCGGTGTTCGTGTTGACGTCCTCCCCGGACCGGATGGAGCTGTGCCACCATCTGCCGGGCCCGTAGGGGCGGCAGGGCGGAGGAGTCGGTGTCCTGGGGGCGGATGTCGACCGGGCTCTGCCTCAGGAGCGGGCTGCGGACGACGGACGGCGCGGGTGCGGGTGCGGTCTGGGACATGGAGAACACCTTCGGCTGAGTCGGGAGCTCCGGGCTGGATCCACCGCATACCTCCCCCTGCCGTCACGACGGAACTCGCAAGCTCACCTGGACTGCCGAACAGGCGGCACGGCCTTGACGCCCACTCCACCGCTCCGCCTCACGGACAGCGCACGGGCGAGCCGTCCCCCGCGCTCTCCCGTAGCCATGCCGACCTGGTGAACTGCCTCTGAAATTGGCTAGGTTGACAGGCCCTGGCCCCAAGTCCACGAGGGAGCGGCAGTCTTGAACCGTCAGCAGATGACCTTTCGCGCGGTTGACGTCGGTGACGGCAGTGACGGGCGGTGGGCCTCGCACACGCAGGGGCTGTGGTCGGCTGCGGAAGGCTGGATGAGCGACGAGGGCCGCACTCCCGAGGGGGCGGAGCATGCCCGGAAGCTCTTCGAGGAGCACATGCCGGAGCTGGTCCCGGTGCTGGACCGGCTCACCCGTCAGCTGGACCGGCCCGGAGGGGACACCTTCCTCACCCTCGCCGCCCTGCGACCGTTCTTCTCGGGCTGCACCCAGATCGGCGGCAGGGGCACCTTGCTGCGCAACTACGACTTCAGCCCCGACGAGTGCGAGGGCACGATCGTCTCCTCCCACTTCCTCCGGCCCGTGATCGGCATGCAGGACGCGGGCTGGGGCCTGCTGGACGGGATGAACGACGCCGGGCTCGCTGTCTCGCTCACCTTCGGCGGGCGATTCGTCCACGGTCCCGGCTTCGCCGTCCTCATCGTGCTGCGCTATCTGCTGGAGACCTGTGACACCGTCGAGGAAGCCGTCGGCAGACTGCGGACCATACCCGTCGGGATCCCGCAGAACGTCACCCTCGTCGACCCCGACCGTGCGGTGACGGTGTTCGTGGGACCGGACATCCCCCTGACCGAGGCGCCGGACGCCTGCGCAGCCAACCACCAGCACCTGCCGGTGCCCGACGAGCAGGAGCGCTTCTCCCGGACACAGGAGCGGCTGGACACCGTTCGCGCCACGGGCACGGACGTGGCAGCCATGCTGAAGCCACCGCTGTACCAGTACGCGTACGACGAGGGGCTGGGCACGGTCTACACCGCCCACTACCGGCCCTCGGAGGGCCGCGTGACCTATCACTGGCCCGGCGAGTCCTGGGAGCAGTCCTTCGCCGGCTTCGCCCCGGGATCCCGCACCGTGCTCCTCGGCCGGGCGGTCTGAGAACTTCGCGGCGAGGGCGTCACGACGCCGGACACCTCAGGACCGCCAGGTCCGTCAGCACGCGTCAACCGCTCCTGTGCGGCCCCGGTCATGGGGGACGATGGTCGGCATGACGACTTGAAGAGCACACAACGAGCGGCTCATCTGGCGAAAGGTCGCGACCTGGGACACGGTCGCCGACGGGGACCGGCGCGTCTGTGCCGACTGCCGGACGCCCGTCCGCTCGTACACGTACCGCTTCCACCCGCCCGAGTCCGCCATGTTCGAGCGCTGCATCGGGCTCGCGTGGTGTACCGGCTGCCGGATCTACTGCGGCTCGATGGTCCATGTGCCCCGCACACAGGTCATCGTCGACCCGCTGGCCCCGTTGCCCGACGACGAGCGGGAACGCCTCGTACGGAGCGAGGTCAGGCTGATCAAGTTCCTGGAGCGGCAGGCCCGGGAGCAGGGCACATCCCCTGGTCGGCCCGGGGAAAAACCGCTGTCCTCAGATCCTCCCCCACGTGACAATCAGGGACCACCAAGGGGAGGAACACATGAGCCGGGCCCACCTGACTCTTCATGAGCTGCTGCCGCCGGAGGAGCTTGCGGCGGCGCTCGAAGCGGGGCACGTCACGCGCAAGCCGCACCCGGAACTGCCGTTGTCCATCTACACGTACACGAGGACATGTCAGTACGAGCGGGTGTGGAACCGGGTGACCACGCGCTGCCGCGGTCTCGTGGCCGACGACGCCACCGGTGAGATCGTCGCGCTTCCGCTGCCGAAGTTCTTCAACGTCGGTGAGCACGAGTCCGGTCAGCCGTACGCCCCGAGCCTCCCGGACGAGCCGTTCGAGGTGTACGACAAGGTCGACGGCAGTCTGGCGGTGGTCTTCCACTACGCCGGCCGGTGGCGGGTCGCGTCCAAGGGTTCGTTCGTCAGCGTCCAGGCCACCTGGGCGCAGCGGCTGCTCGACGGGAAGGACACCTCCGGTCTCGTTCCCGGGGTGACCTACCTCGCCGAGATCCTGTACCCGGAGAACCGGATCGTCGTCGACTACGGCGACCGGCGTGACGTGGTGCTGCTGGCCGCGTTCGCCAAGGACGGCACCGAGGTCGCCCTGGCGGAGGCCGCGGCGGGCTGGCGCGGCATCGGCTCGGTGGTCACCGTCCGGCCCGCCGTTCCGCTGGCCGAGCTGCTGGCGATGACGGAGGGCAACCGACTGCCCGGCGGTGTGGCGGCCACGGGCACCGACGCGGAGGGCTTCGTGCTGCGCTTCGCGTCGGGCGTACGGGCCAAGGCCAAGTTCGCCGAGTACGTGCGGCTCCACAAGGTGCTCACCGGGGTGACCGAGCGGGACATCTGGCGCGGTCACGGCATCCAGCGGTTCGCGGGCCTGCCCGCCAAGCAGGTGGCGCAGGCGCTGGGCTGCTCGGCCGAGGACATCGTCGCCTCCGACGGCCGGCCCCTGGACGCGCTGCTGGAGCAGGTGCCCGACGAGTTCGACGCCTGGGTGCGAGGTGTCGTCGCGGGCATCGAGAAGCAGGTGGAGGACCGCGAGCGGGCGATCGACGAGGCGTTCCGGTCCCTCGCGCACCTCGCCGGCGACCGGGGAGCCTTCGCCCGCGCGGTGCGCGGCCTGCCCGACGTCGCCGTACGCCCCGCCATGTTCCTGCGCCTGGACGAACGACCGACCGAACTCGTGACGTACCGTTCCACCCGGCCGGAGGCGTCCGACCCCTTCAAGAACGACGAGGAGAACTGACCGTGCCCGTGGTACACGTCATGACGGGCCTCCCCGCCTCGGGGAAGACGACCGCAGCGCGCAAGCTGCAGGCGGACTCCGAGGGGCGGATGCGCCGCGTCAACCTCGACGATCTGCGGGCGATGCTCGACGTCCCGCTGCCCGAGGGGGCCGAGCGCCGGTCGTACGCGCACGAGCAGACCGTGCTGGCGATCCAGGACGCGGCGGTGCGGGCTGCCGTGGACGGCGGTTTCGACGTCGTGGTGGACAACACGCACATGACGCCGCACATCCCGAAGCGACTGAAGGCGGCCGTGGCGGGGCTGGCCACCTTCGTCGTGCACGACTTCACCGACGTGCCCGTGGAGGAGTGCCTGCGGCGCGACGCCGAGCGGGAGCGGCCGGTCGGCGAGGAGATCATCCGGATCCTCGCCGACAAGCACGCGAAGTCCCGTAAGGGCGGCTGGCGGCTCACCGCGGAGTGGCTGAACGACCAGCCCCCCGTCGAGCCGTACACCGCCGACCCGACGCTTCCCGCCGCGGTCATGTGCGACATCGACGGCACCCTCGCCCTCAGGGGCGACCGGGGCGCCTACGACTTCACACGCTGCGAGGAGGATCTGCTCAACGAATCGGTGCGCGGGGCGCTGCGCTCCTTCCGCAGCGCCGACGGCGATGCCATCGTCCTGCTCTCGGGGCGTGGTGAGGAGCACCGGGGCCAGACGGAGGCGTGGCTGCGGGCGCACGAGGTCCCGTACGACGAGCTGTGGATGCGCGGTGCCGGCGACCAGCGCCGTGACGACGTGGTCAAGGCCGAGCTCTTCGACCGGCATGTACGCCACCGCTTCGCCGTACGGGTCTCCCTCGACGACCGCGACCGGGTGGTCGCCGTGTGGCGCCGCATGGGCCTGCCGACCTGGCAGGTCAACTACGGCAGCTTCTAGCCGGCGAGGCCGCCGGTGCGCGGGCCGGGTGTCCGGCGGGTGCGCAGCGGCGACGCCGGACGGTCG
>NZ_LRTR01000735.1 GCF_001550375.1 Streptomyces europaeiscabiei | reverse complement strand
CACGCAGGTCACCGACCGCTACGGCACCGCGCAGACGATGGCCTGGGACCGGATCCACCCGCGGCTTACTACCCGGTCGGCAGTCAGTGCCGGGTGCAAGGATCGTGGCATGCCTATGTGTGACTACTTCTCGGCTCCCAATGACGATGCAGCTGTCGGCGTTCTCGATCAGCCCGGCGGACCCGACACTTCAGGGTTCGACGTGGTTCCCTTCAAGGGGATCGATCCGAGCGTGACGATGGCCTCCCTCGAAGCGATCCTCACCGGCTGCACCTATGCCGAGGCATCGGCGCGTCCTCGTGCCGGCCAGCTCCTCTCGTCTCCCGTTCACGAGAGCGCGGTTATTATCAGCCTGTCCGACACTCTCCAGGAGGTCTTGGCGTCCGCCTCGCACGACGGCCTGGCCGACGCTGCTGCTGCGTGGGCTGAGACGGATGAGCTTCAGGCATACGGGATCACCGCAGACATCGCTCGCGAGGTGCTGGTCCTGCTGTCCGGGCTGGCAGACCGTGCCGCCTCTGGGCGTCGGCGCCTGTATTGCTGGTGGGCCCTGTAAGCGAGATGAGCTCAATGGGATTGAGCAGGGCAGAGGCCGTTGCCCTCGTGCAGCGGGTCATGGATGCGGACTTCGTCTCGGAGGCGGAGGTCGACGGGTGCCTGGAGAAGCTGGGCCGAGCCTTGGCGTGCCCAACCGGCTATGTCAGTGACCTGATCTTCTGGCCGCCAGGACGGGAACTCTCGGCCGACGAGGTGGTCGACCAGGCCCTGGCGTATCGACCGATTGCCTTGTGAGACCAACGGTTGGCACTGCGCGCGAGGGCCGAGGCTCTCAAGCGGCCAGTTCGTCCCAGTGGGTGGCGATCGGGGCAGTGGGGCGGCTGCGGCGGGCGGGTTTCCTGGTGAGCCGGCGCGTCATGAGGGTGATCGCGGACCAGTTGATGAGGGCCTCGCTGTGCCGGGCCCCGCGAGGGGGTCGGTGGTCTGCAGCCGCACGAGGAGCTGGTTCGCCTGCGCGCCCTCACTCAGGCGCAGCCGCCCGGGAAGGTCGAGGTTCGCCTGGACCTCCTGGCGGTGATGCGGCATCGGGCCGGGGACCGGGAGGGCGGCGAGGCCCTGGCCTACCAAGCCGCCCACCACGGCGACACCGACGCCCTGAACCGCCTAGCCTCGGGCTTTCACGAACTGGGCGGTCCGCGACTTGATCACAGCTGGGAGAAGTACTCCTGACCAGCGGCATCGGA
>NZ_LRTR01000734.1 GCF_001550375.1 Streptomyces europaeiscabiei | reverse complement strand
CTCGGGCTGCCCGCGGAGGTCCTGCCGCCGGAGGGCTACGGAGCCGTTGACGCCGTCCCGTGGAGCGCCGACCGGCGCACGGCCTACCGCGCCCGGCTGCTGCCCGCCGTGATGGACCGGTCGCCCGTCCGCCTGGCCGACCACGCGCCCGGGGTGGTGCGGACCGCCGAGGAGCAGGACACCGTCGCCGTGCGGATCCTCCAGGAGGCCGCCCGCCGCCTGGCCGAGACCGTCGCGGCCCTGTCACCGCACCGGGGCGAACCCCTCGTCGCCACCGGCGGCCTGCTCGCCCCGAACGGCCCCCTGCTGCCCCCGCTGACCGAACGCCTGGCCGCGCACGGACTCTCCGTCACCCCGGTGTCGGACGGCTCCCCGGGCGCCGTCGCCCTGGCCCGCCTCGCCCACACCCCCGGCGGCTGACCCGGCGAGAGCCCCCGCAACCCCCAACTCAGCTCCTCCCCGATGCCGACAAGGACGACCCATGCCCCCTCAGCACCAGCCGGTCGCCCCCGCGACGCAGCCCTCGTACCTCGACCCTGCCGCCCCCCTCGACACGCGCGTCGCCGACCTCCTCTCCCGGATGACCCGGCGTGAGAAGGCCGGCCAGCTCAACCAGCGGATGTACGGCTGGGACGCCTACCGCCGCACCCCGGCCGGGGACTTCGAGCTCACCGACGCCCTGCACGCCGAGACCGAGCGTTTCGCGGGCCTGGGCGCCCTGTACGGACTGATGCGCGCCGACGCCTGGTCCGGCGTCGACCACGGCCACGGACCCGGGGCCGACGACAGCGCCGACCTCGCCGACCTGGTCCAGCGGCACGTCCTGGACCGCAGCCGCCTGCGCATCCCCGCCCTCTTCGTCGAGGAGGTCCCGCACGGCCACATGGCCCTCGACGGCACGGTCCTGCCCGTCAACCTGGCCGTCGGCGCCACCTGGGACCCCGACCTGTACGAGCGGGCCGCAGCGCACGCCGCCGCCGAACTCCGCGCCCGGGGCGGCCACGTGGCCCTCGTCTCCGCGCTGGACATCGCCCGGGACCCGCGCTGGGGCCGTACCGAGGAGTGCTTCGGCGAGGACCCGTACCTCGCGGCCCGCCTGACCGAGGCACTGGTGCGGGGCATGCAGGGCACACCGGACGCGGACGGAGACTTCGCCGCCGACCGCGCCCCCGTCGTCCTCAAGCACTTCGCCGGCCAGGGCGCCACCGTCGGCGGCCGCAACTCCGCCGAGTCCGAACTCGGCCCGCGCGAACTGCGCGAGATCCACCTCCCGGCCGCCCGCGCCGGAGTCCGCGCCGGCGCCGCCGCCGTCATGGCCGCCTACAACGAGGTCGACGGCATGCCCTGCTCCGGCAACCGCGCCCTCCTCACCGGGCTGCTCCGCGACGGCTGGGGTTTCCGGGGCCTGGTCATGGCCGACGGGCTCGCCGTGGACCGTCTCGCCCGCATCACCGGAGACAAGGTCTCCGCGGGCGCTCTCGCCCTGGACGCCGGAATCGACCTCAGCCTCTGGGACGAGGGCTTCACACACCTGGAGGAGGCCGTCGAACGGGGCCTGGTGGGCGAGGCCGCCCTGGACGCCGCCGTCGCCCGTGTCCTGCGCCTGAAGTTCCGCCTCGGCCTGTTCGAGAACCCCTACACCCGCCGCACGCCCATCCCCGAACACACCGGGCGCGCGCTGAGCACCGACCTGGCGCGGGCCTGCGTCACCCTCCTGCGCGACCCGACCGGCGTGCTGCCCATCGGCGCCTCGGTACGCCGTGTCGCCGTGCTCGGCCCGCACGCCGCCACCACCGCCCACCAACTCGGCGACTACACCGCCCCGCAGCGCCCCGGCACCGGAGCGAGCGTCCTCGACGCGCTGCGCCGACTCGCCCCGCCCGGCACGGACGTCCGCCATAC
>NZ_LRTR01000733.1 GCF_001550375.1 Streptomyces europaeiscabiei | reverse complement strand
CCCCGCCCGTCGTGGCCTGCCGTACCGCGTGCAGCAGTTGGCCGGCCCCGTGCCCACCCGCCCCACCGAGCACGGCGGCCGTACCGGCGGAACCCGCCGTGAGGGAGAGCAGCAACTTGCCCCCGCCACCGCCGACGACGAACACCAGGAGTGCCGGACCGACGAGCGCGGGAAGCCGGTCGTTGGTCCGCATCAGGACCGCGAGCCGTGCCCGGCAGTCGTCGCACGCGTCCACGTGGCTGAGCAGCTGCTGGGACTGGCGTGAGGTCGCCGTACCGCGCACATACGCCGGCATGCGCCCCCACCGCACCTGGCACGCCGGGTCGATCGGCGCCCCGGGCTGCTCGCGCAGGAAGGCCTGGCGCATCCCCTCACGCGCCCGGTGCAGCAGTACCGCCGTCGCGCCCTGCTTGGCGCCGATGCGCTGCCCGACCGTCTCCAGCGGCTGGCCCTCCGCCTCGGCCAGCCACAGCGCCCGCACCCACCGCTCGGGCAGCTGGCCCAGCACCCGCACCAACAGATCCACGGAGGAGACCTGTTCGGCAGGGTCGGCGCCATCGGCCACCCGGACATCGGCCTCGGCCCGCTCGGGTGCCGTCGGATCCAGCGGCGTCTCCCGCGTGGCGGTGCCCGCCGCCGCCGCGAGGTGCCGGACCGTCGTCGTCAGGTACGCCGGCACGTTGTCGATCTCGTGCCCTGCGGAAAGCCGCCGCCAGACGCGGAAGTGCGCCTCGGCGACAAGGTCCTCGGCGGTCCAGGAGTTCCTGGTGAGGGAGCGGGCGTACGCGACGAGGCGCGGGTGCTGTTCCTCGTAGATCCGGGTGTACGAGGCGGTCGCGGACGCAGACAGGCCGTCAGTCATGGCAGGAACGCTCTCCAGTCGCCTGCTGATGGGACGAGGCCGATTTTGTATGTAGCGATGACAAAAATCTCAAGTAATCACGCAAAGTGACACGCATCACAGCGGGTAACTTCGAAAGCGGCGTAATACAGGGGGTCTTGGCGCGGTCGAGTCGGTGTGTCGGCATGAGACCCATGGGCTCGGAGCCCGAGGGGTCGAAGAACCATCTGACGAACACACGAGCCCGCAGTATCCGAGCATCCGAAGAGCCTGAGCCACGTGAAGAAGCCGAAGCGCCCGAAGCGCCCGAGGTACCTGAAGCGCCCGAGGTACCCGAAGTACCCGAAGTACCCGAAGTACCTGAAGTGCCCGAACTGGAGATCGCTCATGCACCCCGCGCAGCCCACCATGCCCACGCCGCCCGCTCTCGAACAGAGCGCCCGCGCCCGCCTGATCACACCCGACTACGAGGAGGTCCCGGTACGCACCATCCTGCGCTACACCCCGGACGACCCCCTCGCCGTCCACATCGACTTCCCGGCCGGCGCCTCCGCCGACGACGCGAACGTGACGTGGACGTTCGCCCGCACCCTGCTGGCGGAGGGGCTGGCCATCCCGGCCGGGATCGGCGACGTACACCTGTGGCCCTGCGGTCCGGCCCACACGGTCGTGGAACTCCGCTCACCGCACGGCATGGCCATGATCCGCTTCGACACGCCCACGCTCCGCCGCTTCCTGCGCCGCTCGAACGCCGTCGTCGCGCTCGGCGGCGAGGACCTGGCACCGGCGCTCGACGACGGCCTCGCGTCCCTGCTGGGCGGGGTCTGAGGCGCCCCGCCCGGAGCGCCCGCTATGTTCGACCCGATCGTCCGGATATTCGGAGTGGGCATGCAGAAGACAGATGAACCGGCCGAAGAGGCGGTGACGGCCGGGCCTGAGGGGGCGCCGGCCGAGCCGGAGATACCCGTGGTCGTCCACGAGGCGGCTCGCGACGACACCGTCACCGACCCCGTCACCGATGCCGACCTTGACGCCGGCGCCGACCCTGACGCCACCCCCGGCCACACCTGGCCACGTCACTGGCCCCTGCTGCTCATCGGCGCGGCCGTCGTCCCCGGTGTCGTGCTGTTCGCCGTGGGGCGGTGGATGGAGGACCCGGCCGTACAGGCATGGCGGACCGTGTGCCTCTCCATCACCGTGCAGGCGCTGCCGTTCCTGCTGCTCGGTACGGCCCTGTCGGGTGCCATCAACGCGTTCGTACCGGCTCGGGTGTTCACCCGGGTACTGCCCAGAAGGCCGGCGCTCGCGGTCCCGGTCGCCGGTGCCGCCGGGGTGATCCTGCCCGGCTGCGAGTGCGCGTCGGTGCCGGTCGCACACAGTCTGATCCGCCGAGGGGTCGACCCGGCCGCCGCCTTCGCGTTCCTGCTGTCGGCGCCCGCGATCAACCCGATCGTCCTGACCGCCACGGCCATCGCCTTCCCCGGCAGCCCCGAAATGGTGCTGGCCCGGCTGCTCGCCTCGCTCGTCACCGCCGCCGGGATGGGCTGGCTGTGGCTCTGGCTGGGGCGTGCGGAGTGGCTCAAACCGGTCGCGCGGCAGACGGGACACCGGACCGGGCAGAGCCGCTGGAACGAGTTCAGGACCGGCTTCCAGCACGACTTCCTGCACGCGGGCGGCTTCCTCGTCGTCGGCGCGATGGCCGCGGCCACCTTCAACGTGCTCGTCCCGCGCACCGTGCTCGACACCTTCGCCGACTCGCCCTGGCTGTCGGTGCTGTTCCTCGCCGCCCTCGCCATCCTCCTCTCGGTGTGCTCGGAGGCCGACGCCTTCGTCGCCGCGTCCCTCACCGGCTTCTCACCCACCGCGCGGTTGACGTTCATGGTCGTCGGACCCATGGTCGACCTGAAGCTGATCGCCCTGCAGACGGGCACCTTCGGCCGGGCCTTCGCGGTCCGCTTCTCCGCCGCGACGGTCGTCGTCGCGATCCTGTGCAGCGTCCTGATCGGAGCCGTCCTGCTGTGAAACGACCCTTGCAGGCGCTCCTTCTCCTCCTCAGCGGTCTCGGCCTCCTCCACGCCACCCTCCTCACCGACCACTACCTGAGATACGTCAAGGAGGGCATGTACCCCCTCCTCGTCGCCTCGGGCGCGCTGCTGCTCGTGCTCGGCACGGCGGAGGCCTGGTCACTGTGGAGACGGGGCGGGAGGGACGAACGGGAAGGCCACGACGGCCGAGGCGCCCAGGACGACCACGGCGACCGCGACCACGGTGATGACCAGGACGACCGCCACAACCGCGATGGCCAGGACGACCACGACAACCGCGGAGGCCAGGACACCCACGGCGACGGTCGCGACCACGACCACGGTCACGACCACTCCACCCCGCCCCGAGTCGCCTGGCTCCTGCTCCTCCCCGCCCTGAGCCTGCTCTTCTACGCCCCGCCGGCCATCGGCGCGTACACCGCCTCCCGTGAGGCCCCCAAGGCGGTCACGGTCACCGGACAGGACGACTTCGACCCCCTGCCGACGACCTCACCACTCCCCATCACCCTCACCGACTTCGCCCGCCGCGTGCAGCAGGACCGCGACCGGGCCATCGACGGCCGCACCGTCCGGATGACCGGCTTCGTCACCCCCGACAAGGGGGCCTCCGGCGACGACGGCGGTGACGGCGGTGACGGCAATGACGGCAATGACGGCAGTGACGGAACCGCCGCCTGGTACCTGACCCGCGTCATCTTCAGCTGCTGCGCCGCCGACGCCCAGTTCGTGAAGGTGCGCGTCCACGGCACGCCGCCCCCGCCCGCCGACACCTGGGTCACCCTCACCGGCACCTGGCACCCCTCCGGCACCCTCGGCACCAGCTCCGCCGAGGCGGCCCTCGACGCCCAGACCATCAAGAAGATCACCCGGCCGTCCAACGGCTACACCGACGGCCTCCCGCTCACCATGCCCTGACCGACGGGAACACCGACACCATGCCTTCCGGCACCCCGCCCATCGACCGCGGCGAGCACGAGACGATCACGTACAAGCCGGGGATGCTCCAGGCCGTCCTGCCCGTCCTGCTGGGGCTTCTGGGCGGCGCAGCGCTTCTGTACGCGGGCCTCGCCCTGACCTCCGACCCGATGACAGGCGACACGCTGCGGCAGTGTCTCTCGGGGGTGCTGACGGCCACCGTGGTCGTCGCGGTCCTGCGCCGCAACGACGAGGTGATCCTGGCCGAGGACGCCCTCGTGGTGCGCGGTACCCGGCGTCGCCGGATCCCCTGGACCGGCATCCGGCGCCTGGAGGTCCGTCGCGTCCTCGGCGTACGCCAGATCACCGTCCACACCACGGACGGCCGCCGCACCGCGCTGCACACCCCGACATCCTTCGTCGACAAGGAGTTCGACCTGAAGGTGGAGATCCTCACGCGGTGGTGGCAGGCGCGGCGCTGAAGCACGCACCCGCCACGCCCACACCTCACGCCCAACCTCACGGTCCGCACCGCACACCACTCGTCGAGAATCGTTTCCGCAATGGCTTCCCCGGCCCGCCCGCCACATCCGTCCCACTCGGAAGAGTCCGACCCGGTTGGAGAGGAGAACGGTGCTCCCCTTCTTCGTCTACGGCACGCTCCGCCCCGGCGAGCACAACCACGACCTCTTCCTGCGCGGCCGCACCCGCACTGAGGAGCCGGCCCGGATGCGCGGCATGGCCCTGTACGAGGGCCCCGGGTACCCCTACGCCGTGGAGGAGACCGGTGAGGAGGGCGGGGGAGCGGCCTCGGTGACCGGTGAACTCGTCACCGCCCTGCCCGAGTCGTACGCCGAACTCCTGCGCACCCTGGACGAGTTGGAGGAGTACGCCCCGGGCGACCCCGCGAACCTCTACGAGCGTGTGGAACGCGCGGCGACCCGAGGTGACGGCACGGTCGTACGGGCCTGGGTATACGTCGCCGCGCCGGCCGTCGCCGCCGGATTGAGGGCGCGGGGGAAGCTGATCGAGGGTGGGGACTGGTGCCGCCTGCCTGGAGGGCGCCGCCGTGCGTCCGGGAGCTCGGGAGACTGAGAGTGTCGGCGGGTGCGGGGTGTCCGCGGCTGATCGTACCCACGCGGCGGAGCCGCGTGTCCACACGGCCCCGTGCCCCTTCAGGGCGCGGCTGCCGGCCTCAGCCTCAACAACAGGACCGACCGGGCTTCGGGCAGGCTCACCCGGAGCGCCGTTCCGTCCCACTCGGCTGTTCCCGTCGTCGTGCCCGGGTGCAGGATCTCCACCCGTACGTCGCCCGAGTCCCCTCCTTTCCCGTCCGCCAGGTGCGGTAGCGCGAAGGACCGTTCGGCGGCTCCGCCCCGGCGCCACACCGTCACGTACACCGGGGCCGCGCCCGCGACCGGCGGTCTCAGCCCCAGCGCGATCCAGTCGTCCGTCCAGCCCGGGAGGCCCAGGGGCCAGAAGGGCAGAGCGGTGCGCAGGTCGGCCCGAATGGACTTGTAGGTCGTCAACGCGTCACGCACCAGCCCGAGCTGATGGTCCGTCATCCTGTCCAGGTGGCCGGAGAGATGGATGCGGCCGAGCAGTGCGGAGCCGAGTGTGAAGGCGATCTCCGCGTCGGTGTACGACGGTTGGGGGTAGGCCCAGACGGCGCCCTGCTCCGGGGGTACGGCGGTGGGGGCGGAGGCGGCGATGGGTGGGTAACGCAGGGGGTCCTGCTGGTCGGAGGTGGACTGGAGCTGGGCCACGACGAGGGAGGCGCCGTCCATGCGCATGCCGCCGGAGGCGCAGTTCTCGACGACGAGACCGGGGTGGCGGTCCAGGGCCGAGGACAGCCAGGACAGCCAGGCCCGGGAGTGGGCGAGATGGGCCGGCGCCGAGGTGGTGATGTTGTAGTCGAGCTTCAGGTAACCGACGCCCCACTCGCCGACGATGCGGTCGACCGTCCCGTCGAGGTGGGCGCGGGCCGCCGGGTGGGTCAGGTCCAGCTGGTGGCGGCCCTGTTCGGTCACCCGGGAGCCGTCCTCGTGACGGAGGAAGGCCTCGGCGGGCAGCTCCTCGGCGAGGGGGCTGCGGACCCCGATGACCTCCGGCTCCAGCCACAGCCCCGGCACCATCCCGCGCTCCCGGATCCGGTCGATCACGACCCTGATGCCCGCGCCGGGGCCACCGCCGGGGAAGCGCCGCGCCGACGGCAGCCAGGCGCCGACACTGTCCCACCAGCCCCCGGGCGAGTCGGGGTTCTCCGACTCGACGTTCTCCCCGCTTCCCCCGCCCTCGCCGCGCTCTCCGCTGTCCCCGCCTTCCCCGGAGGGGCCGCTCCCCCCGCTCTCCCCGTCGTCGTACCACCCCGCGTCCACGCAGAAGTACTCCGCGCCCACCTTCGCCGCCGCGTCGATCAGCGGCAGCAGCTTCTCGGTGGTCGGGTCGCCCATCAGGGTGTTCATGTAGTCGTTGAAGACCACCGGGAGCCGGATGTGGTCCGGGTGGGGGCGGCGTACGGCGCGGCGGTAGGAGGTCAGGGCGGCCAGGGCGCCGTCGAAGCAGGTGCCCAGCGCGAGGGCGGCCCACTCGGTCGTGAACTCGGCGCCCGGCTCCAGGACTTCGCGCCACTGGTGCTCGTCGTGGGTCGGGCCGCCGAGCGCGAGGTACGTCCGGCCCGCCGACTCCCCGGCCTCCCAGACCCAGCTGGACGCCGACTCGATCTGCCACAGCCAGCTGCGCGCGTCCGTACGGTGCTGGAGCGCGCCCATCGCGAGATGCCCGTCCGTGGGCCAACTGCCGCGCCCGGCAAGGCGTGCCGCCGCGTGGCCGGTACCCCCGTGCACCTCGTGGTTGATGTCGGGCACGGAGTCCCGCAGCGGTTCGGCGTACCAACGGCACTCCGCGAGCCAGTCGTTGCGCGCACGGAAGACGGACAGCTCGTCGGGGGAGGGGAGCCCGCCGAGGAGCAGACTGCCGACGGAGCGCACGGTGACCGCCTCGGTGCCGTCGTTGCGCAGCCGGACCCGGGAGCGCAGCACGGGGATGCCGTCGGGTGAGGCGTACTCGACGAACGCGGTCAACCCGCTGGCCGGGTCGTGCAGTTCGAAGGTCAGCCGGTGCCATCCCCCGCTGTCGGCGGGGCCGGACGCGGAGCCGGCCGCAGGGCCGACAGCTGGGCCGGCCGCTGGGTCGAGCGTGGCGCCGTCCGTGGAGTGGTGCGCCCGGTATCTCAGGCGGCCGCCGATCGCCGTGCCGGTGAAGCGGGGTCTCGCCCAGCCGGTCCCTTCGCCGAGCAGTACCAGGTCCACCAGGGGCAGCGTGGGGTCGGTCTTGACCTCCTCGGGGCCCGGTTCGGGTTCGCCGGGGTGGCGGACGCGCAGCAGCCGGGGCGAGTCGCCGCTCAGGTCGAAGTCGGCGGTCAGCGCGGAGTGGCCCCAGCGGTACGAGAGGCTCCACGGGAACGAGTCGGTCCATTGGTGACTGTCGTGCTGCGGCATGCGATCCCCCCGGGTCGGCTGTACTCCCAAGTGTTCACGGCGAGCTGTGCGTCCGCTGTTCTCATCCTCTGCGAAACATCGGGACAACCACACGGGATCTACGTACAGGAAAGCATGAATGTTCAAGCAGGCCGGGTGCCGATGGTGTTCACGACCGCACCACCCAGACCGACGGCACCGCGGTCACCGCCGCGCCGACGCCACGAGAGCCGTGAGCACGAGGAGCCCTCCGCACGAAGGCTGTCGCCCGGAGCGAGACCGTCCTGGCCACCGAGGACGCGGCAACCCTACTGACGGTCCTCCGAGCCGCTGCTCAGGCCGACCCGATACCCCGCTTCGTTTTCTGGCCCTCTCCCGGGTCCGTTGCCTCGCCCGGGTCTGTGCCCTCGCCCGGGTCTGTGCCCTCTCCCGGGTCCGGGCCCGAACACGGCCGTGTCCCCGGTCCCGGCCTCACTTCCCCAACGTCTCCACCCGTACCGCGCACGTCTTGAACTCCGGCATGCGGGAGGTGGGGTCGAGGGCGGGGTTGGTGAGGGTGTTGGCGCGGCCCTCGCCCGCCCAGTGGAACGGCATGAAGACCGTGTCGGGGCGGATGGCGGTCGTGATGCGGGCCGGGGCCACGGCACGCCCCCGCCGCGAGACCACGGCCAACGGGTCACCCTCCGCCGCGCCGAGCCGCTCGGCCAGCCGGGGGTGCAGTTCCACGAACGGGCCGGGCGCGGCGGCGTTCAGCTCGTCGACCCGCCGGGTCTGGGCGCCCGACTGGTACTGGGCGACCACGCGTCCGGTGGTGAGTAGCACCGGGTACTCGGCGTCCGGCTCCTCTGCCGCCGCCCGGTGCGTCACGGGCACGAACCGTGCCCGGCCGTCCTCCGTGGCGAACCGGTCGAGGAAGAGGCGCGGGGTGCCGGGGTGCGCCTCGGTGGGCGGGACGGGGCGCACGTCGGTGGCCGGTGTGGTGGCCGGTGCGGGGCAGGGCCAGAACACCCCGTTCTCCTCCGCCAGCCGCCGGTAGGTGATCCCCGAGTAGTCGGCGGGCCCGCCCGCGCTGGCCCGGCGCAGCTCCTCGAAGACCTCCTCGGGGTCGGTCGAGAAGCCCTTCTCCACGCCCAGCCGGTCGGCCAGCTCGTGCATGACCTCCAGGTCGCTGCGGACGCCGTCGGGAGGGGTGATCGCCTGCCGCCGCAGCAGCACCCGGCCCTCCAGATTGGTCGTCGTGCCGGTCTCCTCCGCCCACTGCGTCACCGGCAGCACGACGTCCGCGAGCGCCGCCGTCTCCGACAGCACGACATCGCACACGGCCAGGAAGTCCAGGGACTTGATCCGCTCCTCGATGTGCGCGGCACGCGGCGCCGACACCACCGGGTTGGATCCCATCAGCAGCAGGGACTTGATGTCGCCGCCGAGCGCGTCCAGCAGCTCGTACGCGCTGCGGCCCGGCCCGGGCAGGCTGTCCGGGTCCACGCCCCAGACCTCGGCGACGTGCCGCCGGGCCTCGGGGTCGACCAGCTTGCGGTAGCCGGGCAGCTGGTCGGCCTTCTGGCCGTGCTCGCGTCCGCCCTGCCCGTTGCCCTGCCCGGTGAGGCAGCCGTACCCGGACAGCGGCCGTCCGGCCCGGCCCGTCGCCAGCGTGAGGTTGATCCACGCGCCGACGGTGTCCGTGCCCTTGGACTGCTGCTCGGGCCCGCGCGCGGTGAGCACGATCGCGTGCTCCGGCTCGCAGAACAGCCCTACCGCCTCGCGGAGTTCGGGAACGGACACCCCCGTGATCCGTTCCACGTACTCCGGCCAGTGCGCCATGGCCGCCGCCCGGGCCTCCTCCCATCCGCTCGTCCGCTCGCGGATGTACTCCTCGTCCGTCCGCCCCTCGGCCACGATCAGGTGCAGCAGGCCGAGGGCCAGGGCGAGATCGCTGCCGGGGCGCGGGGACAGATGCAGGTCGGCCTGTTCGGCCGTACGGGTGCGGCGCGGATCGATGACGATCAGCTTGCCGCCGTTCTCCCTCAGCTCGGTGAGATAGCGCAGCGCCGGCGGCATGGTCTCCGCGAGGTTGGAGCCGACGAGGACGACGCACCCGGTCTTCGGGATGTCCTCCAGCGGGAACGGCAGACCCCGGTCGAGCCCGAACGCCTTCATCCCGGCGGCCGCCGCCGAGGACATGCAGAAGCGGCCGTTGTAGTCGATCTGCGAGGTGCCGAGCACCACCCGCGCGAACTTGCCGAGCGCGTAGGCCTTCTCGTTCGTCAGCCCGCCGCCGCCGAACACACCGCACGCGTCCGGACCATGTTCCGTACGCGTGCGGGTGAGCCCCTCCGCGATCCGGTCGAGTGCCTCGTCCCAGGAGGCGGGTTCCAGGACGCCCGCCCTTCTGACCAAGGGGCCGGTCAGCCTGACCCGGGACGAGAGCACCGCCGGCGCCGTACGGCCCTTGCCGCACAGCGCTCCCCGGTTCACCGGGAAGTCCGCGCGCTCCGTCACCACTACGACACCGTCGGACCCGTCCGCACCGGGCGTCAGGTTCATTCCGCACTGCAGGGCGCAGTACGGGCAGTGGGTGGGCGTCGCGGAGTTCTGCATACCGTTCAGCGTGCGGCGGGCGTGTTACGCGCCGGGACGCTCCCCGTTACGCGACCGGCACGGGGACCTCCCGGCGCGCCCGGACCCGGCGTGAGGAGCGGTACCGGCGCCGTGGTGAACGGGCCCGGCGCCGTGGTGAACGCAGGGTGCGTCGATGTAGCAGTTCTGTCACCGTAGGCGGCCGTTCAAGCGCTTACCGTCCACGTGTTCGGCCCTTGCGTGTTAAGAACTACGGGCGCCACAGACAGCGGGGGTCGTGCCGTGAGCTCCCTGTGGCGTACGTCCTGTCACGTGGCCCGTGCGAGGGCCGTAGGGGGAAGAGGAAACACCGTGAACCGTATGCGCACCACCGTCGCCGTCCTGGGGGCCGCCGGGGCTCTCACCGCCGCCCAGCTGGGCTTCGCCGGTGCCGCGTCCGCCGCGTCCGTCGAGAAGCAGGCAGGCGTCGAGACACAGGCCGCCGCGAGCTGCCCGATCAAGATCACCTACCTGAAGAAGTTCTACGTCGACAACAACAACTGGGTGACCAACGGCGGTCTCCGGTTCGGCCTCACGAACTCCAGCAAGAAGGTGACCTTCAAGGACGTCAGCCTCAAGGTGACCAACACCAAGAGCCTCCGTTTCGGCAAGGCGACGGTGACGACCAAGGGCGCCAAGATCACCCAGAAGACGAACCAGATCGTCAAGGTCGCCGCCAAGACCCTGAAGCCGGGCAAGAGCGCCGCCTTCAAGGTCAGCACCCGCATGCTGCGCACCGACCTGTACGAGGTGAAGTTCGCCGTCTACGGCAAGACCACGGACGGCAAGAAGTGGGGCTGCGCCGTGGACCAGGGCACCTGGGGCACCGTCAAGCACTGACCGGCTCAAGCACTGACCGGCTCAAGCACTGACCGGCTCAAGCGCCGACCGGCCTGATCAAGCGCTGACCGGCCGACGCGATCGCCAGCCGGCCGACGTGAGCGCTAACCGGCCGACGCGAGCGCCTTCGAGACCCCCGTTTCCTCAGGACCGAGGAAGCGGGGGTCCGGCTCGAAGAGCGCGTCCAGGGACGCCTTGCCCGCCGCGAACAGCTCACGGGTGGCCCCGTAGTACCAGGTCTCGTCGTGCCGGTCCTGCACCCCGACCCCGTACGACTCGACGCCCGCCTCCTGGCACAGCGCGACCGCCCGGCGTATGTGGAAGCCCTGGCTGATGAGCACCGCGCGGTCCACGCCGAAGATCTTCCTGGCGCGGACGCAGGAGTCCCAGGTGTCGAACCCGGCGTAGTCACTGACGATGCGGTCGTCGGGCACGCCGTGGTCGGTGAGGTAGCCGCGCATCGCGTCCGGCTCGTCGTACTCCTCGCGGCTGTTGTCCCCGGTGACCAGCACCACCTTGATCCGGCCCGACCGGTACAGCTCGGCCGCCGCGTCCAGCCGGCGCGCGAGATACGGGGACGGCTCGCCCTGCCACAGCCCCGCGCCGAAGACCATCGCGACCTCGGTGCGCGGCACGTCGGCCGTGGTCCGCAGCCGGTCGCCGGCCGCCGTGAACATCCAGGTCGAGGGCAGCAGCGCCAGCGCGCACAGCAGCATCACCGCCTGCACGGCCCGCCGCCGCCCCGCCCGCGTACGCGGCAGCCGAATCACCCGCCCGACACGCCTCACGGCGGCCCACCCCCGTTCGTCGACCCCATATGTGTCCTGGGTGTTTCCGACGGGCCCGACAGCGCCCGCCTCTCCGACCAACGAAGACGTCATTCGCATCGCTCCGGTTCATCGCCCAGGGTGACAAGCTTCACTCGAACGAGTCGAAACGCCAGGTCGTGGCGGTTCACACACCCCCGAGGCGCTCGGTGAACCGCCGGAAAACACCCGTCACCACCGTGCAACGGGGAGGCAACCTCCCCCCGGCACCATCGGTACATGACGGCGACGACGAGCAAGTCGAACGCGGACCTCGACAGTACGGCGCACATCATGAACCTGATCAGTGACCAGCTGGCCTCCCAGCTCAGCCTCGTCTCCCGCAACGGAACCCGGCGCCAGGCCCCGCCCGCGCTGGTCCTCGTGGCGCACGGCAGCCGCGACCCGCGCGCCCTGGCGACCGTACGCACCCTCATGGAGCGCGTCCGCGAGCAGCGCCCCGGCCTGGCCGTGCACCTCGGCCACATCGAGCTGAACGAGCCCCTGCTCCCCGACACCCTCGCCGCACTCGGCGACCGGGAAGCCGTCCTCGTCCCCCTCCTCCTCAGCCGCGGCTACCACGTCAAGCAGGACATCCCCGAGATGGCCGCGGCCGCCGAGGCCCGCACCCGCCTGGCCGCCCCCCTCGGCCCGCACCCCCTCCTCGTGGACGCCCTGCACACCCGCCTCGTCGAGGCCGGGTGGCGCAC